>CADCBP010000001.1 GCA_902799705.1 uncultured Bacteroidales bacterium
CTCTGCATCGGCGAGGGCATGGTGGTGGTTCGTCATTTCGTAGCCGCAATAGCCGGCAATGATATCCAAGTTATGATGTCCTTCCGGCCACACTTTGCGCGAACGGAGCAAGGTACATTCAAACTCATAGTCCGGATAAGCAATCTCATACGCACGGAACACTGCCTTCAGGCAGTTCTCGTCAAAGGCCTTGTTGTGCGCCACAAACGGCACTTCTCCGTCCTCGATATACGGGAAATACTCATGTACTTTTTTTACCGCTTCAGACAATACATCCGGGAACTCGGGCGCATCGTTGGTGTCGTCAAAATGCAGTCCGTTCACTTCGCTACAGCGGGCATTGTAGTAGTTTGGTATCGGTCGGATGAGCGAGTAGTAGTTATCCACTATCTCCCCGTCTTTAACGATGACCAGCCCGACCGAACAAACGCTTGACTGCGCGAAGTTCGCCGTCTCAAAATCTATGGCTACGAAGTTATCCATTGATCTTCAAAACCCTCATTGCGTCAGCCAAAATCTTGTCATGGTCGAAAGCTAACTTAGGCAGCGCATTCAGCGGCCACCATTGTGCAGCAGCAGCATCGTCTGCGGCAGTTGCCTCCGGCATGGTGGTCATAGCAGCATAAGCCGCTGTGATGACACGTCCACGCGGATCACGCTCCACGTCGGAATAGATACCCACCAACTGCATGCCGGTCAATACGATACCGGTCTCTTCCTCCAGTTCGCGCTCGGCACAACGAGCCACCGTCTCATCCATCTCCAGAAACCCGCCGGGGAATGCCCAGCAACCTTTGTACGGCTCGTTGCCACGTTGAATAAGCAGCACGTACGTCTGTCCGTCGCGCTCAGCAAAAAGCACGGCATCTGCCGTCACACTTGCCCGCGGCCAACGATAGGCATATAGCCCGTCAGATGTCTTTGTGTAGTCTATCATAGTTCAGCCAATTTCTCCATTACTTCCCAAAATTCTTTTGGCAGGCGCATACGCATCTGCTCGATTATCTCGTCGGGAATCTCCTTGTAATATGCCTGCGCGATGCCTCCGGTGATGCAAGCGAGCGTATCGGAGTCGCCACCAAGCGAAACTGCGAGACGGATAGACTCCTCAAAGTCGTGACTGTCGAAGAATGCCAAGAATGCAGGCGGCACGGTGCCTTGACAAGAAGACTCCCAGTCGTAGTACGGTCGTATCTCGTCGCAAGTGTGCTTTAAGTCATAACCGAAGGTCTGCTCTATATAGGTCCGTATTGCCTCTTTCGTCTCGCCCTGACGCGCCATGAAGATTGCAGCTGCAGTGGCTTGTGCGCCCTTGATGCCTTCGGGATGGTTGTGCGTGATTTCTGCGGAACGTTTGCCTAAGTCCAATGCCTCTTCGAGGGATTTAGCAGCCCATCCGCAAGCCGATGCACGCATAGCTGAACCATTGCCATACGAGTTGTACGGATGGCGCTTGCCGTCCTCAAACGGCTGTCCGTTGAAGTCATGTAACCTTCGCGGTTGAAAGAGCCACGTGCGGAATCCGCCACCATAACCACCCATCGGGCATTGATAGTGTTTCGCCCAATAGACCAAACGATCCTCCAACTGTTCCTGCGAGCGGTCGGTATTCACCAACCAGTCAGCCACGGCGATAGTCATGATGCTATCGTCGGTGTATTCCGCACGGCAGTCGAACAACGGCTGAAAATCGGTCGTCTTGATGTTATCAAACTCATACACGGAGCCCACGGTATCACCGATGATAGCTCCTAAACAAGGAAATTTACTCGTGTCCATACTACCAAAATTTTAAAATTCGCTGCAAAATTAATGCATCAAACTGACACCAGAAGTCTGTCATGCAAAAAAAATGCTATTTTTCGTACATTTTCGCTAAATTCTCGCTTTCTTCTTTGAATTCGTCTCGCAGATGAGCGGGTTCGAGGACTTCGAGGGTCGAGCCGAACTTACGCAGTTCTTGGATGAAATCGTACGTCGGAGCAACATAAAAACCGAAGATACTGTACTCGTCGTTCCGCTCCAACTCAAACTGGCTGCCGTGGATCGGTAGCGTGCGCATGTAGTTCGCGTCATACGCGCTCATCTTCACCTTAATTCGCTCCGCCTCAGTGATGCGGCGATCGACACCGAACTGGTTGGCAAAGAACTTCGACGCCTTGAAATCCTTGGGCATCTTAAACGTCTTATCCGTCGCGGTCAGCTCTTTCACACGGTCAAGCGAATAGACGCGCGGATCGGCTTCTTCGGGATGGTCATCCGGCTTGCCGATGACGTACCAACGACGTTTGGACAACTTCAAACAGTATGGTGCCAGCAGGAACGAATGCGGCTCGGGACGCACGAAATTCTGATAAGAGACATACAGCTGTTTACCGTCTCGCATGGCATTGACGATCGTGGACAGATAACGTGTTCCTTCGGGAATAGTCTCAAACAGAATACGTTCCTCCATGCCGCCACCGAGGTTGACCATGTTATTGATGGCGAAGGTGTTCATCAGCCACGAACGCATTCCGGCTCCATTGGCTTCGTCGAGACCTTGGATGGAGTACTCTTTGGTGGTACGATTGCACACGATGTCAATACCGAACATCTCCTGAATGGTCTCACGATGGCGGTGGAAGTTCCGTTCACCATATTCGGTCTCGTGCATGTCATTGTACCGTGCACTGGACCACCGGCGGTCTATCTCGTCCCGCGAGATATGCCCTGCGCTGTAGATCGTATCTACCAGCCAAATCAGTCTCTGAAAAAGTTTACTCTGTGCTGCCATATATTAGGTCACGATGTGACGTTAAAGGGTTAAATAGTTAAAATGGTTTTGATTTTGATCAAAACGTTAAATGGTTCGTCCAAAATCACTTCTGCCAATCTATGCCGCGTAAGCAAGTGCGCTAACATATCCAGCTCGGTAGAATCTTTGTACCCCGGATAATCAAGGCTCTGCATACGCAGGAGGAGTTTATGTAATGTTTCGTGGGAGTATTTAGTACCGTATTTTAAAATAGTCTAACAACGCCTTGTAGTGGTCTTGCGCAGTGAGGCAGGTATCACGAAGATAGCCGTTAGTGTCTCCCCAATTACGGATACCTCGGTAGTAGTACAGGCGCAGTTTGTCGGTAATGATAAACGGCACTTGGGCATTTTGCAGACATTGCCAGAAAAGAAGCAGACGCCCCACACGACCGTTACCGTCTTGGAATGGATGGATACGCTCAAACCGCACGTGGAAGTCCAATATGTCATCGAAGGTCACTTGCTTGAGTGCGTTATAGTCGGAAAGCAAAGCTTTCATGTGGCGATGAACCTCTTTGGGGGCAACCGTCTCTTGCTCACCTACCTCGTTGGCTAATCGCTTGTAATCGCCTACAGCAAACCACGGTTTACGGCTGTCGGAAGTATTGGTTTTAAGGATGGCGTGCAATGCTTTGATATGCGCCTCAGTGATCTTATCCGTTGCGTGGTCGATGACATAATCAATACAGCGGAAATGGTTTACCGTCTCCATGATATCATCGACGGAGGTATTCTCGGTCGTGATGCCGAGTGTGTTGGTCTCGAAGATGTACCGCGTTTGCTCTTTAGTCAGTTTGCTGCCTTCGATATGGTTGGAGTTATAGGTCAAATCAATCTGCGTACGATGGTAGATACCGCCCTTTAGTTTGGAGTCTTTCTCCTCGCGCAAACGAGTGAGTAACGGAGAGAGTTTCTTCTTTCCTTTCTTGGGAAGGACTGCATCTGCTGGGATGTTCCATGTTTTGCCTGTCAGAAAGGCGCCATCAATCTTCCCTTCCGCGCAGTAATTGCGTGCGGTTCGTTCGCTTATGCCGTACTTCTCGGCAAACTGTATGACGGATATATATTCCATAATCGGCAAGTTTAATTCAAAATCCGCTGCAAAGATACTAATTTTTGCCGACACCGGCAAGTTTTTGGGCAAGAAAATGCGAATTATCTGCATTTTTTGCCGATATATTATACAAGCGCGGAGCGCGCAGTCACACAAGTCTTAGCTTAAGCGCGGGCAATCTATGTGATTATGCGGACAGGGCATGGTTAATCTTCTTTATCTTCAAAAGGTAATGTAGGCAGAGTGAACTTGTCAAAATCCGACTCAAACAGACGGTCCTGGATGACGCGGTATTTCTCAATTGCTCCATATTATTTAGAACTGCCGAAAATTCCTCGGTAGTTGCTTTTGTTATCAGTTACCGAGAAAAACTCGGATACTGCCGTGGAGTTGCGTATTTGTAGTTGTTTGGACATATATTTGATAATCTGTTATCCGTTGTGTTCGCCGTTCGCGAATTGCGAACACTTAGGTAATTGCATAGACCTGCACACGTAGTGATCGTTCCCTTAGGGATAAGAAATCTATCACCTCAAAAGCAACTTTTTTCATTTTTTTGCAGAATTACGCGGACAGGGCATGGTGTTATTCCTCCTTTAGTAGTTCTTCAAATTCTTTAATGTACGGGGTTAAATCATCAACTCGCTCTGCTCCTTCGGGAATTTCACTTGCACGGTACACAGGTTGAATATTAGTAAAATGAGTAACAGTTGGGAGGAGGTGAATTACAAATTTACCATTGTCTGAAAAGTCTTTGGCAATAATTCGCCAATTCAACTCAATTTCTTTTGCTTCCATTTTAGGTGTTACCTGAAATGAGTAATCTTCATGGTCATTTTGATTAAGAGGAGACATAACTCCTACAGGAGCCAATATAACCATTGATTTTTCCTTACTAAAGCTGACGCCATCAAAAGATGGAATATCCATAAATGGTTCACCAAAACGGTGCTCCTTGATTTGGTATGCAGAGCATTGACTCTTATTATAATCTATTTCTACACGATAATTCTCCAACTGAAAAGCGCCAGTATTGGAAAGCCTAAACGTTAGCAGAAAACGATTGTCTTTTTCATGTAGTTTCTGGTATTTCTCACCCAATCTGTGATATTCGTCAAATTGAGAAAGATCCGGATATGGTACAACGTAATACTTTAGCGTCTCATTATAATAGTGAGGAGAAAAAGTAATATCTTTCTTCCCATTACTAAAGCGCAATCTTGCTTTTGGCTTCTGGCAGGCTTTCCACACAAGAAAGGCAGTGCCACACGTGCCGACAAACACGAGTATAGTATTTAATATATCCAGCCAATTAATTTCCATAAGTTATATTTCAAATCCGCCTTCTTCAATAAAAGCACGAAGAATACGATCTATACGCATATTGATGCGGAAAGATTGAATAGGTGTACCTTCATGTTGTTCAAACCATGTTTTGGCTTTTTCTTTATTCACACTAAGACGCAATTGCTCAAACGGTCCCGGCGGTATAATATCATCGGGCATGTAGTTTGTCATTATTTCACGCAATATATCTTCATTCAACCCAAATGCTTCAGCAAAACGGTGAATACGGTCATTCTTGGCACGCGTCATATATTCCGTGAGATAATCGCGCAGCGTCTTGGATTCATCCACATGTATTTGTCCGCGCTGAACATCATGCAAGAACAGTTCCGCAAAGTCTTGTTCTTCTTGCGTCAAAGTAGAGAATGAGCGATGCAGTTCCTCTAACGCTTGCGCCTGTTCTTCTTTGGTAGCATAGTTATCCAAAGTCCGCATATATTTGCGGAACCGGGCATTCATATACTCCGTGTCAATAGCACCGGTATTGATAGAAATGATATATGGATCTACCTCAAATGTGATTTCATCTGTCGGTTTTTCTCGTGGAGTACGATATATTTCCTTGTAACGTTGCAGCAAGGCGCCATAAGCTGTTTCGTCAATAGCCATAGACAAACTAACCGCTTCATGTTCTCCCTCCGCTTCAGTCTGGAAAATATTGTCTTGCAGTTTGTTCCAAGTAAAGCCTTGCACTTTGGCGGCATTAAGATGTCGGTTAAGTTCTTTGAACAGTTTGGAAAATTGTCCCTGTACATCTTTTTCTTCCGGAAGTTTGGAAAAGTCTTTTATACCAGCTGTTTTGAACAAGAGTTGTATTTGAGTATAAGCAGCATTGATTGCCTGTATATGTACTTCTAATTGCTCCGCCATCATTATACCAAGCGGCTTGTCTCCAGAATAGAGCCGGATAGCTTGCTCGATATTTCGTTTCATGGTATGCGGATAGCGATAGTAGCATATTGTTCCGTGCGGTTTATCGGGTCCGTTCAAACGGTTGGTGCGAGAGAATGCCTGAATAAGATTTTCGTTGCGTAGTTCTTTATCAAGATACAAAGTATTTACCCAATGGGAATCATATCCGGTAAGCATTTGGTTTACTACTACCAACACATCCAAACATTGCGCCGGATTATTCTCTATACCTTTGTATAAATCCTTGTGCGCCAAACGAAGTGCTACATCTTTCTTAAATGCGGCGTAGCGTGGCATGGTGAAGCTCTTGTTATACAAGGCATTGTAATCTTCTAATATCTTCAGCAATAGTTCTTCTTTTATTTCTCCTTTGCCCTCATTGTCAATAGACGGATCTACCAAACATGTTGTTTTCAACTCGCGGGCAAAAGTGCGGAGATAGATGTAGTATTCAAAAGCTTCATCAATAGAGGATGTAGCAAAAATAGCGTGATACTTACCGCCCAAACTGAGTGACGGGAAATGTTTTCGTATATCTTCCACAACGGCACGTTGGTATTTTCCTTCTTTATATTGCGCCTTGGGAATGTAGTCCTCTATGCCTTCATCGGCTTCCGTTTTACCCGCCATTGGCACATCATTCATGTACTGAAGATAAACGGCTTTTTTCTTCTCATCTGCCAATGCTTCTTGCTCGTCGGCTGCATGTGCTTTATACAATGCCACCTTACGCCGCATTTCATCATCGGGAAAAACAATCTTCATGATCGGGTCAAACTTCAGCACGTTCTCATCGCGGATACCATCAGCTATACTATAGCGGTGCAATTCATTGCCAAACACAGCCGCTGTAGTAAGCATCATCTTCTTGTTTTCCTCATGAATAGGCGTGCCTGTAAAGCCAAAGAATATAGCATGTGTAAAGGAGGCGCGAATAGTGCTCAGCATATCGCCGAACACGTCCCTGTGGCATTCATCAATGATGATAACTATTCGCTTCTGGTTGATTCGTTTGAGTTGGTGGCTATTCCTGTTGTTGGGCACAATACGGCTCATCTTCTGAATAGAAGTGACGATAAGCGTATCTTGCCTGTCTGGGCTATCTAATTTGCCGATAAGGTCGCTTGTATCTTCTGTCTCTTGCACTTCTTCCAAATCAGTTTTGAAGCCGCGATATTCAAGAGCGGTTTGAGTGCCTAATTCAATACGATCCATTAGGAAAACGACCTTGTCTGCTTTGCCTGAGTCAGCCATCAATTGTGCAGACTTAAAAGAAGTCATCGTTTTTCCGCTACCCGTTGTATGCCATATATAACCGCCAAACGGATCTTTCTCTTCCCATCGGCATGTTGCTACACGGTCAGCAATAGCGGATGCGGCATAGTATTGATAACTGCGCATTACCTTTAGATTGCCTGCCAGTTTGTCGGGAACGGTATAGAAACCTATCATCTGGTGCGCCATCGGGATAGAAAGCAGATGAGTAGCGATACTTTTCCAATCGTTGATAGGCTCATTATTGAAATCCGCCCAATGGAATTGGTATTGCGGAGAAAAAGCATCATATTGACCGGGGTTCGCGAAATACACCGTTTCCTCAGGATTCATGGCAACGAATACTTGTACGAGCGAGAAAATGCCTTGCAAGAATATACCCTCTTTATAATACTTGCGAATCTGGGCAACGGCTTGCGACACATCCACGCGTGAGCGTTTGAGTTCGATATGAAATACCGGCATACCGTTGATGAGTAACATTAGGTCGCCGCGTCTGTCGCTGGCAAGAGGATGGGCTGTCGGGAACTGTGGTTGTTCGGCTATCTGATACACACTACTGCCCGACGCAATCTGACTGCGGTCGTAAATAGAGAGACTGACGGTCTTTCCACAATGGAGTTTGTCATTTGGATTGTCACGAGTGATATTTACCGTCTTGCCATTAATAAAACCATTGAGTGCCCAAGGTGTGCGCAAGGTATTGACTTGCGCAATGATTTGCTGCATCTCGGTTGATGTAAGCGGACAACCGTTCAATGAATCAATGCCGGAGTTGTTCTGAAAGAGATTGTTTGCCCAGTTCTCTATCAGTTGTTGCTCGGTACAATTCTTCAGAATCTTGTTGCTCCAACCTTTGGTAGTCATAAACGCCACCAAATCGCGCTCAAATTGTAGTTCGCTATCGTACATATGGGTGTTTTATTTTATCGGTGTTATGCCCGAATCCGATTCGGGCGTAAGAGAATAAAAAGCGAGGTTTCCACCACCTCCCGAATTGAGGATATCGCTGTATGTTTTCTTTGGTTCCCCCGAATCGATGGTTCCGTTTTGTGTTTTCTTTTGTTCCCCCGAATCGGATTCGGGGTTAAGGGAAGAAAGGGCGCATATCTCCTCCGCCATCTGATTCATCGCCACGCACTCTGCGCGCGTTACATGGCGCTTGGAGGGATCATACTTCCACGGCGAGAGTATCAGTACGCGCCCGGCGGCGACGGAGTCAAACAAGCCGTCGCTTGGCTTGTAATAATCGCGGAAGCCATTATCCGCGATATAGATGATGGGATGTTCTTCCGCCAGAAGAACCACCATCACCTCTTTCTCCTTATCGGAGATGAACGGCGAGACCATCACGGCTCCCTGACGTGCTGCCAGCACACAGCCGTTCATGTAGTTGCGCAAGCGTGTATTATCGCCATGCATCGCCTCGTCAATCATCGTCCGCCGCACATGAACGGGCGCATATTTTGTTGCCTGCAACAATGCGGCATTACCGATGCCGCGGTACTTCCGTCCGGCTATCTCGATGTCCTCTTGCACGCGGAAGAAGCCCGGTTTCAAACGCTTGGTAGCTAACCGCTGCGGATTCATATCTATATAGCGGATGGTCGTTGGCAGCTGCCGCCGTTGCCCCATCGGGCGGATGAAGGGCATCTCGGTAAAGACAGGCGGGAGAGCGGCGTAAGCCGCATCGGGTATCTGCCCTCGCAGATGCTCGGCTATCTCATATAATTTCTTTCCTTCCCCCGAATCGGATTCGGGTTTAATAGAAGAAAGATAGGAATACGCCCGGCATGCTTTCTTGACGCCTTGCCAGAAACCGCGCACCGCGGATTCAATGCCACGGGGCATAGCCTTGCGGACATACCAGACGGCATGAAGGTGGTCGGGCATAAGGCAATAATGGAGAATCTGTATCTCGGGATAATAGGCAGCATTGGCAATCTGATAATCCAGAACCGCCCGCCCCAAATCGCTATAATCCACCCTTGCTTGGGCGGGATCGTTTTCGGGGATAACAAGCGAGCCCAACAAAGGCTCACGCGACGGTATCGTCAGTGTGATATGGTATAGCCCGGCTCCCTTCCATGCTTTGCCCGGCTCCTGCGGTTGCCATATGTCATGTTCGGAGGACATTTACTCATTTACAAACATTTGTTCCAATAATGCCTGCTTTGTATGTTTAAATAAAGTTAATTGCCTTTCACGGAGGGAAAGAAGATTGTCTATTTTTGCAAAAAGGGAACCGATCTTCCGTTGTTCGTCTTCAATAGGAACAAACAGCCTAATTCTTTCGAAAGTAGGATACTTTAAATTCCATGTATCCGAAGTTAATCCCTGTGAATTAATGCGGAACTCGTGAAGCAATAGATTAGTCTTAAAATAATATGCATAAAACACGCTATCTTGATTTTGTTGTGGCATCGCAATTGTGTATGCAGGGCTAACGATACCTGAGTATTGAGACACGCCGCAAGCACCTTGCCACATTCGCATAGTATTATATGCAATATCCCCTACTTTAACCACTTTATATTTATTCAAATCTCCAGTAGCAAATGTACGCTCCATTTCTATAGCACGACGAATGCCTGAATTAATGGTGACAGATAATAATTCTCCATCTCCAGACCGTTCATCCCGTTCTTTGAATGCATCACCGATATTTTTTTCTTCCCACTCATCTGTGAAACCTTTGAATCGGATAGACGGAGTTGTTTGCCCGTCTTGCGGGAACATGCGTTCCAATAATGCCCGCTTGATATTTTTTAGTTTCTCTAATTCTTTTTCACGCTGTGAGATAGTAGTTGTAAGATCAATAATGACCTGTGAAATGGCTTTTTGCTCATCAGGTTTTGGCATTTTGACGGAAATATTAAGAAACTCGTCCTCATGAATTTTCCATTGACCATAAACTACACCTTGACGACAGCGCACCATTTCGTGAATAACATCAGGCATTGCTAAACGAACACCAAGATAATATGGATTATTATCACCTTTCGGAGCGAATATGCTATAGACAGGAGAAATAGAAGCATTGCCATAGAAGTTCATACCGATAGAACCAGCCTCCAAGTTATTGGAACTGTAGATGAAATCTCCGTACGATGTTCTTTTATATGGCTTATTTACAGCATCCTTAATAAGAGCACTTCTATCATACCTATCTCCTTTAGACACGATACCTTTATTAGCCACGAAAGCCATTAAAGGATAGGCGTCATTTTGAGGAGCCATGTCTATTCGCTCTAAAAGCAAATCAGAGATTTTCTTCTCTTTCCACTCCTCGGTAAAGCCCTTGAAACGTATTTTCGGTTGTTTAGCCATTATTTCAAAAGTTTTTGGAGTTCTTGGATAGCCTGCATATCGGCGTCGTCTCCTGTCAGTTCGCCTAATAACCCTGCCAGTTCTTTCTCGGCTTTCTCTATCTGTTGCCCTACGCTCAAAAGCGTATCGGAATAGCGCTTGATAAGTTGGTTAACCTCTTTTTCGACAGCATTGAGCAGTTCCTCCGGTAGCGCAAAGACTTTTGTGCAAAGCGGTTTAATCCATTTTTCGCGCAGAAGTGCATAGGCTTCCTCGTCTGTCAGTTGCTCTATGCGTTGGCAGGTAAGATCAATAAGTGCCGTTTCAAGGGCTTTGAGTTCTTTGCTCGTCTCTTTCTGCTTACTGATCAGGCGTTGCAGTTCCATTAGTTCCGTGTCCTTCAAATCCGGGTCTTTCTGCATTGCCTTCACATCCGCTGCAAGTAGTTTAGCGTCGAACTTTTCTGTCTCGGCATCAATATATTTCTCGCGGTTCTCGTCGTTTAGTTCGCGCAGTTTATCATCTATATCGCTTGTCAGTTCCTCTATTTGCAGTTGCAGGCTTGCTTTGTGCTCCAGTTCATTCGACAGGAAGAGTTGTTGTACCAGTTCAAACGGCATAATACGACCTCGCCAACCGTCCTGTATCTCCACTTCTGTCTCCACTCCTGTATCTTTGTCTTTCTTCTTTTTGAGTACCATGTTCGGCTCTATCTCTCGCACACTTTTCCATCCTTCTGTTTGCAGGATTTCAAGGTCGGAAGCAATCGTTTGCCATGAGTCATCCAATAACTGATAGACATCATACGGATTGAAAACAGGATGCTTGCCAAGCCGTCCGAACAGTTCCGCAGAAATAATATCTTCCTCTTGATTAGTCGGGATAGTGGCGATTGATTGCAGCAGTTCTTTATTGAGATAATCCACCAATCCATCCATTGTGCGGTTATAATCGGTTTTGAGTTGTGCAAAACTCTTGTCTGTCTCAATAAACAAACGAATGCCAATGGATGAATCATACCCCATACGCGGTTGGCTGTGCGTCGGACTGATACGCTCAAAAATAGAATCACGCAGTGTTGGCAGGTGCTTCCAATAAGGCAACGCATCTATTTCCCGATTAGGAATAGCGCCATACATCGTTGCATACAAATCCCAAGTCTCTGCGGCGTCGCTTGAGTCCACATAGCGAGGGATATTCAGGTTGTAGCCGTTGGCGCGTATTTCCTCACGGCTGACGCGGCGCGAGTATTTATCTATATCCTGCCGCGCTGTATATGTATCCACTATACGGCGGATGTCCGAAGCACGGAGTTTGTTCTTCTTGCCGGATTTGATGAAGCCCTTGCTTGCATCTATAAACAGCACATCATCCCTGTCGCGTTTCTGGCGAAGCACCATAATAATGGTAGCGATTCCTGTTCCGAAGAACACATCCGCCGGCAAACCGATAATCGCATCTATGTGATTGTTCTCAATCAGATTCTTGCGGATTACTCCTTCCGCCTCGTCTTTGGCAGGGTCACCACGGAAAAGAACTCCGTGCGGCAGAACGATTGTCATAATACCGTCCGGCTTGAGGTGGTACAAATCATGCAGCAAGAACGCATAATCGGCTTTGCCTTTTGGGGCTACGCCGTAACGGTAACGCGGATCCAATTCTTTGTTATTGGGATTCCACGCTTGCGAATAAGGCGGATTGCTAACTACAGCATCCAGATATAAAGTCGGTGCACCCGTGCGCTCGTCTTTCGGCCAATCTTCCTCTAAGGTGTCTGCGTTCCTCACCTCGATATTTCCGGGCTTGATACCACGCATAACCAGATTCATCCGCGTCAGGTTATAGGTGGCAGATTTCAGTTCTTGCGCATAGTAATGCACACTATCTCTGTTGGTGGTGTGCTTGCTGATGGCACGCCCGATATTAAGCAGCAACGAACCGGAACCGCTTGTCGGGTCATATATGGATATGGTCTTGCGGTCATGCAAATGGCTGGCTACAATCTCGGACATCAACAGGCTCACTTCGTGCGGCGTGTAAAACTCACCCGCTTTCTTGCCTGCGTTGGCTGCAAACTGACCAATAAGATACTCATAGATAAAACCCAATACATCATATCCTTGCCGGTCATCCGTCGGAATATCTTTGATAAGCGAGAGTAAATCCAAAATAGCTTTTGATTGCTGGGCAGCCGTAGAGCCTAATTTGGTCAATCCGGCGCTGAGGGATGAGAAAATACCTTCAAACAGTTTCTTATAATTCTCATTGATAAGACGCTCAAACGCACTTAACGCCTTCGTGACATTCTCCACTCCAAAATCGGCATTGGGTTTAAGCCATGTGGAAAAGAGGTTGTTATAAGCTATAAAATAACCTAAGTTCGTTTGGCAGAACTGCACGATTTCTTCGTCCCGTTCCTCCACTTGCACCAATTCGGCTTGCGTCATACCGCCCTCGGAAAGCATGAACGCTTCTTCCTTATCGGAAAGATATTTATAGAAGATAAAACCGAGGATATAATCCTTGTACTCACTGGCTTCTATTTTAGAACGCATTTTATTCGCCGAAGCCCAGATGCGCGCTGCTAATTGTTGTTTATTCATTGTGGGGTGTTGTTAATCTTTCATATTATCATGGTAAAGCCATACAAAGCGACCGAATATAAATGCAATATAGCCGCCCATTGCAATTTCAATCGCAATCAATAGAATAGTCAGCCATGTTTTCTTCAATTCAAATATTGCCAAAAAAAGCAAAACCGATGCAAAGGAAAATGGATATAACAAACATAATCAATACATGTTTGTTCAGTTGGCGGAACATTGATATAAATTTATTCCAATACTTCCAGTCTGCAATTTGCCGAGGATTAGCTTGTCCTTGTTTGCGCAAATCGGACAAAAAATCTGTCTTGGTCTTCTTATTGTCAATCAATGCATATATCACAGTAAACAATGTGAAGAATATGCCCGCTAACCCCATGAATACACTATAGGATGTACTATACCAATTATTTATAATGCAATCATTCATGCTGCATCGGTGCTTCGTTACTTAAAAAACGTGCGATTATATCGCCAAGATGATGCTTTACGTTGGGAGCCTCATGCATTGTAGCCACCTCTTCCGGGTCTAATGCAATCTCATATCCGTTTGTTTCCTCAATAAGCGTTTGTGCCAATACTTGTGCTTCATTGAGTTCATATGTCATTTTAACATTTTCGTTCTTGTTGAATTGCACTGTAATCTTTTTGCTGATTGCATCTTCCGGCTGTTCATTCATCAGTACTAACAATTCTTCATTAGGTAAATTCTCGTACGTCTTTTTTCTTGTCGTTTTACATGACACTTCGTAATGAGTTAAGGTAGTTTGATCCTGCGGACGATTATCTACAATTACATAATTGGCGGTTACTTTGGGGAATGTATGCGTATTGCGTAACTTTTGTCTTGTTGAATCACGTATAACCATTTTAACGGATAATCCTAGAATTTTGGACAAGACCGAATATACCGTAGTCTTAATATCCTTATCTTCTTTACTGGGGTCGTTATATACAAAAGCCACCCATCTATTCTCTACAGTGCCATTATCATAATAATGAATTAACGGATATAGCAATACGTAATTGTAATTACTCCCGATTTTATCTTCCAATGCTATATCTCGTTGTTCTGATGAATTGGGATTTTCAATATACAAATCTTTGTTGTTCTTTTTATATTCTTCTATACGTAACAGCAACGCTGGAATCGAATTGTTTGTTCCAAATCCATATCTATCAAAGTGAATGAATTTAATCACTTTCTGTTTCAACTTTGTACGCTGTGTTACAGATAGTTTTTCTTCTGGAGCTCTATTATTGTAGGCTTCAATCAGACGCTCTATTCGCTGACACATATCCGGATAAGAATAGATAGCATCTTCTAAAACAGATGAAATGTAAATCGGTACTTTGATTTTAAGTGTTGCCATATTATATATTATATAGTGTTAATTTTTATTTTTTAGCCGCACACAAAATGCGTGTAAAGGTTCTAATTTTTGAGGACTTACACAAATTTTTCTTTATTTTGTTGCGTTTTAAGCGATTTTGTGTCTCCTCAGTCATCTCCCGCTCATCTCTTGCTCATCGGTCGGTGGATAATTCTTTGGCGGCTGCTAAGGATTTTTGTAATTGGCGCAGAAGAACCTCTTTGGATGGCAGTTCAAAACTCTTGGTCTCATACTCTTGCTGTAATTGTGTCGACAGCGTCGACACAATTTGTTGACCATGACAATTTTGACACCAGTGGTGACACAATTTGAAAATCGGGAAATGTCTGGGCAAATTGCATCATTCGACGGATGGTTCTCTCTTCAAATCCTTTCGTTCCGTACTCCTCTTGCAATTGTCGCGCCACTGTTGCGACAATTTGCTTGCCATACTCAGCACGCTCGTTATTCAGCACATCACGATTGATGCGGTCACCGATATGCCAATACATCGCCGTCAACTCATAATTGGCTGTAGCTGCTACGTGGGAACGAGCGGAATCAATTATCTTCCGCAAGTCACCGAGAAGTTCCGCAGGAACTATTTCGGTCGGATTGATTTTCTCTATATCTGCCATATATCTTTGTCTTTTCTTTCTTATGGTGTTTTTGTGTCCAGCTCATCGGTCGGTGGATATCACAAAATGAGACCAAGACCATTTTGACACCAGTGGTGACACAATTAGTTTGCCATATATCTTTGTTTTTGCTCCCCGCACGAAAACTGCGTGCAAAGATACTATTTTTTTCTGACATATGCAAGTGTACATGTTTTTTTATTTTTCAAAGACCTCTCCGCCACCTCGTTTTAGTGCCCTTTCCGCTACCACTTTTCGATGGAGAACAAGGTGCAGGTAAAGAGTGAAAAAGGGGCGTTTCAGGACCGTCCTAGACTTTGTTACTCAAAATCTGCTATAATTGTTTGTATATCAGCGAGTTATAAAGAACACAAAAAGCAGCAAAAACTGCGTATCCAAATTTTCCGAAAGGAAAATACAAAAGTTAGATTTTTTGCCCCTAAAAGCATGTGTTTGAGATCAATTCGATGAGAAACCCGGAGCGTCCTTCCATCGGATTGGAAGGAGCGGCTTCCGCCGAGGATGGTAAATATAGTCCAATGAGTTCTTCCATAATCGTGATTTTAGTGGTGGTTATTATTCGATGATAAACTTCTCGGTGAAGAGATGGTGGGTGGTCTCAGGATTGGACTGTAGAGAGTCAATGTGTTGTAGCCAGAGAGATTCGAGCACTTGCGCATCCTGGACTTCCAAGAGACGACCGTTATGGCCTCCATGCCAGTCGAAATGCGGAATGCGTAAGTCCAACTTATCGGACAATAGCACAGGACAAGAATTATAATCGACCACCACGTCGAAATGGAGATAGGCATAGTGCACCTTCCGTCCATAATGTGCCCAGTCCAATCCGAGGAAAGGTCTTCCTTTCAAATAGCCAGAGTCGATAATACCATCATCTTCCGGGTGAGGCATGCCGCAACGAACTCGGAAGAATCGGTCGCCATCTTTTACTTTTCTCCAGTCCCAGATAGACCAACAGGCTTCGTATTGACATCCGCGGAGCAAATCCGCTACAAATTGCGGTCTGCTGTCGCCTTGCACATTGGAGATGAGTGGGTTCCAGAAGAGGATAAATGTGTTCGGTTTTCTCATATCACTCTATCATTATGATTTGTCCTTCGATACGTTTCCAATAGTCTTGATCGGAGTCAAGATTTTTCACGCGCATGCAACAGTTCTTGCCGGCATCCATCAGATGCGCAACGACCGTGTTTTGCTTGCGAGGCACCCAACCGACACGCCAATTGCCAAAGTAGATGCCGATGGCGTTTTCGTCATATTTATTGTTCGGGTCACGCTGCAGGCGCAAGATACAGTCAATGGTTAACTGGTCAAAGACAGTATCAATTTCCTCGCAATAACCAGTGCCGGCAATAGTAATGTCCTGCAGAAAAATCTCTTTAGTGAACGGAGCAATGCCGTTCTCCCCACCGGCAAACAGTGCCAGCAACTCGGGGCTAAACTTTACAATACCTGTTTCCATAACTATGCCTCTCCAATAATGTTAAACATTCCTGAACCATTCACTGTCGCCAAGAAAGATTCCCAAGTCATTTTCTCGGTTGTCAGCTCCTGGATATGTTTTTGCAATTTCTCTTGCTCGGATTTTACCCATGCGAAATCGGTCAGTCGCTCGCGAAAAGTGAAGGGGAAAGTCTCGTTGAGTTTATCAATTTTTGTATGCAGATCGATGCGACTGTTTTCTAACTTGGCTATCTCATCGTCGATAGTGTCCACTTTTAGATCCTCCATACTCTTTTCCTTATCGAGCACCAGGAGGATGTTACGCAGTTCCGGCAGGTCGCACATCTTATAAGCGGATTGCGCGCGCACGAACAACTCAGATTCTTGCTCCGTTAGGTTGTCATTCCAATCAGGGTGCAAGCGTTTAACCAACACACGGTAGATATTCTTCAGTTCGGCAGCCGCTTCGTCTGTTAAGATGGGAGCGTTCAGCAATTCGTTGGCAGCTTTTATATCTTCCAACTGTTGCTCAATACGACGCTGGTGCTCACGGAACTCGGTTTCTACCTGCTGCTCAATAGAGTACATATCAACGTGCTCGCCTCGATTGCGTTTAGCTTGGATCAGCTCCGAGGTACGTTTCAATTTTGATACAGCCACCTTTAGTGCGTACTCCTTGTATTGCAACTGGCCGATGAGCGATGTGTAAAGCGCGGTGAGTTGGTCGCGTTCGTGCGATACCATGTACTCACGTTTCTCATACAAGTCGGCTAACTCTGCGCGTAATGCCGCCAAGCGATTGCGTTTCTCCATTACCTCGGGAGATAAAACAATGTCCTGTGCCATACCAGTCTCCTTTCTTTAAACAAACAATAAAATTCCGGCAACGAAAAACATGCCGATGATACTGATGGTATCCATTACCATATTCTTAATGCTGCTCTCCATAACGTGTGTTTTTTAGAAATCCGGTGCAAAATTACTACCTCAAACTGACACCAGAAGTCAGTCGTTTCAAAAAAAATGCAAAAATAGTGATTTTTTAACGAAAAATATGCCACTTTACGCCGAAATAGGCCGAGATAGGCAGAGGATGAAGCCACACTGATGTGTGAAAGTGTGAAAGTGTGAAAAGATCCTCGGATGGCATCCGAGAGAATAAAAGAAGAATGCCGGATACAATTCGGCGGCAATGAACAAAGTCAAAAAACGGCATATATGCCGGGCTAATTAACGAAGACGGAAAATAAAACGGCATACAATGCCGGGGAATAGACATACAAAAAAAGCGAGTACCGAAGCACTCGCTTTCTGAGTTGTCGGATAGCATCCGACACAATGAACGAAGTTTAACACGCTCGCAAAACTCGCGCGCACGAGACATCGGGGTTAAACAGGGGTATAACAGTGGCTTTGACCGTCGGTTGACCGTCGGCTGACCGTCGGGATTATGTAATAAGAGTGAAAGAATGAAAGAATGAAAGAATGAAAGAATGAAAGAATGAAAGAATGAAAGAATGAAAGAATGAAAGAATGAAAGAGTGAAAGAGTGAAAGAATGAAAGAGAGAAAGTATGAAAGAATGAAGGAATGAAGGAATGAAGGAATGAAGGAATGAAAGAATGAAAGAATGAAAGAGAGAAAGTATGAAAGAATGAAGGAATGAAGGAATGAAGGAATGAAAGAATGAAAGAATGAAAGAGTGAAAGAATGAAAGAGTGAAAGAATGAAAGAGTGAAAGAATGAAAGAGTGAAAGAATGAAAGAGTGAAAGAGTGAAAGAGTGAAAGAGTGAAAGAGTGAAAGAGTGAAAGAGTGAAAGAGTGAAAGAGTGAAAGAGTGAAGGAATGAAAGAATGAAAAAACCCCACGGATTAAGCGAGGTTTTTTTTCCAGAATACAGAGGTAATATCTGTCCAATTGCCTTCTACGCGTTTGTAGAGACGTTGGTTGGTGTGCTCATTTTTCAGTCCGCCGAGCGATTCTATATACGGACCTAATTTGACATAGTCAAACACTTTATCGTCTTTGGGCATGACCGTCCGCCCCGAATACCAAGCCGTCCTTAATTCAGATCCTTGGTTCTTCCGTCCTTTGACAAATCTCGCCCATCGCGCCACTTCGTCCGGGTCGGCATCTCCTCCCATGAACGCCACACACGTGATCATGTTTCCGTAACGTGCGAGCAGTCCGTTGAGCAACTCCTCGTCCACCACCTCTCCGATATCTTCCGCGAGATGCGGGCTATGACATCCGGGACAATGACAAGGACAATTCGAGAGATTAAGGGCGAGTGTTACCTCGCCCGGAATCTCTTGAAAAACGATATCGAAAGAAGCTACCTTCATCAGCACTGCGGCGCTTTCGATTTCTCTGCGTAGTAACGCTGAGCCGCCTCTTTCTGGCGGGCCTCCGAGAAGTTCGAGACACGCTTCATGTAACCGATAACACGCGTGAGGTAGTCCACATTCTTCGAATGGCAATGCGGACACTCCTTGAGGTAACGCTTGTCGATATGTCCACAGTCGTTACAGATAGTGTTCGGGATATTGAAAGTAAAGTAGTTACATCCCTCGATGGCAGCGACGCGCAGGAGTTGGCGGTATTGCTCTTTGGAGAGGTGCTCTTCCAGGTTGCAGTGCAGCGCACTACCTCCGGTGAGATGCTCGATATACTTGCGCCCATGCAGACGGAAACGATCCAATACGTTCAGACTGGTGTCCTCCACGATGTAGAAATAGCTGTTGTAGCAATCACGTGGAACAGCGTATCCGTCTTCCTTATCCCATTTCGCGTGCTTAACGCCTACGTTCTCCGCAGGAATCATTTCGCAGTTAAACATCACATCCTTGGTGCGATACTCTTTGTTTTTCTTCTCGATGATACCGAGCAGTTCCTGCACGAAGTGCGCGTATTCCGGATTGTCCTTGATTTCGATGCCCAGGAACTCAGCCGCCTCCACCAAACCGTTCACGCCGATTGTCAGGTACTGACGGCCAATGTTAATATAGCCGGCGTCGAACAAAGGCAACATGCCCTTGGCCTGTAGGCTCTTCAGGTTCTCGTTGTAGGCCAGCTGCACTTTGTGCATCAGATCCACGATCTCCTCCACGTAAGCCTGATATGGTATGTTATTACGCACAGCGTACTGGATAGCGCGGTTGAGGTTGATGGTCAATACGGATTTTGAGCCAGTTGAGATACCACCTGCTCCAAGTGTATAACTGAAACTGTTGTCTGTAATGGCATTCCGCAGACGGCAGCAGCTGGAGAGGCTGTCGGCGTTGTCGCTGACATATGTGAAGAAGGAGTGTCCTTTCGCGTACATCTCTGCAGTGAAGTCGCCGTACTCTTTGTCTTTGATGTCACCATCTTCTGCCAACAACGCCATCGTCTCGACCGGGAAGGTGAGGACACAACGCGTACGCTCTTCGTTGAACCAGTTCATGAAACGTTTCTGCAACCAGTTCAGGCTGTCCCAGTGGGGTGCCTCGCCATTCGGGAAACGGAAGTTCTCGAACAAGCTCTGGAAATAATAGCGGTCATAGTAACTGATATTCCAGAAGACCGACTGGAAGTTACGTGCACCCGAAGGCTGATTCAGGCTATATACCACTTGCTGGAAGCAATCGGTGATGACCTTGTCAATCGTTCGGCGTTTGAGGCTCAGATCGACCACTTCGTCAGCGCGTTTGTAGTAATCCTCGCCGTACTCCTGCTCGATGAAATAATTCATATACATAAGGAACTCCGGCGTAGCGCACGCGCCTGAGAGCATGGAGGAAACCATAAACACCATGTTGATGAAGCCGCCGCAGAACGATTTGAGGTTATGAGGAGGCGTGGCGTTACCGCCGATACTCTTGGTGCCGCCGATGAGCCACGGATACATGGTAATGGAAGCACAGTAGTTTGCCAGGTTCGTCTCGTCGTTCTTGTAGATGAAATGCTGGTTGAGCAGTTGCATGTAGCGGTCGCTCAACTCTTTGCCGAACATCTCTTTGATGCGCTCGGTCAACAGACGACGGTTCAAACGGATGAAACCTTGTTTAGGAAGCTCACCGATCAGGGTGGCGATATTCTTGTGCTCCACGTTTGCGTTGGCGTCGAACTTACTTCCCTCAGCCGCATTGCTTGCCTGCACGTAGTTCATCATAAAGTCCAGACGACGCTGTGTATCACGATCCTCTGTATGCTGATGGCGATACAACATGTATGCTTTCGCAACCTGGTAGTATCCCTCCGCCATCAACGCAACCTCCACCTGGTTCTGGATTTCCTCAACGGTCGCATTGTTATGCACTCGCAGATGCGAGAGGATGGATGTCAAAGCCTCCTCAGTCGCAAATGCCCCTACTGCCAAGAATGCCTTCGAAATGGCATTTTTGATTTTGTCGATGGTGAATAATTCTTTCTTACCATCACGTTTGATTATGTATGTTTCCATATATATAAAGTGTATATTTTTTCAAAGCGCGAAATCGAGTGCAAAAGTAGTACATTTTTTTGAATTGTGCAAATTTTTTGGCAAGTTTTTTTAAAGAAAAATTCACAAAGTTTTCCAAAACTTTTAGTTATCTTGTTCGTTTTCAGTATTTTACATTTTTTATCAACAGAAAAAGTTGTCCAAAATGAAAATTTGTCAACAAGTAGTCGTTGTCCATAACAAAAAAGAAGGCCGCGCCATGCGCAGCCCTCATTTTGCCTTATATAAGCAACTTTTCCGCTTAGCGAACACGAGCTCCGTGAGCATCGTAAATCTTGTTGTCGCGGATGATATACAAGCTACCGTCCATAATCACTTTTTGTGTCTCTTCAGAGAGTTTGATATTCTCGATAGCCTGCTCCTCTTGTTCAGCGGTCTTGATGACGAACTCATACTTCACGTTGTTCTTAGCGAGCAACCATCCTTCGAGAGTATAGCTGCCATTAAGTCCTTCTGTAACAGTAAACTCGGCAGATGCAATCTGGAAGAATTCTTTACCGATTTGAATACCCGAGTAATTTGCATTCAGATCTTCATTTGTAAAGGTTCCGACGAATTCATCCTGCTTAACAGCCAAAGCAATTACAAACGAAGAATCAGCAGGAGCGGCTTCGACGTAGTGGCTGAATCCATAGTACCAAGAGAGTGAGCTTATATCCGTATAAGCGGCGTCATCCAGCTTAACCTGAATTGTCTCGTCAGCTTTTGCTTTTTCACTGCGGAGCGTAAAGAGATAACAATGGGAGTCGTTTGCGAGATAAGAAACTTTGAGGTCATATCCTGTTTCATCCTCGGTAACAACGAGTCCGAGATCCGCGTACGCAACATAAGTAGTGTCCTTACCTGCTATCTTATATAAAGCGCAGTATTTCTCATACATGTCTGCGAGTTTGAAATCACCCGTAATCGTCGTGCTGTAATAGTCAATAAAGAGGGCATACTTATCATCGACAGCCTTGAAATAGAAGTCACCTCCGAAGTCATCAATCGTAACCGGCTCGGAGAAGGTATGTTGGATAGTATCCGTAGCCACGGGCTTGGTGTATGTCATGTGGATCTGATAGAGTACGGAATCTGCGAGGAACAAGTTTGCATTGATATCGAATACGCCATCCTTCTCCACGATTTTGGCATTCACATCGAAGGCGTTACCTTTGCTGATGGAATCTCCTGCGTTAATAGACCACAGTCCGGTATATTGCAAGTAGAAATCATCCTTGGTGTATTCACCGGCCAATTCCTCAGAGAAGATATCCAAAGTAACAAAATAATCCGGGCGTGATCCTTCCAGATAATAGTCACCCTCCTCAGCATAATACTTAAAGAACGATGCTGCGCCGAAGTCAATAGCCACGGTGTCTTTAGGTTCTGACGGGACGAAGAAGGTCAGATTGATTTTGTATGTATTTCCCTGCTCGTCGGTAGCAGTTGCTGTGAATTGCGGTCCGTTCTCAGTCATTGCCATAGCAGCTTCCGAAACGGAAACCTCAACCGCTTCTTCGTCGTTGTGCGAGATAGCCATTTCGATAGTTTCTTCCTGGGAAGAGTAAGAAATGAAATAGTCAACGGTGCTCGGATAGAGAGCGCCTTCAACATTCCATTCATCGGTACCTCCGGTGAATCTTACATATCCTTCCCCCATCGCTTCAATCATCATCTCGTTGTACGAGTCATCGATGAGAAGGTTGTTAGCCGCGATGTTGATAACCGTTCCGTTTTCCTTCGCAGGAGCTTTAACAATCTTCTTCTCGTGATTCCGGAGATCAGCAGTTTGCTTTACCATTTTGGTGCGAACCAACTGCGGAGCAGCTGCAGCACTCAGGGCGATAATAACACCCAACAAAAGTGTAGAAAGTTTCTTCATACTTCAATAAATTTATAAGTTAGTTAGTAAAAAAATAACATCAAATCATGCATTTTTTAAACAAAACGCTGCAAAATTACAATTTTATTTGGACATGTGCAATTTTTTTTGTAATTTTGCAAAATGAATTTTACAAAAACGTCAATTATACACTATCTATGCGAAGACACACCTTATTTATTTTTATAGCGCTTGTGTACGTGTGCGCGCACGCACAGACCCGCTATGTCGGCGGAGACATCTCCACTCTCCCCCTGTATGAGCAATACAACTCAGCGTACAAAGATGTCAACGGCCAAAACATCAGCAATCTACTGACGTGGTTTACGGAGTCCTGCGGCTGGAACACCTTCCGCGTGCGTCTTTTTGTCAATCCGAGCAAGAAAGATCACGATGGTTCGACCAACCCGTCTGTATGCCAGGACTTAGCATACGTGACCTCTCTTGGCCAGCGAATCAAAGCGTCCGGCGCATATTTTATGTTGGATTTTCACTATTCTGACACATGGGTCGATGCGGTGCATATCCAGGCGCCCGCAGCATGGAAAGGCGTGTCCGACGCAGCCATGGCGGATAGTATCAGTCAATACACGCATAAAGTTCTTCAAACTCTCAAGGCTGCGAATGCGACGCCGGACCTGGTACAAGTGGGCAATGAGATCATGTATGGGCTTTGCGGCATTAAAGTAAAGCCCTACAACGACGCAAGCAGTAACTGGGACGGGTACCTCGGGCTTCTTCACGCGGGCTGCAATGCGGTGCGCGAGGAATGTCCTGACGCACAGATCATCATTCATACCGACCGCCCAACCAACACCGGTTATAACTCGTACTATTACAACAAGTTGAAGAATGCCAATGTCGATTTCGATGTGATCGGACTCAGTTACTACCCTTTCTGGCACGGTTACCTGAATGCGGAGCAAGTGGCCTCTAAGAGCAACAAGAACAACCTCGTCAATGCCATCAACAACCTCAAGACACTTTTCCCGGATAAACGCGTGCAGATTGTGGAGTGCGCCTATAACTTCCAATGGTGGCCGAGTTCGGGCGTTTCGTATGACACGCGCGATGTATGGCCCTGTTCTGTAGCCGGACAATACCAATTTGTCAAAGATCTGGTCGATAACCTCAAGCCGCTTGAGAACGTAGACGGTATCTCCTATTGGTTCCCGGAAGAGGCCGGCAACGGAGACAAAGGTTCGGTTATCCCGTCGTGGCAAAACAGGGGTTTCTGGAACGAAAACAAGACCAACAGCGGGCATGCCATCAACAAGACCGGTTCTGCCTCCGGAGGCAAGACCGCCGCAGAAGTGTGCACTCCTTATTACATGCGCAATTTCTATAACAACGGGCAAGGATTTGAAGAACTCCAACCGGATCAAGAAGCGGATAGAGGAAGGCTCGTTTTCCATAACGGGCATGTGTTCATCGAACGAAATGAGCAATTGTTTGACCTTCGTGGTGCACGAGTGGAATAAATGATGGTTTCGCCTTTCCTACTTCCTCCTCCCCGCGCAGCGCAAATTGCTGCAGGCGAGCTTATCGAACGCGTACATGCGTACATGCGCGCCCACCCCGAGAGCGAACTTCACCGCCAGGGGAAGATGTTCGGAGTGCTCGTCTATTCCACTGCGCAACCGGACATTTCAGATTCCAACTATATCAGTGCTTTCTCCGCACAACTTGACGGTTCGTACTATCACGAGGGCTTTGTACCTCCCGTCTATGAGATGTCCACTCCTCCTATTGGCAGATCCAAGTCCGAGTCACAACGGTTGCAACAACTGCTTTTTGCAAACTACACGCTCTCGAACGCGCGTGGAGAATCCAAGTCCTTACTCGACATCTTTGCCTCCGAGCCCGCCATCCTCTCTCCTGAAGAATGGTTCGGGAGAAAGGCGAAAGGCGAAAGGACAAAGGTGAAAGAAGGAACGTTGCCTCCTTCCGGCGCAGGGGAATGTTGCGCACCCAAACTGCTTCAATACGCCTATACACACGGACTATACCCTATTGCCATGGCGGAGTTCTGGATCGGCGCTCCGTCACGCACAGAAGTGCGTGCTGAAGGGACATACTACCCACCCTGTTCCGGCCGTTGCGTACCGATTTTACGGTATATGTTGCAGGGCCTCGAAGTTGAGCCAGTGCCGGAAACCCGGCAAGCACAACGACTGTGCCAACAGATAAATCTTCTCTATGAGGACGAGTACCTTTTGGTCATTAACAAACCCAGCGGACTGCTCTCCGTTCCCGGCAAAGGCGCCGAACTATCTGTTGCCACGTATCTCAACGCGCGACCTGTTCACCGTTTAGACCAAGACACCTCGGGTTTGCTTGTGCTTGCCAAGACCTCCGAAGTCTATACAGCACTTCAAAGCTATTTTCAACGCCGCGACATTCTAAAGCGTTACGAAGCAATCCTTCGTCCGCATACAGTATTCCCACCATCCGGATATCCCTCCGAAGGACAGATCACGTTACCTCTCTTACCCAACCCTCTTGACCGTCCGCGGCAGATGGTTGATTACGCGCATGGCAAGCCCTCCATTACACGTTATGTTGTACGCGAGACTCGTCCCGACGGCACACTCTTCGTTGATTTCTATCCTCTCACCGGCCGCACGCACCAACTGCGCGTTCACTCGGCGCACCCCGACGGGCTTGACGCCCCTATTGTCGGCGACCGGCTGTACGGAACAGTTGACGGTTCAGAGTCGAAAGCCGACAACAGATTGATGCTTCATGCCGCAGAGATTTCTTTCCCGCATCCCATAACGAAAGAAGAGATGCATTTCTGCATCCCTTCTCATTTTTGATGTAAGAATCAAGGTTTACTCATTAAGCTTTTGCAGCTTTCTTTTTCGCCTGATCAACAACTGCTTTGAATGCAGCAGGCTGATTCATAGCGAGGTCAGCGAGCGCTTTGCGGTTGATGACGATTCCGGCTTTCTTGAGGCATCCCATCAACTGGCTGTAGCTCAGTCCTTCAAGGCGAGCGGCAGCGTTGATACGCTGGATCCAGAGCGCACGGAACGTACGTTTTTTGTTCTTACGATCGCGGTAAGCATACTGCAAACCTTTCTCCCATGTGTTCTTTGCTACGGTCCATACATTAGCACGACCACCAAAGTTACCACGGGTGAGCGACATGATCTTCTTACGACGGTTGCGCGAAGCAACGTGATTTACTGATCTTGGCATGTGTTCTGTCCTTTCACTTTAATGGTTAGTACTTAACGAAGCAGGAGCATCTCACGGATGGAGCGCATGTTCGTCTGATCAACAATAGCAACATGAGTCAAGTTGCGTTTTTGCTTTTTAGTCTTCTTCGTGAGAATGTGACTTTTGTAAGCGTGTTTACGCTTGATTTTACCGGTTCCGGTAAGCGTGAAACGCTTTTTTGCACCGGAGTTCGTTTTTACCTTTGGCATTTTGTAATAAATTGTTTAATTGTTAATAATACGTCCGACAGGCAGCCGTCGCGCTCCCGGCGCGAAGTTAAAGGTAGGCCCTCGGGCGGTTATTTCTATTTTATCCTTTGTTACTCTTCGGGCTGAAATTGAGGATCATCCTCTTGCCTTCGAGGTTAGGCACGTTGTCTGGTTTCCCGTACTCGGAGAGGTCGTTAGCGAATCGTGCGAGGAGCAGTTCGCCCTGCTCCTTGAAGACGATGGAACGACCGCGGAAGAAGACATACGATTTGACTTTGTTTCCTTCCTTGAGGAACTCGATGGCATGTTTGAGTTTGAAGTTGTAATCATGGTCGTCCGTTTGCGGTCCGAACCGGATCTCCTTCACTTCCATCTTCTTGGCATTTGCTTTAGCCTCTTTCTGCTTTTTCTTTTGGGCGTATAGGAACTTTTGGTAGTCCACGACACGGCACACGGGCGGGTTCGCGGTAGGAGCTATCTCGACCAAGTCGAGGTTCAAATCATCGGCAATTTTCATTGCCTGTTGAAAGGTATAAACACCTTGCTCTACATTGTCGCCGACGAGGCGCACTTCCTGGACACCGCGTATCTTGTCGTTGATACGATGGGGATCCTCTTTGATAACTCGACCGCCACGCGGTCTGTTAGGGGTTGTTGCTATAGTTTTTTCCTCCTATAAATAGTTATTAAATACCGTTTCCCGCGCGGACGCAACACGCCCCGCCCACGAAAAAGCGCACAAAGGTACGACATTTTTTTTGAACATGCAAGAAAATTGATTTTTTTTTCACTTTTTTCTTCATTTATTTGCGCGCGTGAAATATTTTTTGTACTTTTGCGCCAAATTTGAGTTTATGCACATCTTAAATGACATACATATGAAAAAGTACATTTTTATCACGGCCATTTCGGTGGCATTGGTAATGATGAGTTGTGGTGAGCGTCCGTTCATCAACCAACCGGGTGACAATTCGTTTAACAACGAGACCATACCGGTTCTCATTCCAGATACCAACGGTATCGAGATTCCGATAGATAGCGCGTTGGCTATCTGCAAGAGTTTGGCTATCAATGCCGAGACAGGCGAGATGTACAAACTCTCGGGTGTAGTATCGAAGAATACGACCAACCCGATGAATGTGCCTGTTTCCTACGACAACATCAATTTCGATTTGACGGATAGTACCGGTACTATTTCCTGCTACTACACCAACAATCTGCTCAACAAGCCATTCCGTAAGAATTCGGAGGTTCCGCGTGTAGGTTCGAAGGTGACGGTGATCGGAGTGCTGACGTTTTATCAGAAAGCAGGTTCAACCAACCCGCCCACTCCGGAATTAAAGAACGGTTTCATCGTTCGCATCGATTCGATGGTTGCTCCACCTCCGTTCCCCGGTTGCCCGGAACCTGCAGAGGGTCAGATTAGCGCCAGCGATGCGGTTACCCTGGCTTTGGCATTGCCGTCCGATGGCAGTCCGTCGAGCGAGGCATACGACATTCTTGGTGTAGTGACCGAAGTACTGGAGTTCGCTTCCGGCAAGGCTACCTATATCATATCAAGCGACGGAAGCCAGTTCTTCGAGGTGTACAAAGGTTCCGGCATGAACCAAGCGGATTTCCCGTCTCAGGAATATATCCAGCCGAATGACACCATCGTTGTGCACAGCAAGCTATGCAACTACAAGGGCACGCCGGAGACCAACGGCACAGCAGGCCTCGTGAGCACGACAAACCCGAACTATGCAAACTAAATAATTAATTTTAATATAACAAATGGCAAGTTTACAAAGAATTAGAAATCATGGCGCCCTTCTGATAGCAATCGTGGGCCTCGCCATGTTAGCATTTATCCTCGGAGACTTTTTGAACTCCGGTAGCAGTTTCTTCAACCGCAGTCGCGAGAATGTCGGTGTGATTGAGGGTCAGAAGATTCACTACACGGAGTATGAAGCGGCAAAAGATCAACTGACAGAGGTTTACAAGATTGAGAGCGGCCGCTCGGATTTTGACGAAGACATGAGCGCACAGATCCGCAATCAGGTATGGAACATGCTGATGTTGGATTACACGTTGCGTGCTCAGGCAAAAGAAATCGGTATGGATGTTACCGTAGATGAGTTGAGCGAACTCTGTATCGGTGAGAATCCTCACCAGATCATCCGTAGCCGTCGTGCTTTCTACGACGAGAACGGCCAGTTCAGCCGTGACGCAGTGAAGAACCTCATCTCCGCCATCAATGACGGCAGTGACGATGCAGAGCAGAACGCGAACCTGCAGCAGGCAAAGACCTATTGGCTGTACTGGGAGAAAGTCGTTCGTATCAGTCACCTGCAAGAGAAGTACACGGCGTTGCTTCAACATTTGTTGAAGGCCAACTCGTTAGATGCGCAATTTGCATTCGACGCACGCGAGAAAGGTGTAAGTGCCGAGTATGTTTCTCAACCGTATTTCTCGATTGCTGACAGCCTCGTTTCCTACAGTGAGAGCGACATCAAGAAACTCTACAAGCAGCATCTGTCGCAATACAAACAGACGCCGAACCGCGCTATCAAATATATCGCCTTCGACATCGTTCCTTCGGAGGAAGACTTCAAAGCGGCACAAGACCTGCTGACCAAGCTTCAGGATGAGTTTCGCACGACCGATGACATCAGCCTCGTTGTGAACACCAACTCGGATATCATGTACGACGGCCGTGACTACTCGGAAGAGACTGTTCCGGCACAGTTCAAAGAGTTTGCTTTCGCCAATGGTGCGAAAGCCGGTGACTGCACGGAGATTCTCTTTGAGAACAACACTTACTCGATGGCCCGTCTTATGCAGACAGGCTACTCGCTGCCGGACTCCGTAGAGTTGAAAGCCATCGTTGAGGGCGGCGAGGACCAGGAGTTAGGTTGGTTCAAGGCTGCCGACCTGCCGAAGAACATCGCAGAACCTGCATTCGCAGGCAAGCCCGGAACACGTTTCACGGTAGCTCAAGGCATGGGCGAGCAGACATACGAGATTATGGCGCAGGGCAAACCGACTCCGAAAGTGAAGTTAGCTATCCTCGCCCGTGAGGTGTCTCCATCGAGCAAGACCTACTCGATTATCTACAACCGCGCGAAGCAGTTTATCGTAGATAACCCGAACGCAGAGGCATTGGAAGCAGCTGCACAGGAGGCAGGCATGGCCGTTGTTCCGCAATACAACCTGACTGCCAACACAGACAAGGTAGGCCAACTCAAGAACAGCCGTCCTATCGTTCGTTGGGCTTTCGAGGCTAAAGAAGGAAAAGTATCGGATGTCTTCGAGTGCGGCCAGCAGTTCATCGTAGCTGCACTGACCGAAGTGAACGACGGCGAGTACCGCTCGTTAGAGTCCGTACGTCAGGAACTGGCTTACGAGGCTACCAACAACGCCAAAGCTGCCTATATCCTGAAACAACTGAAGGGTGTAAAGACATTAGAAGAAGCCTCTGAGATGCTTAAGCAGCCTGTTCGCAACATCGAGCGCGTTTCGTTGGCAGACAGCCGTTTCGGCAATGCGGGCATGGAGCCTGCAGTGATCGGCAAGACACTTGCTATCGGAGAGAATGCGCTGAGTGAGCCTATTCAAGGCAACACGGGTGTATTCGTTGTTCGCACCGGATCAGCAAACAATGCAGCCGACTCCTTCGACGCCGAAGCAGAGAAAGCACAGTTAGCGGCACGTTACGCTTACCTGCCTTATCAGGCAATGCAACTCATTGAGGACAAAGCAGAGGTAACTGACAACCGCGCTAACTTCCAATAATCGCGCACGCGCGTATTTATTTATAAGGAGAAAGGTGAAAGGCGAGAACCGTATATCGCCATGGGTGTGGGTACCATCATTGTACTTCACAGAAGGTATCCCCTATTTCCTGGTAAACAGCATCTCCGTGATGCTGTTTACCAAAATGGGAGTGCCCAATGACCAGTTGGCATTTTTCACCACCCTACTCTATTTTCCCTGGTTTCTAAAAGGTCTGTGGAGTCCGTTCGTAGATATCCTGCGCACGAAGCGTTGGTGGATTATCGCGATGCAGGCATTGCTGACGATACTTTGTATCATACTGACAATCAGCCTTCCGCATCCCGAAGCCGCAACCATAGCCGCCAAGGCCACTACCGCCGGCACGTTCCGTTTCACACTTATCCTTTTCATCATCGCCGCATTCGCCTCCGCTACGCACGACATCGCCGCGGACGGCTATTATATGCTGGCGCATGACAGTAAGAGTCAAGCGGCTTTCGTAGGAATACGATCCACTTTCTATCGCATCGCGGCAGTGTTTTCGCAAGGCGTATTGGTATATATAGCCGGGTCGATAGAGAACAAAACGGGTGACATCCCGTTCTCCTGGCAAGTGACACTTGGCGTGACGAGTGTACTGATGCTGCTTGTCACCCTTTACCACTCGTTCTTCCTGCCCCGCGCGACGGAAGACCGACCGCGCGAAGGCGTACACGGCAAACAGGTATGGGCGGAACTCAAAGAGTCTTTTGTGACTTTCTTTACCAAACCCGGTGTGGCTCTCGCAATAACATTTATGTTATTGTACCGCCTGAGTGAAGGCTTCTTGGTGAAACTCAGCCAGCCGTTTCTGGTGGACGGTAAAGAGACCTTCCTCCGCGAGGGACAGATTCTCGGCGGTGGACTTGGATTGAGTACCGACACCGTAGGAATCTTATACGGCACTATTGGCGTCATCTGTCTGTTACTCGGCGGTATTTTAGGCGGCATTTACATCTCCCGTCGCGGTTTGAAACGCTCCATCTGGCTGATGGCGGCGGCATTGACATTGCCGAGTTTTGTCTATTGTTACCTGAGTATGGCACAACCGGAGTCACTCTGGCTGATCGGCACAGCCGTCAGTTTTGAGCAGTTCGGTTACGGTTTCGGCTTCACGGCTTATATGATGTATATGATGTATTTCTCGGAAGGGAAATACAAGACTTCCCATTACGCAATATGCACCGCTTTCATGGCTCTATCAATGATGATTCCGGGGTTTGTGGCCGGTGCCATCGAGATGGCGGTTGGTTACACGGCGTTCTTCTGGATTGCCAATGCCTGCAGCATTACGACTTTTGCCATCACATATTTTGTCTGGAGAAAATTGAAAGTTGAAAATTGAAAGGATCAATCCTATGAAAAGACGAATCATCCCTGATGCCATCACCAGTTGCAATCTGCTTTGCGGCAGTATAGCCGTTTTTCTTGCTACGCAAGGAGCCTTCATTTGGGCATTTGTGTTCATTCTCGCAGGTGCCTTCTTCGATTTCTTCGATGGTCTGAGTGCCCGCTTGCTGAAAGCCCCAAGTCCGATAGGAATCCAGTTGGACTCATTGGCTGACGATATCACCTTCGGTCTGGCTCCGGCGATGATGCTGTTCAGTTTCTTGCGTCCTATATTAGGCTGGTGGGCGTTATTAGCCTTGCTGATGGCGGCATTCTCGGCCTTGCGTTTGGCCAAATTCAATGTCGATGAACGCCAGCATGACTCGTTTATCGGTCTTGCTACTCCGGCGAACGCCATCTTCTGGGGCGGTATATGTTGTCTGCCGATATCCGTGATAGCGTACGATTGGATCGCGTGGGCGCTCATTGGTTTATCGTTCCTCAGCTGCTATCTGATGAATGCCGAGATACCGTTCTTCAGTTTCAAAGGTTTCAAGAAAGATAAGATTACAGTTATCGGATTTGTACTGGGCTGTCTGATCCTGATAGGTTTTTGCATAGTGAAAGCCATTATGGCCAAGCATATTGAGTTCGCCCTCTTCAGCGGCACGGCTTGTATCCTCTGGTACGTAGTTCTGAATCTGCTGTTAGTGTGCGCCCCGAAAAGAAAAAGTGTACAGCATAAAACCAGCATATAATAAGCACTTAATAAGCATAAACCTCTTATCATCTGTACCATGAAAAAGTTCTTTCTTATCCTATTCAGTATATGTTTCTCCATCGGCATGACGGCGGAGACCTATACTATTGTGTTCAAGAGCGGTAATGGCGCCGGAGACTCGGGTTCCAAGATATCGGACCTGAGCAAGATCGTCCTGAGCGCGACGGATAACTGCGTAGAAAGCGTTGTCCAAGCCAATAATATCTACAATGCCGGATCAGGAAAAGGCATCAAAGGCGGAACGGGTTCAGCAAAAGGCGAGTTGACCTTGGGTCTGAACGCCACCTATCAGATTACTTCCCTAACCGTTTTTGCCGCTTCTTACACTAATAAATCAGACACGACCAACGGCAAAGGAATCATTGTGTGCGACGAGACGATAGAATGGCGAAAGGGGAATAAGATGGATATTCTCCCATACACCGTCAAACTCAATAAAGCGCTTAACATGATTTCTATTGCCGCCACGACGGATAAGAACAACCGCTGGTATTTACAGGAGATCGTGTTCGAGGCACATGATCCCCAACCGCTTAAAGCACAACTTGGAACGCCATTCAATCTGGATTTCGGCAGCGTGCCTATCGAAGAAGGTGAAACGACGGAAGATGTTGTCAGCGTTAACATCACCGGCAAACATGTGGACGGTGCTATTCAGCTATCGCTGTCAACAGGCAAGGTCTTCTCCCTTGGAAGCAACACTTTACCTGCCGAAGGCGGTGAATTAGCCATCATTTATAGGTTGAACTATTCCGGCACAGCCAACGATAACCTGACTATCAGCGCGAAAGGACTGGACGGCAAGACAACGAATATCTCTCTTCCAATCAAGTTATCCGGCTATAAATACACTCCGCCGTCCATAGACGTTGATTCCAGTTGTATGGCGATAGGTCCAATGCCGAGTCTGTATTACGAGCCGGCACAAGGAACGCAGGATTCCGTACTTAAGTCCCGTTTGGGAGCCATCATCATTTGTGGCGTACGCTTACGCTACGGTAGCGGGACACTGCACACCTGGGACGGTTTTTATAAAACCGACCGCGACACCATGACCAATCAGGTGCTTGATATGTACTCGAACGAGGTCCGTTATTTTGATTCGGAACGTCCGGCAGCCGCGGTAGCCAATTTCGATATTGAGCACATGTTGCCGAAGAGTTGGTGGGGGCGCACGGTCAACGGCGCTTATTGTGATTTATTCCATTTAGTGCCGGGCGATGCATCAGCCAACCGCAGTAAGTCCAACCATGCTCCGGGCATTCCCGGCGACACGACTTTCTGGAACGGTTCATTCGCTACCGGTAGCGGTGAGGTGTATGGATTATCGAAAGTGTTCTGCCCCGCCGATGAATACAAGGGTGATTTCGCCCGAGCCTATTTCTACATCGCTGCGTGTTATGGTGATTCGTTAGTGTGGGAACAGGAGGGTGAACCTGGACTGGCCATGACCAACGCCCATTGGCAGGAGTTCCGACCGTGGTTACGTGATTTACTCGTCTCATGGCACAGGATGGACCCTGTAAGCGAGAAAGAGAAAGCACGCGCAATTGAGGTGAACAAGATCCAAGGCAACCGGAATCCGTTTATCGACTATCCGGAATTAGTAGAATATATTTGGGGAAACAAACAAGGTCAGGTAGTTGATTTCCGGACCCTTACCCAGAGTTACGGCGACGAGTACGGACGCGCTGAAGGCGTCTGTAATATCGAAGAGGAAAATCAGACAGCGCGCAAGGAAATGCGGGACGGGCAGATAGTCATTCTACGAAACGCGTCAGTTTTTAGCATCTTAGGACAGATCATTCGATAGGTGTGTCAATTTTTACACATTTATCGTGAATATCTGCACGCGCGCGTAAGAAATTATGTGTAATTTTGCAGCCGTAAAAATACGCATACATTTAACACTTTTAACAATATGAAAAAACAACTATTCTTCGGAGTGATTCTGGCAGCGATGACTTTACTGCCGAATACTCTGTTTGCACAATCTACAGAGGGCACCGATTTTTGGGTAACCCTGATGCGTGGTGACGAGCGTAATTATGACAAGTTATTGCTTACCTTCTCGGCCAACCATGCGACCAAAGTGTACATTGAGAACAAAGAGACCGGGTACAAAGACACTGTGGCGGTGGGTGACAACGACATCCAACAGTTAGACCTCAGTACCAACGAGGAGTCGTGCTATGTAACCGAATTGCAGGAAGAGACGCCTGTATATCGTGCATTGCATGTAACATCGGATAATCCGATTTCATTGATTGCTGCGAACTATAAGAATAAGTCCTTTGATGTGGCTTCCATTCTTCCGACATCAGCCTTGTTGAGCGAATACCGCATTCAGTGCTATTCTCCGACGGCGCACGAGGACAATGCACAAGGAAGTCAGTTTGCGATTATTGCTGCCAACGATGACGTGGTAGCAGATATTATTCTCACAGCGAACACCAATAAAGGTGAGGCGGCTGGCGATACGCTCACTACCGACACACTGAAGAGAGGGCAAGTATATTATGTATGGACGGGTTATGGTTCCGGACTGGACTATGACTTTACCGGCACAGAAGTAAAAGCACGCAACGGCAAGAAGATTGCTGTCTTCAACGGCAACTCCCACACCAATATTCCGAATGGCATTCGTGACCGCGACCATGTGTTCTCCCAAGCCATGCCAATCAACTATTGGGGACGCCGCTTTGCAATCACGTCTTCGTTAACAACTATTGACGGCCAGTCAGCAGGTACTTATTGGGAGCGTATCGATAAGATTCGCGTTCAGGCGCTGGTGGACAGTACGGTAGTGGTACTCGATGGCGATACCATTCATACCTTCAGTTTCCTGGAGGGTGACGATGAAGACAAAAAGCACTTCTTCGAATTCGACTTCGGAGCAAAAGATGCTAAAACTGATTATTCAGGTGACGGCAAACACCAGTGGTACGACGGTGTGAGCCATTATATCGAAACCTCTTGTCCGTGCGCAGTTCACTTGTTCATGACCAGTGACCGCTATGACCACAAGAGCGGGAAGTACTGCAACGGTGACCCTTCGGAGATTTGGGTAAACCCGATTGAGCAGAAAATCAAAGAGTTAACGTTTGGTACCTTCGAAACCCAACAAGTGAAGGACCACTTTATCAATATCATCACAACTAAGGACAATTATAAGTCCGTTAGATTGGATGGTGATGACATCTCCGGTCAATTCCAAGAGTTGAACGGCAATGCCGATTATATGTTCGCGCGTTTAACAGGCGTCATCAACGGCACACACACCTTGGTTTCCGACTCCGGATTCATCGCTCACGTATATGGTTTTGGTGAGAAAGAGAGTTACGGATACCCTGCCGGAGGTAACACCAAAGACCTGTCAGCTACGCTGTATATTGACGACGTACCTTATTCTCCGGATGGTGACAACCTCCTCTGCGGAGACAAGAGTGTACTCTTTGAGTGCCGTCTGGATTACGAACCCGACAGTATATACTGGTTCTTCGGCGATGGCGCAGACACTTTGCTGATTGGTGTAGATTCCATTCGCCACTTCTACGATGTAGGTGATCGCGGCAATGTAAACTTCGAGGCCTACGTGAAGATCTTCCGTGAGATAGGTTCACACGATGATGATTGCTACGAATGGACCGCGTATGATTACGATAGTATTCATTTCCATGTGAATGTCGGCATGCCGATCATCGAAGTGAAGCGTATTGAGATCCCGCGTTGTATCGAGTTAGGTACAGCAACAGATATCAAGATCGTTCTGTTCAACCCTGCAAAAGTCGATCTGACGAGTGACAGCGTGAAGATCACCTTTACGCAGGCAGCATTGGATGCAAAATTCAAGAACGAAGATATAAAAATCATTGGCGACTCGATGATTGTCGTACATGTACCGGCTGACACTCCGGATCGTACGCCGTTTAACATGCATATACATATCGGTTCGAAATGCGAGTCCACCGTCTTCGACAAGGATATCGAGTTCCATATGGAATATGCCATCAAACAATTGGAGCAACGCTACAACAATGTGTTAGGTCTGATTGCATCGAAATATACGGATAAGACGCTGAGCGATTTCGAATGGTATCACGATAGTGTATTGGTTGCCAACCAGCAATCGAGTGTGCTCTTCCTGGATGAGAAAGATCCACAGACAAGCGGCGAGTACTTCGTTTGCTATATCGTACAGGAAGCAGGCAAAGAGCCGTTCAGAGAATGTACCTGCCCGGTAACCTTCAACCCGGATGGTACAGGCCACTCCTTCACTCCTGACGAGACGGGTCTGGATATCTCCGGAACAGTTGTCATCAAAGGCAATACAGCATTCGTCAATGCCGACTGGAAGGGTAAAACAGATATTGAATGTTACGCACAATGGATCAGCGTAACAGGTTCTACAAGCCAGAAATATAACATCCCGGACGGTGGACGCGCCATTCCGACTCCGACAGAGAACGGATTCTATATCCTGCGCGTAGTAACAGACGGTGCCGCCCGTAGTTTCAAAATCTATATTAACCACTAATCATCAGGGAGGACACAGATATGAAAAATATATTCCAATACATACTGATTGCAAGTGTTGCTCTTAGTTTAACCTGCGCTCCTGCAGCCGTTTATGCAATGCCGGAACCGGCGCCTGCGGCACAAACAGCACAACAGAAAGCGGCGGAGCAGAAGAAGAAAGAAGCAGAGAAAAAGAAGAAAGAGGCAGAGAAAGCCAAAGCACAAAAGGCCAAAGAGAAAGCCAAAGCCGCGGCTGCCAAGGAGAAAGAAAAAGCCAAAGCTGCCGCTGCTAAGCAGCGCGAGGCAGAGAAACGTCAGCAAGAGACAGAAAAAGCCAAAGCTGCTGCCGCTAAGGCCAATGAGCAAAAGAAAGCCGCAGCAGAGAAGCAGCGTGCTCAGCAAGCCAAAGCGAATGAGCAGAAACGCGAAGAAGCTGCCAAAGCTGCAGCCAAAGCCCAAGCGCAACGCGACAAAGAGGCCGCAGAGCGCGCTAAGGTAGCTGCACAACGCGAGGAAGCCAAACTCAAGAAAGAGGCTGAAACAAAGGCCAAAGAAGAGAAAGCAATCCGCGACTACGAGAAATACCAGGAGAGTCTGGCTAATCCCAAACCGGAGGTTATCTCCCTCTTTAACCTCGGTCTTCGCGTCGGCTACTCGGCTTTGATGGATAAGATCCAGCCGACAGCAGACGGTTCGCTCTGGGGTGCCGGAACACTCAACCGCAGCAATGCCCTGCAGCAACTCAAAGGCGGCGGAGGTGTCGGTTTGAACCTCACCTATAACCTCGAATACGAACATTTCCTCTTCGAGACAGGTTTGGACTTCCGCTTCCTCAATTCCACCTCGACGTACGGCTTTACCGCTACGCGTTCAGACTTGGCTTATGGCGCGAGATACGACTATCTCTTCGATAACCTCAAAGAGAGCCGTAATATGATGCAGATCGGTGTGCCGGTGATGTTCGGTGCGCAGTTCAGCCGCTATTACTTCCTCTTGGGAGCGAAGATATATTACTCGCTCTGGAACTCCTACAGCCAGAGCGGTCGCTATGATATCACCGTAACAGACCCCATGTATCTGGAGCCTTACGGTATGGGTATTCATGAGTTGAACGGACAGACCAACCAGAAGATTCAGTTCAAGCAACCGGATGTCAGCCTTGCTGCGGAATTTGGTATTGACCTGGACGAGTGGTTACAGGCACAGCCGCGTAATGATAAAGACGCTAAGAAACGCCGCCAACAGGTGAAAGCCGGACAACGTCTGCCGTTCGGCCGTGAACACATACACTACCGCGTAGCGTTGTTTGCCGAGTACGGTGTACTGAATATCAACGGTACGCCGGCGGCCAAGCCCGTTGAGTTCGCGGACAACCAAGTACCGGTACAGCGGAGTAACACGATGCTCGCCATGAACGGTGACAGCAAACTGAATCCTCTCTTTGTAGGTGCGAAATTCACCGTACAGTTTGAGGTTCCGGGTAAGAAAGCCCGTCCCGTTCCGCCGCCTCCTGCTTACGCTATCTACAGCGTAGTGGACGAGAGCACGAACCAGCCGTTGCAGGTTGCCTTCATAGAGACACGCGGTACAGAGTCCGGCAAGATTGCGCTGCGCGAGAAACAGATAGGACCAAAGGGTATCCGTCAGAAACATGCGTTGGGTAACTTCACCGTTGAAGCAAGAGCGGAGAACTACTACCCTGCTTCGCAGCAGTTTACAGTGGACGAGGTGGGCTCGACTCAATATGTTACTATCGCCCTCAAGCACCTGCCTGTCCTGCGCGTACGCGTATATAATAAGGAGACAGGATTGGCGGTTCCGGCTACCGTGCAGATTCTCAAAGCTGATACAAAAGAACCGGCTTACAGCCTGGCTACCGATTCGACGACCGGTACTACCAGCAAGATGCTGGAGGAAGGTCCGCAGTATTCGATTCATATTGCCCAGATGGGTTACGACACACTTGATATGCCGATTGCCTTCATAGGCGATTCGATGAATATCGCCTTGTCGCCGGTTAAGAAGGGTGAGGTATTCATTGTAAAGAACCTGTATTTCGCTACGAACAAGACGCGTATCCTCAGTCGTTCGGAAGAGGCACTCCAAGCCCTCTACATGTACCTCGCGCGCAATCCGCAAGTACGTATCAAGATTGTCGGTCACACCGATAACGTAGGTAAGGATGCCGCCAACCAGAAGTTGTCCGATGGTCGTGCCAACGAGGTAATGAAAGACCTTATTGAACGTGGTATAGCACCGGAGCGCATCGAGGCGGAAGGTCGCGGCGAGACACAACCTATCGACACCAATGATACCGAGGAAGGCCGTCAGAACAACCGTCGTGTAGAAATCGAAATCCTGTAAAATATAATCATCTGAGATATGAAACGATTCATCAAATCGCTAACATTAGTAGCGTTGTTCGCTGGTTATTGCATCCCGTCTTGGGCGCAAGCACCCTCCACGGAAGGTAAAGACTTCTGGGTAACGTTCCTGCGTGCAGATTCGGATAATCCGGAAGAGTTAAAATTAACTCTCTCCGCACGAGAAGCTTGTACCGCACTTATTGAAAACCCCACTACGGGCTTCAGAAGAGAAGTGACTATTCCGGATAAAGATAATAACTTCGCTGTTCAAGAAGTAATTCCTAAAAATCATTGTTATAGTTCCAATAACAATGCACTTACCTACACGGCCGTACATGTCACAGCAACAAAAGACATATCCCTTTTTGGAGGTAACTACCGAAACAAATCTTTTGATGCGGCCAATATACTTCCTACGGAAGCGTTGTTAGATGACTATCTCATCCAAACATACCCTGCATCTGATCATGAGAATAAAGAACAAGGTAGTCACTTTGCGATAGTTGCCGTAGAGGATGGAGAAACTATAGTGGATTTCAACTTGACGACATCAGCTAATGTTCCCGGAAAATCTAATACAGGTAACTTTACTACTCTCAAAAAGGGACAAGTTTGTTATGTATGGACAGGGAACAACAAAGATGATATATCGGATTTAAGTGGTTCTTCTATTCGGGCGCGAAATGGTAAGAAGATAGCTGTCTTCCAGGGTTGTCCGCATACCAACGTACCGGATCGAGTACGAAACCGTGATCACATCTTCTCTCAAGCGATGCCTACTGCTTATTGGGGTACTGAGTTTGGTATTACCTCGTCGTTATTGCGACGTCGCGACATCGTAGCTGTCATGGCCATTAACGATGGTACGAAAGTTTATATCAATAATGAGGATGGAGATACCATTCTCGTTCACACGTTCAATTTCAATTCTTCCGACCCACAGGAACGCAAACACTATTGGACCTTTGAAATCGGTGAGTTTTTTGCGTATTGTAGTAGTAAGGAATCTCCGTATAATGGAGAACTTCTCCCTCCATTAGTCGTAGATTCTTCATGTTATATCACTACTTCATGCCCCGCAGGCGTGCACCTTATTATGGCGTCCAATCGCTATGATCTTCCGACTCTAGACACTCCAGAACCGGATTCGGATCCTGCATTACTTTGGATTAGTCCGATTGAACAGGTTATTAAAGAGATTAATTTCGCGACATACGACAAAGGTATCAATACACATTATGTGAATATTGTAACGCCGACTGCTAATGTTCCGAATATGACCTTTGATGGAAATAGCATTCAGCAATATTTTCATCCGGTATATGGAAAGGATGACTATTCCTTCGCCCGTGTTCCCATTTCTACCGGTGGACACAATATAAAAGGAGACTTAGGTTTCATTGCGCATGTCTATGGCTATGGAGAAAAAGCGTCGTACGCTTACTCCTGCGGTTCTTCTACCATCCAGCGCAGTATATCCTTCAACGATACGCCGCTGGAGATTGATAGCATCAGCAAGACCTCCTTCTGCGTTGATGAAAAGATTGAGATGAAGCTCAATATCGGTAATAACGATTACCAGAGCGTACACTGGGACTACGGAGACGGTGTCACCTACGATTCTGACCCGGACGCCCCCAACAGCGAAAAGAAAATGTCCACTCATACCTATACTTCTCCCGGTTGGTATGATCTGAAAGTAATAGCAAAATATATCAACCCGTGTACCGGCACACCGCATACCGAACCGCTTGGCCTGCGATTCTATGTATCGCGTCCGGATACGATTCGTCATACCGGCAGCGATTGTGTACCGGAAGATTACTCTGGCGAGATGGTTGTTCTTGATACTATGACGTATGGCTGCGACTCTATCGTTATTATACAGAAATTCCTCAATCGGAATTCTTCGTACGAGTATAGCGTGACGGCTGAAGATGCTTACACCCTCAGGGATTCGACCTACACGACTTCGACGGATGTCACATGGACGACGCGCAACTCGAATAACTGCGACTCCACGATCACATGCCATATTCAGATTGTGAAATGCCTTGGAATGAAGATAGAGAACAAGCCGGAAGAACAAGAGGTTTGTGCCGGTGAGAATCTGGATATTCCATTCTCCTATAACCGCGACGGCGGCCACATCAATGCCTATCTATGCAAAGTCGTCCATGATCCATCCGCGGAATATGGTTATCGGTTAGTGGACACGACTAAGGTATCTATCAAAGAGGAGGACCCGGAAGATGACCGTAAGTTCGGCTCGCTCAATCTGCCTATCAGCGCTTGGAAGCCAGGTCACTACGTAGGCTGTATCCTTATGGAAGATGCCAACTGCAAGATTACTAAAGAAGGCATCGAACAACCTGCCATAGAGCAGTCAACAGCGCTGGATATCACCATTAAGTATCCGGAGAATATCATTGCCTTTAAGTTCAATAATGTCCTTGCCGTATATCAAAGTGGCTTTGGAGGCAACAAGGGTTATGACTTCGTGGCTTATCAGTGGTACCGCAACGACGAGAAGATTGATGCACTCAAGAATCCGTCCGCAGCAACCTCTATCTACCATAGCGAGGAAATCTTCGTCCCCGGCGACAAGTACTACGTATTGCTCACCGAGAGCGGCAAAGACCCGCTGGTTTCTTGCCCGTTCACCGTTCCGGATGATCTGGACGACTATTATGTGAAGAAGGATACTATTACGCAAGAATATAACGAGGATAATACGGCCAACAAGATGATGATTGACAATCGTATCTGCGTCGAGTTAGAAGGACGGATTTACGACATGTACGGTCAGCGTGTGAAATGACCCAAAGCAAGTCACAAATAACTACGCTGCTACGCAGTAACAGTATTTTCCTGTCGCTAAGCCTGGTGCTCATTGTAGCATTGGGCTTAGCCCTTTTATATATCCCGAAAGGCGACTTGCACCTGTTGTTATGCGACCGTCACACGCCCGCACGCGATATATTCTATAGGTATTATACGCAAGTGGCGGAGTGGTTTCCTTACGCGTTATGCGCCGCCATCCTCCTTTTCGGCCGTCTCGGAGACGGATTGTTTGCGTCCGCCTGCCAGGCTTTCTCTGCCCTCACCACACAGGTCATCAAGCATATTCTGGTAGCCCCCAGACCCCTTACATGGTTCTCCGAGCACATGCCGGATGTCCGACTGCCCTTGACGGACGGCGTGACGATGAACTACTGGCTCTCTTTCCCCTCCGGCCACACGACATCTTTCTTCGCCCTTGCGCTGGCGCTGTCTATCTTACTCTCCACCAGGATTCCTAAAATCCCCGGCATCTTAGTACAAATAGTGCTCTTTGCGCTGGCGGCGCTTGGCGGGTACAGCCGCATTTATCTGAGCCAGCATTTCACGGCGGATGTCTTCGGCGGCATGATTGTCGGATGTCTCATTACCATCGTGTGCTATGCTGTTTTTTACCGCTTTGAGGACAAAAAATGGTATAATTACCGTGTTTTTACAAAAAAATGACCCCTAAAGTGCATTTTTTTTCAAAAAAATTTGGTCAATTCAAAAAAAAGCAGTACTTTTGCACCCGCTTTCGAAAAGGAAGTAAGATTGAGGGCGTTTAGCTCAGCTGGTTTAGAGCATCTGCCTTACAAGCAGAGGGTCTGCGGTTCGAATCCGTAAACGCCCACAACCCATTAAGGGTGAGAGAACATCGAAAGATGTTCTTTTTTGTTATGTATGGCTTAATCTATGCTCGCATAAGAGAAAGCTATACATAATAAAAAGTAAGGCTGCCAAGCCTCTCTCCCTTAATGGGTTGTGCCGGTCATAGCGTTGCCTCTGGATTACGAAGAAATCCGTAAATAAATTTCTTCCTTTTCTTGCATATTTCAAAAAAAAGCAGTAATTTTGCAACCGCAAAATTGTAAACACATGATTACCTTTATTATCGCATTATTGCTCCTGATTGTAGGTTTCTTTACCTACGGTGTGTTTGTAGAGAAGGTTTTCGGTATTGAACCGGAGCGTCAGACGCCGGCATTGACAAAGACGGACGGAGTGGATTTTGTCCCGATGGCGCCGTGGCGCATCTTCCTGGTACAATTCCTGAACATCGCAGGACTCGGTCCGATTTTCGGAGCAATCATGGGTATCTTCTACGGTCCCGCCGCCTTCCTGTGGATTGTCTTCGGAACGATTTTCGCCGGCGGTGTACATGATTACTTAAGCGGCATGCTCTCTATCCGCAAGTTAGGCTATTCGTTGCCGGATATCATCGGTGATGAGATGGGTCATGCCGTCAAGACGGCTATGCGTGCGCTGAGTCTGGTCTTGCTGATCTTACTCACCACCACTTTCCTGAGCGGCCCTGCTACGTTGCTGCAAGGTCTTTGTCCCCTTTCCACCATCCACTTTCATCTATCCACTATTCCTATCTCGTGGGTACTGATTATCTTCGGTTATTATGCATTAGCGACGGTACTGCCTGTCGATAAGCTGATCGGTCGTTTCTACCCTATTTTCGGTGCGATGTTGCTTTTCATGGGCATCGGTATCATGGTGGTGATGCTGGGATGGCATAGCGCCGAGATGCCGGAAGTGTTCGACGGATTGCAAAACAGACAGACGAATGGCCTGCCGCTCTTCCCGATGATGTTCGTCTCTATTGCCTGCGGTGCTATATCGGGTTTTCACGGCACGCAGAGCCCGATCATGGCGCGTTGTGTGACCAACGAGCGTCAAGGTCGCTGGATCTTCTACGGCGCGATGGTGGCTGAAGGTATCTTAGCGCTTATCTGGGCAGCAGCCGCAGGTACTTTCTTCGCGGATCCGGAAAAGGGTCTGTATGGCATTGACGGCCTGCAATCCTTTGCGGCGCAGCACCCGGGAGAGAATATCGCAGCGCTCGTCATAGATAAAGTGAGTCGTTCCTGGCTGGGCATAGTAGGTGGTGTATTGGCGATCATAGGTGTCATAGCCGCGCCGATCACCAGCGGAGACACTGCCCTCCGTTCCGCGCGACTTATCGTAGCGGACTATCTGAATATGGACCAGAAACCGCCGCGCAAGCGATTACTGATTGCTTTGCCGCTTTTCTTCTGCGTCTTCGGAATGGTTTTTGTGGATTTCAACGTGGTATGGCGCTATTTCGCATGGACCAACCAGACACTGGCTGTCTTCACGCTCTGGACGGGCACCGTGTGGCTCTACCGGCATGAAGCGAAGATCCATGACAACCCCTATCGGTTCGGATACCTGATTGCGCTCATTCCTGCGCTGTTCATGACGATGGTATGCAGCAGTTACATCCTCATCGCGCCGGAAGGACTGCACCTGCCGGAGGAATACCGATGGATCGGTTATCTCATCGCCGGGTGCATTACCCTATGCGCCCTCGGAGGGTTTATCGCGTGGGCGTACAGGAGGAAATAAGTCTTCCTGTTGCATCGTAGAGCTGGTCGCCTACCCGGATATACAGTTGATTATCCTTCAACACCTTGACGGGCTTTCCGTCGGTCTCTCCCTGGAGGGAAGGAAAGTCATTCGTCTCGCATATCGCAGTGATCCTTGTGGTCGCTGCGATATTGTTTTTATTCGCACCGGTGTAGAGATAGTGGAGTTTGAACTTCAAATCCTGCGTCTGGTTGCCGCTACCGTCATTCCATATAATCATCCAGTCGCTGTCTATGGCGGCCGCTTCATCCGGCACGACGAATTTATAGTTGCCATTACCGAGCGAAGTAGCTTTCTTTCCGGGCCATCCGCCGCATACTTGCGTAGTTTGTCCGCCCTTCGTGTACCATATATAGCAGTTGATGGTATTGCCGAAATCCTCGGATTTGGTGAAGAACACCGCCCGCTCGTCGTTATTTGCCAGACACGGCGCTACCGGATCGGTGGTCTCGCCGCCACCGGGTTGTTCGGGATCATCGGTGAGTTCCATCTCCGTGCCGTCCCATACGGGATTCGGGATGCTCTTGGGCGAGGATGTATAGATATACTTCCCGTCCTCGCCTATCTTGCCCGGTGCAGGGGTCAGTGCCGTTGAGAGGACATACACGCGCAGGTTGCCTTTACCGGAACAAGTGACGGATAACTTGCCGTTCGTAATGGTCTTGGTGTCTCCTGTGACGCAATCAACATACGTGCCGTTGAGGATTCCGGAGAAGGTGGCGTTTCCGCTGATGCAGACGAGGGCATAGCTGTCTGTCGTAGCGTCCGTATAACGGCGTTTGAAGGCAAAAGAGCCCGAACAACCCTCCACGGAGTACTGACCTTTACGGAGAGCGGGCACAGCCATACGGATCTTGCTCAAACGCCGGATATGTTGCGCGAGCGGATGAGAGAGAGAGGTCGCGAGGTTACCCGTCGCATCGCTGTATTCCGCAAAATCGGTGGTGTGAACAGTACCCTTTATATATCCGCCGAAATAGGCACGTCCGGAGTTCTGCAGGGCGATATTCGTACCTTCGTCAATGCGTTTGCCTTTCTGAAACTCCACTTCCGAGCCATAGAAGATACAGGGGATACCACGATGGGTGAACATCAGCGACAGATTCTCCGCCCAGGTGTCCTGCGGCTTGGAGAAGCGCTCGAACTGCACCTCGTCCGGCGCGTAGTCGTGAGAGTCCACATAGACCACGTTCCACGTCGCGTCGTTATAATATTTGTCGTTGGACGGATTGGCGATGTTCCATGCCTGGCCTGCGCTGGCGAAGTTCCAGTGTACCGGGAAGTCGATGACATGCAAGCCGGAAGCTTTGGAGTAGTCGGGTGTATGGTATTCATTGCCGATGAGCAGGGCGTTGTTCGAGGTCGGCCGGGTCGCTAATCCGCCGTAATCGTCCTCGGCCTGCTGCCAGACGGATTGCCAGTTGGTGTGCGAGGTGCATGGCGAGCCCTCCATCTCCACGAGTTTGTCCCATGAAGCGGCGTTGTTATCCCAATCATAACTCTTCGACTCCGCCCAGGTATAATAGAACGGCGAGAGGTTGGCATGCTCGCGGTAGAGGATGGAACTGTAGCGCGCGCACACTTCCGCGAACATATAGAACGGCGTGCCGCCGCGTTTGTCTTTCGCCGCTTCTCCCGCCGCGATGAAAGCAGGGATAAAGGCGTTGTTGAAGGACAGACGGGGTATATGACCGCCGGTGTCGATACGGAAACCGTCTACGCCCATATTGATGAAAGAGGTGTAACACTTTATCAGGTACTCATAGACGGCAGGGTTCTCCGTATTGAGGTCCACGCAGTCGCCGGCGATCTGGAAGAACCAGCGGTTGGGCTCGTCCCAGTTGCCGTGCGCGAAATGATGCCAGTAGTTATGGGAGTCGTAGTTCTTTTTCTGTCCGTTCTCATCGGATGAATTCTTCATCTTCGACAGCCGCGCCGCATACTGCTTTCCGGCATCAAGCGAGAGGTAGTTATCGGGCAGTAAGCCGCCGTCTTTCCGGGTGAAAGGCACCATGCAGTCGAGCGACGACTGATCGGCATTCGGGTCGCGGTCGAAGAGATGACAGAAGTTCGCCTCGCCGAAATTACCCGTGTGATTAAGAACGATATCCAGGATGATCTTCATTCCCCGCGCGTGGGCTTCGTCGATGACCGTTTGAAAAGAGACGCCCTCGGACTCATGGCGATGGTCCACTTTGGAGAAATCGTGCGCATGGTAGCCGTGGTAGTCATATCCGGACGCGTTCTCCACGATGGGGGTGATCCATATCGCTGTAAAACCGAGTGCTTTGATATAATCCATCTTCTCGATCAGGCCTTTGAAATCACCGCGCCACGCGGGGTCGCCGGCGTTCTTGGCCTGATTGTCCCAACACTGTGTGTTGTTCGACGGGTCGCCGTCATAGAAACGCGTAGGCAGCAGAAAATAGATCTGCTCGTCACGAAAATCCGTACGTGAAGGATAGGAGGTAGCCGCCGAGGTGGTTGCTGCAAGCAAGACGGCAACGATGCCACAAAAGAATTTTCTCATGGTACTCAATATTTTATGCGCTGCAAAGGTTGAGAGTTATAAAACAAACAAATACTAACTATTATAAGTTGCGCCCGACACGAAAAAGGGCAATTGCATATGAAACAAAAACTACTACTTTTGGTAGCATTGATGTTCGGTTTGAGCATCTATGCGGAGAACCTGGTTATTCAGACCATGAATCAACAGGAGAAAAGGCAGGCGCTGGAGTCTTTCGGACGCCTGGAGTTTGATCACAATCAGCAAGAGGTACGGCTCGTCCTCAAGGATGGCTCCGTAGCGGAGATTTACAGTCTCGATGCAGTGCACAAGATCTTCTTCTCGAATGAGACACAAGACCTCGATGCTATCCATGGAGGATTGACTATCGATGTGAGAGACAACGAACTGATTGTCAAGGATTTGGAGGAACCGATTATGCTGCGCGTGATTGACGCGAGTGGCAAAGTGCTGCTGACGCAGAAAGGTGTGTCGATAGGCGTTTCGTCCTTGCCGACGGGCGTATATCTGCTCCAATGCAATAAAGGGATTGTTAAATTTATTAAGAAATGAGTACTATGAAACGATTCTTTACGATATGTATCGCAGCGCTGTTGGCTGCAGCTTCTTTTGCGCAAGTTAACTTATGGCGCACGGACGGTTATCTGACGCAATTTGAGAAAGCTACGCTGGATAGCTTCACAATCAGTATGATTAACCCCTATACGGTACAAGAACGTCAGATAGAGTTTTATCATACCCCTACGGGCGAAACGCGGGATATGTTCGACCTGATGAAAGCATATGGCTTGGTGTTCGCTTCTACGCGCGCAGATGATTTCGGACAGCCAGCCGCGTGCCTCTATATAGAATCCCGAGGACAGGATTTTATTGGTGCGGAAACTGTTTATAACTGGTTCTCGGCATGGCAAGATCCCAATGACTGGGCGAAAACCAATTATGCAGCATGTAAAGTGGTGTGGTGGACCTGCTATACACCTATCTTGGCGGCGAACTACGTGATTGCTACGCGCACCAGCGGTAGCAAAGACGACAACTATGCCGTTGCGCAAGCGAAAGCGATGCGTGCGTTCGAGTATATGCAATTGGCGCAAGGCTACCAAGTGGCGTATAACGAGAGCAGTCTCAATCTGCCTTGCGTACCGCTGGTACTGGATACCATTTACAGCAATCTGATACTTGGCCAAGAGCCGGCTACCGTAGCGCAGGTGTATGCACAGATCAAAACGGATTTGGACGCGGCATGTACTAACTTAGAGGGTTACGTGCGCCCGAGTAAGCATGTCATCAACCAAGCCGTAGCATACGGTTTGCGTGCGCGCTATAACCTCTTGGTGCATAATTACAATCAGGCTGCTGCGGATGCCGAGCAGGCATTGTTACTCTCCGGCGCTACCCCCCTCTCCATCGAAGAGGCGAACAAACCCGGATTTACGGATGCCAGCACACATAATGTGCTCTGGGCAAACATCATTAACGAGGAAGACGCTGTTATACAAGCAGGTGATGAGGCTGCTATTAACAACTGGGTATCTCACATGTCCACCTTATACCAACAAGGTTATACAGGTGTAGGTGCTACCCGCTCTATTGCCAGTGCGCTCTATAATGAGATTCCTGCCTCCGACGTCCGTAAGGGATGGTGGTTAAATGAGAATCTCGAATCTCCGCTGCTTGACGCTCCAGGTTATAATGCAGCAAAAGCCGCCATTCAGAGTAAGGCCGAGAATGTTTATGTGAATGTCAAGTTCGGTACAGGAGACGGAACGACAAGTGGTAGAGCAGCTGCAGCGGGAGATTGGATTATGATGCGAGCAGAGGAACTGATTCTCCTTCGCGCAGAGGCACTGGCTCGCGCAGGTAAAGACGGCGCATCGGTTCTCAGCAATTTTGTAAAGACCTACCGTGATCCGAATTATGACATCAATGCGCACGGGTTATCTGTCGCCGATGAGATCTGGTGGCAGCGTCGCGTGGAGTTATGGGGAGAAGGTTTTGGCTATTTTGACCTTATGCGTCTTCGTAAGGGCATTACGCGTACTAACTCTTCCAACTGGCCGTCTGCATGGCAGGTAGATCTGTCCGCTGATGATGAGCGTCTCCCGCTTCTCTCCCCCACCAAAGCTGAAAACTACAAAGTGCTGGCGGTGTGGCGGAATGGCGAAAAGGACCTCTATAACACCTCCTATATCACGATCGATCGCGTGGACAGTATCACGTTGGGTGAGGCCCGAGAGAGGGACGAAGTACTAATATCTTACATGACCGTAAACAAGAAATATCACCCCAGTAGCGAAACCTTTACGCGCTCGTTCTTAGAAGGAAAAATGGGCGAGTTATACGACACGGTGATGATTGAATTTTTCCGCACCCATAATGTCATCAATCCGATTACCGTACCGCTTATCATCGAGGCCGATCCGGTCTTTGCGGGAACAGCCTTCCCTGAGTCTATATCATTCGAAGGCGGATTTTTGGGAGAGAGGGGCACAGGTTACATCGATACGTCGTTTGTGGTCCATCTGAATGAATTGCCGGTAGGTACCTATCAGTTCACGATCACTATCCCCGATGAGTATTATTACCCGGGAACCACCTATTCCGGCAGCCAGTCTATTACTTATCAGATTATCGTAAAAGAACCCGATGAGTGGGACGAAGCGGAGATCCGCACCGGTGTGTTCGTTGACCAGACCGTCGGCCCGGCATTCGGTCTGTCTGCGTATGCTTGGTACGTTAAATATCAGGTAGTTGAACAACCGGATGGTTCACAGAAGATTCGTATCCACAACCCCTATGCAAGCGTTGCTACTAGCCAGGATGCAGATGGTATCTTTGATGGTAACCCATGGACTGAGGAAGGCGATGTAGATAAGTCGAGACCGTTCAATTTCGATCTCCTTGTATCTAAAGAAGGTGAGGTTACATTCCCGGACCTCCGTACCTACCTTGGTATAGGATGGAGTGACTATACGGAACAGTGCTTCGTTGACTACGCTCGCGGAAGGGGCACCGCAGGTACCTATGGTAGATTTGAGAGCGAGAAAGGCAAGATCATCTTCGATGCACAGGATAATTCAATGCTCTTTGGCGCCGAAGGTAAACTCTATAGCATTCAAGCGAACTTCCTGTTCTATCTGAGCAAGGATGCTTTCATGGCAGATAAGGAGGAACCGGTGGTTGTTGACGCGGACATTACCACCTACGAAGGAAACTGGACCATCAAGGGCTTTGATGCCAACGAGGGAGGAGAGGTTCCCGTAAGCGTAAGCGCAAACGTAACGGTAACCAGCTACACAGATGAGAAAGGTCAATACTATGCGATAGAAGGACTCTATCCGAATATGCCGGTAGTATATGGTGTATTCGATGAAGAGACGCACAAGTTCCTTATTCAACCTACCCAGAGTGATCCTGTTGACATTGAAGGAACGAGTTATGTTCCTCACTTGTATATGTTTGACACGAACTTTAACCTCTCCACTTCTATCACTCTGGATATTGTTCCGGGCGAAGGCGGTACTCTGGTAACGGATGAGAGTAGCGCGGCAGTCGGATTCCTCGTTGTGTACGTTAATCCGGCAGATCAGAGCGATTACAAATTCGGCGATGGTATGTTCGATATCTCGTTCGAGCCGGCTAACGCAGGTGCTCCGGTACGCAAGGCTGCAGGCATTCCTGCTAAGGTTGCTAAACGCAACGGCAAACAGTCGATTCCGGCACGCGAGATGATAGTAAAGCGTCCGGCAAAGGAGCTTGTTAAAAAGAATATCCGCCTATTAAACAGCAACAAGGAATTTCAAAAAAATGAATAAGTAATCTCATAAATGATTCCGAAAAAATCCCGCATAAATTTGCATATGTGGGATTTTTTTCGTACCTTTGCACCCAAATTGAGAAGTAAACTTCCTTCTTCTCAATGGACATGGACATATTGCAGACATTCAACCGCCCTTCTCGGACACAACGATAAAAACTCGACTACGCATCGAGTTTTTATCAACATTTAAAGAAGTGTAAAGGGGGTGATTACGGGGTGATTACGGGGTCGTTACTGCGTGATTAGGAGGATATTCAGCCCGGATGAACACGGGGTTTGCACAAGAAACTGCCAAAAATTGCCAAGAACTGACAAATTGACATAACGTGCTGATGTTCAATAATATATACTACAAAAATCGTGCCAAAATATGACCAAAATTAAGTTTTATGCCCCCGTAAAAGAAATGAACGGGGAATTCGAAAAAGGAAGCGGTATTATTATGCGAAAAAAGAAATACCGCGCGCCGAACGGGAAAGTCCTTAAAGAGGGCGCTCAAGAGTCCTATAAGATTGTCAATCCCCGCGATTATGAGAAAAATCCACCCCAAGGAGCCGAGTTGGCAAACATCCGGCTCTTTGCTCAGACCAAACAACTCTCCTCCGACATCATCAACTCTGTCAGAATCACGGATGAGGAACTCACCGCGATGAGCGCCGAAGAGCGTGAACACATCATGAATCTGCGCGCAGAATTAGAGCATTACCGCAAACGTTTCTATGCCCAGTTCAAACAACCCGATCCCGAAGCGCCGTTCGAGAAGAAATTACGCCCGGGAGCCAGTGTTCTCCGCCGAAAGCAATATGCAAAGCTGGACAACTTCATCCAAGCTATCATCCGCGAGAAACAGAAAAATAATACCTAACTCTTGCATATGTCAAAAAAAGCAGTATCTTTGCGGCGGATTTGAGAAAATCGTATAGGAGATTTGAGAATTTTGCAATACTAATTTGAAAATTATGGCATTCCAAAGAAAACAATTTGACATCGTGCTTGGGCGCATTAAGGAGCCACGCGGGAAGATACAAATGGTTATCGGTCCTCGGCAGGTAGGTAAGTCCACGCTTATGGATCAGGTATTGGAGCAATGTCCGATACCCTACACCTTGGCGAAGGCGGACAATGTAGATCCGAATGACCTTAATTGGATTAAGCGCGTGTGGGAGTCCGCACGCGGGACGATGGTGGTCAAGAAGCAGACCGAACACTTACTGGTGATAGACGAGATACAAAAGATCCTTCATTGGAGCGATGCCGTCAAAGAGGAATGGGATTGGGATTGCACGAACAAGTTGCAACTCAAAGTGGTGTTGTTGGGTTCGTCGCGTCTGATGATTCAGACAGGTTTGAACGAATCGCTTGCTGGTCGTTTTGAACTGATACGTATGGGACATTGGACGTTGGCGGAGATGCGTGAGGCGTTCGGGTTCTCATTGGATCAGTATATATACTTCGGCGGTTACCCCGGTTCTGCACAGTTCGTGAACGATGAAACGCGTTGGAAGCGGTATATCAAAGACAGTATCATCACTCCGGCAATGGAAAAAGATATCAAACTGACCGCCAATATCTATAAGCCGATATTGATGAAGCGCCTTTTCCACTTGAGTTGTGCGTATTCGGCAATGGAGTTGTCGCTGAACAAGATGCTCGGGCAGTTGCAAGATGCCGGTAATGTGACAACTTTGGCGAACTATCTGGATGTATTGGGACAATGCCAGTTGGTGTGCGGATTGCAAAAGTATGCCAATGACGATGCACGTAAGTATAACTCGTCCCCAAAGTATCAGGTGTTCAACAATGCACTCTTGACCGCCAACCATCGCGGTAAGTTCGAGGCCGTCCGTACGGATGCAGACTTGTGGGGCAGATGGATGGAATCGGCTATTGGCGCACATTTGATGAGTGCGGCGAAAGAAGAGGATTACCAAGTGTTCTATTGGCGTGAGCGAGACAATGAAGTAGATTTCATCGTAGCTACGGACGATGGGTGTGTTGCGTTTGAAGTGAAGAGCGGCAGACGCAAGATGAATAGCGGAATGAAAGAATTCGTGAAGGCTTTTAAACCCTTGCACTCCTATATCATTGGAACAGGCGGCATCAGTTTCGAGGACTTCCTGCAAACGGATGTAACGGATTGGTTATAAAATACAAAAAATGCCGTAAAGGGAAATAAGGGCAGTGCTCGCAACGGCATAGACGGTTCACGGTAGCGTGAGCCGCTTTTTATGCGTCCAAAATGTCCTAAAATGATTCAAAAAAGATTTTTTTCTTGCATATGTGCAAAAATTGTTGTAACTTTGTAGCCATTTTTCGCGTGCAAACAATGAAACAACATATATTTATGAAAAATTTCAAACTACTTACAATGCTTTTTGCGCTGGTGTGTGCAATGAGCCTGCATGCGGCAAACATTGTATGTACATTTACCACCTCGGATCCGGTGGCATCTGTCACCACGTCCGGCAACACTGTTTACTACACAGATTTTGCGAGTGCTCGTGCTGCATGGGTAGACGGTGCCACACTGACGCTTCAGGAGGATATTACGATTAGCGACTATTTCCACTTTACCAGCGGTTTGCGTACGCTTGACCTTAATGGTCACGGTATCAAATATACGGGCGAACAAGGTGTGTTTTGTATAGCGAACGGTGCCCGTATGACGCTCAATGACAGTGATCCGACCACAACTCATAAGTTCTCCGTGGACGAGAACGGTTTTGCTACCTTGGATGAAGAGAACGGTACGGTTACTATCAACGGAGGTTACATCACCGGCGGTATAGGAAGCAACACCTATACAAGAACCACTTCTTACCATGACGGCGGAGCACTCTTTATCTATAACGGCTCTACGGTAACGATGAACGGCGGTACGCTGATCGGTAACGGCGAAGCAGCTAATGACCGAACCGGAGGTGCGGTATTTATCGCACGAAACAGTCATTTCATTCTGAACGGTGGAACGATTACCCGAAACAGAGCCAAGTACGGCGGAGGTATATCTCTTTATGGAGGACGACTAACAGCCGATATAGCGGAACAGGCACCCTCTACGCTGGAGATTCACGGCGGTGAAATTTCTTATAACCACTCAACCGGAAACTCCGGTGGTGTGCATGTCAATGCTTACACCTGTGCGGAGACGGTTTATATCACAGGCGGTTCAATTATCAACAATCATGTGCCTATCGGTGTGAACGCAGCAGGAATGTTCGTGGAGCATGCCAATGCAACCGTTTATCTGTCCGGCAATCCGGTTATCAAGGATAACTTAAGCGGAACGGTGCAGCGGAATATCCAACTGCATAGCACCAATGTCCTGCATATCAATGGCGAACTGACCAACACGGAGCCGATCGGGATCACCAAAAGTGTTGGTACAGGCATATTCACTTCAGGTCTTTCCGGCAACGGCGATGCAACGCATTTCAGTAGCGACATTGCTTTGTACTCTGTTGCGCTGCATAGTAACGGTGAAGCAAAACTATGTACGTCCGCGTCTGTCTCTGCTGCCCCGACTGCTATCAATCCGACCTACACGGGCGTTGCACAAACCTTGGTGAATGCCGGTACGGCAATAGGCGGTACAATGTACTACTCGCTGGATAACAGCGCATGGAGCGAGGATATCCCAACGGCTAAGAACGCAGGCGACTATACCGTTTATTACAAAGTTATCGGTGACGAAACGCATGCGGACTATACGCCGGCACCTAATATCGTAGCGGCTACCATCACCAAAGCGCCACTGACGATCACGGCGAGTGAGAAGTGGATTGAATATGGTGATCCTCTGCAATACATGGGAGCGATCTATACCGGCTTCGTGAACGGAGAGGGACCCGGTTACGTGCAACCGGCGGTAAAGTTCTCAAGCGACTATACGCAGGGTGACAATGCCGGAACCTATACCATCACACCGTATGGCGCAGGCGCGGCGAACTATGAAATTTCCTATGTATCGGGCATATTGCATGTCAATAAAGTGTATGCGGTCATCACGACCACTCCGACGGCTATCGACGGTCTCGTTGCTAACGGTAACGCACAAGTGCTCATCAATGCCGGTGAGGCAACAGGCGGTACGATGAAGTACTCGCTTGATAACTTCAATTGGAGTACGGATCTGCCAACGGCTACCGATGCTGATACCTACACGGTATATTATAGGGTGGTAGGCGATGTGAACCATTACAGCATTTCTTCGGCTTCATTGAACGTATCGATTGCTGCTCCGGCTCCGGTTCCGACATTTATTGTCATCACAGCGAACGAAGATCCGCAACATGCAGGTGTATTCTACAGCACCTTCTATGACAGTTCGGTCAAATATGCATTGCCGAACGATGGTACAGAAGCTTATGTGGCAGAATTGAGCGGCACGGATTTGTTCTTGCATGAGATAGCATCCGGCTCTGAGGTTATTCCGTCAAATACAGCCGTTATCCTCAAAGCTCCAAGTAGTTCTATATCCCTCACGGAGTCAGACGATGCACCGGTGACGGTTTCTTACCCGAACTGCCTGCTGGGTACCGACGTAGCCATGTCCGCTCCGGATAACTGCTTTGTCATCAGCGGTCACTCGTCCGACAATTCCGTACAAGGTGTCGGTTTCTATCAGTACACAGGTACGCTCAAAGCCCACAAGGCATATACCATCTACGGCGGTGCTGGCGCTCCTCCGCGAAAGATGCACTTCATCTTCGATAGTGCGCAAGGCGTGGAGAGCGTTCAGAGTTCAGCTGTCAGAAGTCAGAAACTTATCGAGAACGGACAACTTATCATTATCCGCAATGATGTACGCTACAATGCTGCGGGTCAAATCGTAAAATAAGGAGGGAGGACACTACTATGACAAAGAATTATATTCAACCTCAAGTGCTTGTAGCACCTATTGCATTGGAGTCGATGGTTTTGGCAGGTAGTCCTGCTCCGTCAGGTGACATGGGTATCAACGATATCCCCACCGATGACCAGTGGTAAGTCATAGCCATCAGGTTAAAATCAACAGCGGCAATCCATACGGGTTGCAGCTGTTTTTGTATAATTTCACTTTCTCGTCACTTTTCGGTCTATTTTCTTGCGTAAATGAAAATTTTTCCGTAACTTTGCAGCCGGAAATCAATAGAAAGGGCTAAAAATGGAAACTATGACGACAACAGTACAGATTACGTTGCCGTTGGCAGATGCCTCTTTTCTACGTCGCCAGTCGCGTAATATGGGTTGGCAAATTACTACCGTTCGTACACCGCGTAAGAGCGGCAGTATTGAGCGTGCAATCGAAGATGTACGCGCTGGGCGTGTATATCAGGCAAATAGTGTAGAAGATTTAATGGCTCAGTTAGAGGCATGAAATACACGATTCGTTACTTATTTGGGATCAGAATGGCACAGAATTGATTTTGTTGTTATTGGATACCGGTACTCATTCTGATTTGTTTGGTAAACGATAAATCATGCAACAGATGATAAATCAAATATCCAATTTTACCCCCCCCATTGCGAAAATGCCGTAAAGGGAAATAAGGGCAGTGCTCGCAACGCATAGGCGGTTCACGGTAGCGTGAGCCGCTTTTTTTGTACCCTAATTCTCTAACTCCCTAATCGTTTTTTCTCAAAAAACTTGCATATATCAAAAAAAAGCAGTACTTTTGCGGTCGCAAAATTATGTGAAATGATACGAAACGCCACATATATCATCTCCAGTCCGGACGTCAAGGATTGTCCGAAGACGGGCAAACCCGAGTACGCATTTATCGGGCGCAGTAATGTAGGCAAGTCCAGCCTGATCAATATGCTGTGCCATAACCCGAAGTTGGCGAAGACCAGTCAGAAACCCGGCAAGACCTTGCTGATCAACCATTTTTTAGTCGAAAGTCAAAAGTCAAAAGTCGAAAGTCAAGAGTCGAAAGTCGAAAGTCAAAAGTCGAAAGTCGAAAGACAAGAATGGTACCTCGTCGATCTGCCGGGGTATGGGTTTGCACAAACAGGGTTGAAGCAACGCGAAGCGTTACGGAAGATGATCGAGCGGTATTGCCTGCTGCGCGAGGAGATGGTGTGTCTGTTCGTGCTGGTGGATGGCCGGCATGAACCGCAGAAGATCGACCTTGAGTTCATGGCATGGCTCGGCGAGAACGGCGTGCCGTTTGCGATTGTGTTCACCAAAGGCGACAAGTTAGGCAAAGTGCGGCTCAAAGAAAACGTAGAGGCGTATAAGAACCGCCTGTTGGAAGAATGGGAAGAACTGCCGCCCGTCTTCGTCACCTCGTCCGAGACAGGGCTTGGCGGCGAGGAGTTAACGGAATACATTGAGAATGTGACCGTTTCGCTAAAAGAACAAAGACCGCTTCGCTAAAAGACAAAAGATCAAAATGCACAGGCTACAACACATATTCGTTCTTATTCTTTGCTCCTTATTCCTTATTCCGAGCCTTTGTTACGCGCGCAGGGCGCGCATATACGGGTATGTGGTGGATCAGGACAATATCGGTATCGAATTGGCGAACGTAGCAGTGCTGAACGCCGACCGGCCTATCGGTACTGCGACCAACAAAAACGGCTACTATGAACTGCTGCTCGACGAGACGGACACAGTGGTACTCGCCTACTCCATGATCGGTTATACGACCGTGCAGCAACGCATCTTCGATGTGCGCGACGTGATCAATATCAACGTACAAATGCTGACAGACGAACAGGTGTTGACGGAGATCGAGGTGCGCGGTATCAAGCATACGCAAGGCACGATGGACCATATCGACGCGTCCACGACACGCGTGATGCCGGACGCTACGGGCGGCTCCATCGAGTCGCTGCTGATCACCTTCGCCGGCGTGAGTCAGACGAACGAACTGAGCAGCCAGTATAATGTCCGCGGCGGGTCGTTCGACGAGAACTCGGTCTATGTCAACGGCATCGAGGTACACCGCCCGCTGCTCATCCGCTCCGGGCAACAGGAGGGATTGAGTTTCGTGAACCCCGAGATGGTTGAGAACGTACATTTCTCGGCAGGCGGATACAGTGCCCAATACGGCGACAAGATGGCGTCTGTGCTCGATATCACGTACAAGCGTCCGACGTCCTTCGAGGCGAGTCTGAGCGCGAGTCTGTTAGGCGCACAGCTCTATGTAGGACACGGCGACAGCACCTACTCCATGATGCACGGTCTGCGCTACAAGACCAGCAAGTACATGCTCGGCGGACTTGCCACCACCGGTAATTATCAACCGACCTACATCGACTATCAGACCTATATCACGTGGAAAGTGGGCGGCAAGAACCGCGCGCAGCGGGCGAAGAGTAAGTGGAAAATGTCTTTTCTCGGCAACGTGAGCCAGAACGACTACCGCTTCACGCCGGACAGTCTGAGCGAGTCCTTCGGCGGACAGAACGCCAAGACGCTCAATATCTATTACGAGGGTCAGGAGAAAGACCGTTTCCTCACGGCGTTTGCGGCACTGAGCGCCAAGGGCCAGGTGAGCAAAGAAGTCAGCATCGGTTTTGACCTCAGCGGCTATTACTCCAACGAACGGGAGAACTTCGACATCACCGGTGAATACGTGCTGTCCAACAGCCCCTCCAACGGTTCTTCTTCCTACTCGCGCGACGACTATATCGATCCTTCCGCCGGTCAGACGGATATGTTAGGAACGGGTATATACCATCAACATGCCCGGAACGTACTGCAGGCGGGTGTCATCACCTTGGCGCATCATGGCGCTTGGACGCGCGGACAGAACAGCCTCTCCTGGGGTGTTAGCGGACAGGCCGAACTGATACGCGACTATATCAGCGAATGGGAATGGCGCGACTCGGCAGGATACTCCATGCCCGATGACGGTCATTCGATGGAACTGTTCTATACCCTGCGCGGCCAATCGGCTATGACCACCGCACGCTTGCAGGCATTTGTCCAGAACGAACATAAATGGAACACCCCTTCCGGCCAATGGATCCTGACCGTCGGCGGACGACTCCAGTGGTGGAGTTGGAACAACGAAGTGCTTCCTTCCCCCCGCGCCTCCATCGAATGGATTCCGGGATGGAAACGCGACTTCTGTTTCCGACTTGCTACGGGTCTGTATTACCAAGCGCCTTTCTATAAGGAACTGCGCGACACCATCACCGATACGCTCGGCGTGACGCGTATTCATCTCAACAGAGACCTCAAAGCGCAGCGCTCCGTGCATCTTGTGCTCGGCGGCGATTATTACTTCCGCGCGTGGGGCCGCCCCTTCAAATTCACGATGGAGGGTTACTACAAGTACATCGACCGGATGGAGAGTTATACGGTGGATAATGTGCGTGTGCGCTACTCGGGCAAGAACGATTCGCAGGGTTATGCCACGGGCTTGGACCTCAAGCTCTACGGCGAACTGGTGCCCGGCGCGGACTCATGGATATCCTTCTCCACGATGATGGCGCGGCAACGGTTTATCACCGGCGGTCCGTGGATACCCAGTCCTACCGAACAGCGGTGGAACTTCTCCATGCTCTTCCAGGATTATATCCCCCAACTGCCGCAACTCAAGTTCCATCTGAAGATGCAGTTTGCCGAAGGCCAGCCGTTCTACGCGCCGCGCAATAACCTCAGTTGGGGACGCATGCCGATGTACAAGCGTATCGACCTCGGCGCCACCTATACGTTCAATGCCCAGACTGCCAAGTTCATGCGCGCACCGAGCGCCAAGCATGTCAAGCAATGGGCTATCCAGTTCGAGGTGTTCAACCTCGTGGGATGGCGGAACGTCAACTCCTATTTCTGGGTGGCGGACGCCTTCGGCGCACAATGGGCCAGCCCCAACTACCTCACCGGAAGACGGTTTAATTTGAAAGTAACAGTAGACCTGAGATAAGTTGAAAGTTGAAAGTTGAAAGTTGAAAGAAGCCTTTTAGTTGAGAGTTATATGTATTAAAGTTTAAATTTAATATTATATGGAATTCTTTGGTTATAGGAAACTCATTGCATACGTGCGAGCTTGCGAAGTAAGAAGATACACTTATCGACTACTAAAATCATTTCCTAAAGAGGAACAATTTGCACTTTGCAGCCAAATGAGACGTTCAGCAGTGTCAGTAACATCTAACATCGCTGAAGGAATGACTCGTTATTCGACAAAGGACAAAGTACATTTCCTGGAGATTTCGTTTGGGTCACTCATGGAACTGATGAGCCAGTTAGAAGTAGCTTTGGACGAAAACTATATATCTGAAAAAGATTTTACCAATTTAGAGAATTTAGTGGGTGAAACAGCCCGCCTGCTAACCGGACTACAAAAGAGTTTTAATACAGGAGACCCACTCACTACAAACCAGACGGCTAATAACTAATCGGCTTCTATAAACTTTCAACTATAAACCAGACGACTATTTTTATGGATAATAAAAATGAACTAACCCCTATGATGAAGCAATTCCGGGAGATAAAGACACAATACCCGGATGCAATGTTGCTCTTTCGTTGCGGCGACTTCTATGAGACTTACGCAGAGGATGCCGTGAAGGCGTCGAAGATTCTGAATATCACGCTGACACATCGTTCGAACGGCGGCAGTAGTGCTATGCAGGCTTTGGAGATGGCGGGGTTTCCTTTCCACGCCCTCGATACCTACCTGCCAAAACTCGTGCGGGCAGGACTGCGTGTCGCCATTTGCGACCAGCTCGAAGATCCCAAACTGACGAAGAAACTGGTCAAGCGGGGTGTTACCGAACTCGTCACACCCGGTGTCAGCTATTCGGACACCACCCTCACGCAGAAAGAGAACAACTGGGTGGCCTGCCTGCATTTCGACAAACATGTCATCGGCGTCGCCTTCCTCGATATCTCCACCGGTGAGTTTCTCGCCGGACAGGGAGACAGCGATTATATCGACAAACTGCTCACTAACTTCGGGCCGAAAGAAGTGCTGCACCTGCGCGGACGCAAGGCCGATGTAGAGAACCTGTTCGGCTCCAAATACTTCACTTTCGAACTCGAAGACTGGATGCTCGTGGAGTCCACAGCCAAGGAGCGTCTGCAGAAACTTTGGGGCGTCTCGTCCCTCAAGGGTTTCGGTTTGGACAAGATGCCGGCCGGCGTCACCGCTGCGGGCGGTATCCTCATGTATCTCGACATGACCCAACACCTGCAGACAGGGCACATCCAGCATCTGAGCCGTATCGAAGAAGACAAATATGTCTGGCTCGACCGCTTCACGATCCGCAATCTGGAGTTGACGGGCGGGCAACGCGAAGACAGCCGTACGCTCTTCGACATCATCGACCGCACTATCACCCCTATGGGCGGACGTATGTTGCACCGATGGATGGCGTTCCCGCTCAAGGATGTACGGCCGATACGCAACCGTCAGACAGTGGTAGAACACCTGTTCAGACAACCCGAAGCACGCGAGACGATCCGTGAATCGCTCGAGCAAATGGGCGACCTCGAGCGCATCGTCAGCAAGATATCCACGGGCCGTATAGGACCGCGCGAGATGGTACAACTGGCCCGTGCGCTGCGCGCGGTAGTACCTGTCAAGCGCGTATGCGAAGAAGCGCGCGACAACGCCTACCTGACGCTGTTAGGCGAAGAACTCGACGCCTGCTCCGAGATGCGGATGCGTATCGAACGAGAGATCAACCCCGACCCGCCGCTGGCGCAGGGAAGACCGAACATCATCGCCCGAGGCGTGGATGTCGAACTCGACGAACTGCGCGCTATTCAGTCCGACGGAAAAGACTACCTGCTGCAGATCCAGCAACGCGAGATAGAGCGCACCGGCATCGCCAGCCTCAAGATCGGTTACAACAACGTCTTCGGCTATTACCTCGAGGTGCGCAACACCTACAAAGAGCAAGTACCGCCCGAATGGATCCGTAAGCAGACACTCGTCAACGCCGAGCGATACATCACAGACGAACTCAAGACATACGAGGAGAAAATCAACTCCGCCGAAGAGCGTATCCAGATCATCGAGAACCGGCTCTATCAGGAACTGATGCTCGCCCTCTGCGAATGGGTGCCACAAATGCAACTCGACGCCAATGTGCTGGCGCAACTCGACTGCCTCCTTTCTTTCGCTACCGTCGCTACAGAGAACCGCTACGTCTGCCCGGACGTCAACGACAGCCTGGTCATCGACATCCGCCAGGGACGACACCCCGTGATTGAACAACAACTGCCGGCAGGCGAACAATATATCGCCAATGACGTGCTGCTCGACAATAACAGCCAGCAGATCATCATCATCACCGGTCCGAATATGGCCGGTAAATCCGCCCTGCTCCGCCAGACCGCCCTCATCGTGCTCCTCGCACAGATAGGTTCGTTTGTTCCCGCCGAGAGCGCGTCCATCGGCATCGTCGATAAGATCTTCACCCGTGTCGGAGCATCCGACAACATCTCCATGGGCGAATCGACGTTCATGGTCGAGATGAACGAAGCGGCGTCGATCCTGAACAACCTCTCCGAACGAAGCCTTGTGCTCTTTGACGAACTCGGACGAGGCACCAGCACCTACGACGGTATCAGTATTGCATGGGCGATCGTCGAGTATATCCATGAGCATCGCGGACATGCCAAGACGCTTTTCGCCACCCATTATCACGAACTCAATGAGATGGAGAAGACCTTCGACCGAATCCGAAACTACAACGTCTCCGTGCGAGAAGTGAACGGCAAAGTCATCTTCCTGCGCAAACTCGTCCGCGGAGGGTCGGAACATAGCTTCGGTATTCATGTCGCCAAACTGGCGGGCATGCCCCAATCGATTGTCGAACGAGCCAACCAGATCCTTGCCGACCTCGAGAGAGCTGCCAAGAACGGAGACCTGGCTAAACCGACCGACCACATCGGCGAGACGCGCGAAGGAATGCAGTTGTCTTTCTTCCAACTCGACGACCCGGTGCTCGAACAGATACGCGACGAAGTCAAATCGCTGGATATCAACACCTTGACGCCTCTCGAGGCACTCAATAAACTGTCCGAAATCAAAAAACTCGTCGGCGGCTGACAACTGATTACTGACAACTGACAACTGATTACTGAGATATGATCAAAAAACGCTATATCCTCCGCACGGTGTTGTGCCTATCGTGCATCGTTCTCTTCCTCGGCATCGCCGTGGTGGCAGAGCAATACTACCGACTGCATGTGAGTAACTTCCGGTCTTTCGACGGACTCGAGCATAGTTATAAAATCTACCCGGGCGCAACCATCGACTCCGTGCTCAACCTGATCGAGCAGGATTATGAGATCGGCAGCCGGCGGGATTTTGCCATGCATGCCCGCGCCATGGTCTTCAACTACCCCGAACCCGGATACTATACCTTCAATGCCCAACTCGGTAACCGCGAACTCATCGAGCGACTCAAATACGGCTATCAGACACCTGTGCGCATCACATGGAATAATTTCGTCCGCACACGCGAAGACCTGGCAGGCAAGGTCACAAGCCATCTCATGATGGATAGCGCAGACCTGCTCATGCATCTCGAAGATGACGCTTTTCTCGCCCCGTACGGATTCAACAAAGAGACCAGCCGGTGTCTGTTCATCCCCAACACCTACGAGGTGTACTGGAATATCACGATGGAGCAACTCTTCAAGCGCATGCAGCGCGAGTATAACATCTTCTGGAACGACACACGCCGCTCAAAAGCCGACTCGCTCGGACTCACGCCCATCGAGGTGGCGATCGTCGCCTCTATCGTCGAAGGAGAGAGCCATAACAAACGCGAGATGCCGCTTATCGCCAGTCTCTATATCAACCGCGTCCACAAAGGTATGCTCATGCAGGCCTGCCCAACCGTCAAATACGCCGTCGGCGATTTCAAACTCAAGCGCGTCCTCTACCGCCATCTCGCGGTCGAATCGCCGTATAACACCTATAAATACCCAGGATTGCCTCCCGGACCTATCCGCTGTCCGTCGCCCGAGACACTCGACATGGTGCTCAACGCGCCGCATACCGACTACCTGTATATGTGCGCCAGCCCCGAACTGAACAACACCCATATCTTCTCTTCCTCTTACAGTGCGCACGCTGCCGCTGCCAGACAATACCGCCACACCATGGATACCATCAACTGGGATCAATTCGACGCACAGCAAGAACCGCAAGAACCGCAACTAATGCAATGATTTGGGATAATAACGAAGATATCAAACTGATTGAGTGCGACAACAACCGCCGTACCATCCAGCGCCACCTCAACGAATGCCACGAGGAGAGACGGCCATACGTCTTCATCACTTCTACGATGACTATCAAACCGCTGAGACGGCTACTTGTGCCGGTGTCCATGCTCGAAGAAGAGACCTACAAGGCGGAGATATGCACGTACCTCGCCCGCAAAACAGGCGCTCATATCATCCTCCTGCAGGCCAACGACTACGGCTCCCATGCGAAACAGAACGTCAACCGGATTGTCACGCATATCAAGGCCATATCAGAAAAAACTGGCGAGAAAATCACATACGAAGTAGTCATTGCCAAGAAAGACTCCTTCAAACTGATGCGGGAAGCGGCAGAACGGCAAAGGGATTTTCAGCATGACTTGTTAGTGCTTACAGCCAGCCGCGACTACGGACTGGATGATATTTTGTTCGGTCCGCAGGAACTACATGCCATAAGACATGCCTTGGTACCTGTCATGCTGATAAATCCGCGTGATGACTTGTTTACACTTTGCGACTAATACTGTCATTTTGCTAACTAAACATTACAAAATATAGTTTTTTGACACTTTTTTTGAAAAATATTTGGTCAGTTCGTCAAAAAGCAGTACTTTTGCACCGTGTTTTTCATGGTATTAGATTTAAGGTTAAATGAAAAGATTGGGTTGTCGTGAGACAACCTTCTTTTTTTATATCACCAACCTTCTTTTTTTCTTTTGTAATCACGCCTTCTCTTTTTTTTGCAAAAAAATTCACAAAAATTTGCGTATATCAGAAAAAAGCAGTACCTTTGCACCGCTTTTTGGCAAATGACCCATTTAGGAAGGGTGGGTGAGTGGCTGAAACCAACAGTTTGCTAAACTGTCGTACGGGTAACTGTACCGGGGGTTCGAATCCCCCCTCTTCCGCAAAATAGGGCATTCCAAGCGAATGCCTTTTTTTGTTTCATCGGGGGATTACTTATGAATAATACGGAAATAGAGCGCAAGTTTCTTGTGACATCGGAGGCGTTTAAGGCGCAAGCCGTCACTAACTATCAGATCACGCAGGGATATCTGTGCAAAGACCCTGAGAAAACTATTCGTGTGCGTATCCGTGACGCGCACGCGTTCCTTACTATCAAGTCCTCCACCCTGCGCGAAGGACTCGCGAAATTCGAATGGGAACGCGAGATTGACCTCGCGGACGCACGCGAACTACTCCGACTCTGCCTGCCCGGAGCCATCTCCAAGACGCGCTATATCATCCCTGCCCCGCTCTATCAAGGCCGGGAACGCAAATGGGAAGTCGATGTCTTCCATTCCGGAAAGATGCAAGGACTCGTCATGGCAGAAATCGAATTGGGAGACGAGCATGAACCCTTCTCCCGACCCGACTGGATCGGCGAAGAGGTGACCGGCCTACCGCAGTATTATAACGCAAATATGTAAACTATATATCGATGAAAAATGAAATCAATGCCTTGATCATGGAGGCAATGAAAAACCATGATTCAGTACGCACAGAAAGCCTGCGCGCCATCAAAAGTGCATTCCTCAATTGGCAAACAAGCAAAGAGAATGCAGGTAAAGAACTCACTGAAGCAGATGAGATCCAGATCATCAAAAAGATGGTCAAGCAACGTCAGGAATCCGTAGAGCAATACATCGCTGCCGGACGTAAAGAGTTAGCCGACGCAGAACAAGCCCAGATCAACGTCCTCGAGACCTTCCTGCCCAAAGCTGCTTCCGAAGAAGATATCATCCGCGCCTTCGACCAAGCCAAAGAGGCTAATGGATGGGAGCCCGAGAAGAAGAACATGGGGCTCTTCGTCAAGGCCGTCAAAGCCGCGCTGCCCAATGCCGACGGCAAAATGGTAGCTCAGGTCGTTCAGAGCCGACTGGCATGAGTACAACAAAAACCATTGAAGTAGTAGCTGCCGTCCTTTTTGACAATCAAGGACGTATCTTTGCTACGCAACGAGGTTACGGCGAATGGAAAGATTGGTGGGAGTTCCCCGGTGGGAAAATTGAACCCGGCGAAACGCCCCAACAAGCCTTATGCCGTGAAATACGCGAAGAGTTAGATACGGAGATAGAAGTCGGAGAACTCCTCCGAACCATCGACTATGACTACCCCGCTTTCCATCTCACGATGCATTGTTTCAAATGCCACCTAAAAATACAAAGGGACGAAGGACAAGGTACTATGGAACAAGGCTTCACGCTCCTGGAACACGAAGCCGCCAAATGGCTCGCTCCTTCTGATCTCCATTCCGTCCGCTGGCTACCTGCTGACGAAGATCTCGTAGCCTCTTTGGCAACATCAACATGAATAATTAAGTATTATTCAATCAAGCCTAATTTCTTCAAACGCGACCGGATAGCGCCATTTGTGCGTCCAAACTCTTTGGCGAGTTGGGCGATAGGAGTGCCTTCCTGAAACAATTCACGAAGTCGCAAATCGTCCTCTACCATCCATCGTGCACCGGCTTGCGAAGTTTCAGAAACATCCTTAGCGCGCTTTTGACGCATCATCTTAATGAAATCCAACAAGAACGGCGATGGTTTACCATCCTCCAACATGTCGTGAATCATCGCCTCCACCGCCATGTTGTCCAAGTCGCTGCCTTTATATTCGTTCTTGGCGGCTTTCACCTTAGTACTTGGTACTTTGTCACTTTGTACCTTTCCTTGGCCCTTCACTTGGTTCTTGGTACTTTGTCCCTTAGTCACTTTACATAGTTCTTCCATCGGCGCAACGAATGTATTGCGCGCTTGTAGCAGAGACTCCGACGAAGGAGCGTCCGTCTTAATCAGCGCTTGCATCAAATGCATCTTCTCGTGCAACCCTAAGAACAAATCGCTCAACAGCGGTTCGAAATCTTTGGCGTCCGCTTTGTTCTTACACCGGCAGGGATGATCGGCTATCTTTTGCGCCACAGGTTGCATCAGCGGCACAAAATACGCGCAGGCTGCATGCAAACGCCCGCGAAGCATCGTCTTATCGCCGCTCAGCAGCAGTTTTGTCAGTTGCGGGCGGAACTTATCGGCGATGCTCTGCCATTCGACAAAAACAGGTTGCAAGCCCTCCAAGAACGGCAAACTTTCTTCATTGAACGACACTTTCGAAACCACCATCTTGCGCATCTGATCTACCAAAGAAAGTGTCCGATGGAAATCAAAAAGCGCACTAAACAGCTGAATCTCATATTCCTTGCGCGCTGTGGGAAGTGCCTGCTGAATCGTCTCTACGGGCGGCTGGCTGTCCGTATAACGCAGCACGCAAGGATCGTTGTCTAACTCCACATAATCCAGCTTCGAAGACAGCACAATCCCTTCCAGCGTCCGGCAACGGGAAAGTGCCACATAGACCTGTCCTGCCGCAAATGCCCGCGCCGCGTCTATAATCACTTTGTCGAACGTCAGACCCTGGCTCTTATGGATCGTCACTGCCCACGCGAGCCGCAGCGGATACTGGGTGAACGTACCTAAAATCTCCTCGTCGATCTTGCCCGTTTTCTCGTCCTCCTTATAGCGGATATTCTCCCACACCATACGCGTCACCTCGATGTCCCCGTCCTCGCAACGCACTACAATCTTCTCGCTGTCAATCTCCGTAATCACACCAATCTTGCCGTTGTAGAACCTTCTCGGCTTCTGGTCGTCGTTGCGCACAAACATCACACGCGCACCCTCTTTGAGCGTCAGTACTTCCTCCGTCGGGTAGATATTGACCGGAAAATCTTTCTTGATCTCCGCCGTAAAAACATGCGGCGCGTCCGGCAGTTTGGCTAACTCGCGTTCGTTCAGTTCGTCTGCCAAGCGGTTGTGGGTCGTCAGGGTAATATGAAAATCCTCGTCCGTGTTCTGAAACCGCGGGTTATACCGTGCGTTGAGCAACGCACGACCTTGCGCAGTTAATTGATTCTCACGCACTTCGTTCAGCAGTTGCACAAACGTCTGGTCCTGTTGCCGGAACACATGATCCAGCTCCACATAGATCGGCTGCAACTCCTGCATCACCTTCGCCTGAAAGAAATACGGCCCTTCGTAATACTTCCGCATCGCCTCCTCGTCATCGCCCCTCGTCACCACAGGAGACAACTGAAACAGGTCGCCGATCATCACCAACTGCACGCCGCCGAAAGGCTGATCTTTGCGGTATTTGTATCGTCGCAACACCTGATCTATCGCATCTAACACATCCGCCCGAACCATACTGATCTCGTCGATCACTAACATCTCCAAGTGATAAATCAAGTTCCTCTTGCGCTGTGTAAGTCGCTGTTCTGCAAACAGTTGCTTGTACGACTGCGGTGTCGGAATAAGTGTCCGAACGGGCAACTGAAAGAACGAATGAATAGTCATTCCGCCGGCATTGATAGCCGCCACTCCGGTCGGAGCCACGACTGCCATGTTCTTCGGCGTCTGTTCCCTCAATTTCCTCAGAAAAGTCGTCTTTCCCGTTCCCGCCTTTCCGGTGATGAACATCGGCCGGTTGGTATGCATAGCAAACTCCTCCGCCAGATAATAAGCCATCGACTCATTCCGTGCATCTATATGTGGATTCATCTCGTTCATTTCAAGTGCAAAATTACTACATTTTTTCGAATTGTACAAATTTTTTAGAGAGAAAGTGCAGAAAAAAAATGAAAAATAAAAGCTCAAGGAACATTTTCTATCGGGATATTGAAGAACGCATTATTTTGCCCCAAATCTCACTTTTTCTTGCACATTTGATAAATTATTTGTACCTTTGCGAAAAATTTAAGCATACCGGTATCTTTAAATACATGAATAAAGTTCGCATCACAGCTATTCGCCATACGGTCTATCCTGACTTGATAGCACAGTACGAGAACCCTATTGAGCACGCTTGCGACGTCCGGCAAGGCAGTCTAGTTAATCAGTACGGACGTGAGAGCCTCAAATGCCGCTAAAAAGAAGATGACTAAGTACCTGTTATATGCTCTCTTGCTCTACCTCGCGGCAATCAATATCATTGCTTTCTTTCTCTATGGCATTGACAAATGGAAGGCGCGGCATGACAAATGGCGTGTCACGGAAGCCCGTCTCCTCTCCGTTGCCCTTTTGGGCGGCAGTGTCGGTGCTTTTCTCGGCATGAAAATCTGGCATCACAAGACCCAGCATCCCAAATTCCGCTACGGCTTACCGCTCATCCTCTGCCTCCACCTTGCCATAGCCATCGTTGCGGTGTATTATTTCTATTTTTATATAGATAAAGGATAAAACAAATCGGCATGTTATGAAAACCTTTACTACCACATATACCTCGCCTCTGGGACCTATCGCCATCGAAAGTGACGGTCAGGCAATAACGAGTCTGCGGTTTAGCAATGCAAAGACCTCAGCCGCCCCCAAAGAGGCCTCAAAAGAAACAGCTACTGCCCTGCCGATTATCGCAGAAACGCTCCAATGGTTAGATGATTATTTTGCGGGCAAACGCCCATGTAACGTGCCGCGACTCAATCCGCAAGGCACCGCTTTTCAGAAGCGTGTGTGGCAGGCTTTGTTTACCATTCCTTACGGCGAGACAATCAGCTACGGAGAAATCGCCAAAATGGTAGATTGCCGTTCGGCGCAAGCGGTCGGACAAGCCGTAGGACGCAATCCCATCGCCCTTATCATCCCCTGCCACCGAGTCATTGCTGCAAACGGCCAATTAGGCGGGTACGAATACGGCATAGAGATAAAGAAACAATTATTAGAATTAGAGCAACTATGATCACTATTCAACACAAAGAGACCGAGAAAAACGGCATTTTTGAAGCATGGATGCAAGCCACCGAAGAAGGTGCCTGTACCGAACCGGTGCAAGTCGGCGAAATGACGTACCAACGCCCCGCTCCCGAGCGGATGATCATTGACCATACCCGCGTTTTTGAAGGCTTTGAAGGCAAAGGAATTGCCCGTCAGATGGTTCTTGCCGCAGTAGATTTTGCGCGCGCCAACAACCGCCAGATCATCCCTCTCTGCTCCTATGCGCAAGCCTTCCTCACCCGCACAGACGAATACAAAGACATCCTGGCGTAAGTCCAAGTGTTCGCTTCATAAACTAAAATCTTAAAATTTGACACTTTTTATTCGTTTTATGAGTAAACCTATTTCAGTATAAGACATCTGAACTATAACGGGCATCTCTACGATGTCCGCGGAACCCGCCTGCAATAAAAACGGCAGCCTTTCGGTTGCCGTTTCTGATAGCTGACTGCTGATGACTAACAGCTTATTGTATCTCAATCTGCTTCGTCGTCTTGCCTTCTACTTTCTTTAGTTTCGGCAGTTCGATAGTCAGAATACCGTCTTCTACCTTGGCGTTGATTTCTTCTTCGTTCACGTCTTCCGGCAGACTGTATTTCTGCTCGTAGTTGGTGTACGAGAACTCGCGGCGCAGATAGTGCGAGTGTTTGTCTTCCTCTTTGTGCTCGAACTTGTTCTCGATGGCGACGCAGAGGTTGTGATCCTCGTCGATATGAACGCGGCAGTAGTCTTTCTTCACGCCCGGCGCTGCCAGTTCAACGATATACGCTTTCTCGGTTTCTTTGACGTTAACCGACGGAGCGGTTGTACTTACGGTGTTCATCAGATCCGAGTTTAGAAACTCATCAAATACTGTTGGGAACCAACTGTTTCTACGATACATTGCAGGTGTCATAATTAAATCTCCTAAATTAAGTTAAACAATCTTGCGTTGTTTGCGGTCTGTAGGAGTTTTATGCTTTTGCAGGCTCGCGTTAAAACGTTTTCACCTTGAATATTGCAATCTCCGTGCCAACCCCTCTATCCCTGCCAAATTGTCCACTTTCGTGCCATTTTGTCCACCTTGGGTGTCATTTTGTCCACCTCTGTGCTCCCTTCGTCCTTTTTGCCCAACTCCCCTCCGTCCTCTTATGATGCTCCCTTCGTCCATTGCGTCGGGATTTTATCCCGACATCGGCTCTCGGAGCCGCCCCATCCTTCATCGCTTGCCCTCTCCCTCCGGTCTAGCCCTCGCGGCTGTTTCCGCGAGCACAGCCTCCCTATCTCGTCTATGTATGCTTATTCCTGCCTATTCATGCCTAAAAAGGCCTATTCATGCAAATAAATTTGCATATATCAAAAAATTATTGTACCTTTGCACCCGAAATTGTAAAATGGGAAATTGTGTCAACTCTGTTGTCAAAATTACCACCCTCCGTGACACAATCAACCGACAATAAAAACTATGGCAGATATAGAGCAAATAAGTACTCAACAATTAGACACGCCGTTCAAATCAGACGAGTATAAGGAATTACTGCTACAAGCCGTAGCAGTTATTGAAAGTGCTCGGTTTCGTTTGGCTCGTCAGGTGGCGGCTACCTCAAATGATACATGGTTACTTGGTAAGGTTGCTATGCCACCTTCCACCGACCGATGACCGGGACACAACCGAGAAACAAAACACAAATAAAAAGAAGATATATAAAATAGCTATGCTCTGTAATGTTTGATATTAGAGAATATATTGAGGGAGAGATTTTATTTGAAATAGCAAAAGAATCGCCGGTTCGTTTGTGCGGATTTATTGTGTATTCAAGAAAACATCCGCACGTTGCCAAAGTTCTGCGCGACGAAGATTACTGGCGGGAACTGGATGCCATTTCCGGGGTAAACTGGCCAATATTTGCTATCCGTCCGGTAAGCCCAAAAGGCTATTATACACGCAAAGATGCAATGACAGATGAGGCTAATGAAAATGCAGTGCGTGCTTGTTTGGAGATGGAAGATTCAGAATTGCCTAGTTTTGTGTGTTTCATCTGGGATGATCAAGGAAACCTAAAGAAGATTTCCCACAAAATAGACGCCCGGACATTAGAAACAACACATATGGACTTGCGCAATATAGTAACTCGAGTAGCAGATGCAATTAATGCCATCAAACCGGAATATGCACAATCTGAAAATGTATTCAGAAATGTGAAAGAGACTGTTAAAGCATATAATACACAGACCAGATTCATGTCTATCGCTGAAAGCGCATCATGGTTGCTTGATATGTTGGGTAAACTTATGCCACGTACATAATAACAAAAACATTTATAGATAAAATTGTGAAATAAAGAAGAATGCCTAAAAATACCTTATAAACAACAATTATATAAAACAGTTTTTATGAAACAATACGAATGGCTTGAAAAACGCACGCCGAGATCTGTTGACGAATTAAGGTTGTGGTCTGCTAATCCTCGGTTGAATCCAGAGGAGGAGCATATTTACCTAACTGACTATGCCCAAGACCTACTTTCCGATGAAGGAGAGAGAGAAAGTTTTTTAGACTTATTGAAATCAATCTCAACAATGGGATTTATCCCTGCAGACCCTATTATTGTATGGAAAAATCCTAATAATGATAAATTTTATGTAGCGGAAGGAAATAGGCGAGTACTGGCATTAAAACTACTACGAGATCCTAAGAAAGCCCCAATGGCGATACGTTCTTATGTGCGTAAGTATTCTCAAAAAATAAACAAGACTTCTATTCAAAAAATTCTTGTATGCGTCGCTCCTTCCCTAGAAGAAGCCGAATGGTATATAAATCAAAGACACAATGCTGCATCTTTGCTGAAAAGTTGGAGCAGGATACAGCAACAAAGATGGATTGCCAGCTTGTATGAAAAATATAAAGATGACATAGATAAAATGATTGCTATTACTTCTATGTCTAAAGCAGATATCGAGCAACAAATCAGAATACTAAAGATTAAAGACTATATAAAACTAGACGAGGTAAGGAATCTCTTAACTAATGAGGAATACGAAAAAGCCAACTCACATCGATTCTCAATAACCATTTTAGAGCGTTTCATTTCTTATGCCGATGTAAAAACTCGATGGGGTATCACATATGATGGTCCAAATGTCATTGTAAATGCGAATTTAGAGTCATTCTATAAAGCTTATGCCGAACTAATAAAACGCATCGTTAATGAAGAAATCAATACTCGAATGAAGGCGGAGGATGCTCCACGCATCTTAGACAGTTTACCACAAGTTGTTTTGGAAGAAAAAGGTATTAATATTTCTTCGAAAAACGACGACACACCGCAATCTACAGTAGAACAAAATGAAACTACACAACTAGATGTACCACCGGTGACACCACCTAAACCAATGAAGAACGATCCCTATAGGAGTCGCTTGATTTTGGATATTTATACTTTGCAAACTACTGACACCAAGTTGAGAAATATATTCGACGAGTTAAAGTATATACCATTAAAATACTCAAATGCCATTAGTGCCTCTATACGTATTTTTCTTGACATTGCCATTAGAGATTTTATTATTGCGGAGGGTTTAGACTCTGATTTATGTAAATGCTATAAATGCAGTTTAAAAGAAGTTCCACTTCAAAAAAGATTGACGTATTTAAAAGATAATAAACTCAAAGGAGACGCAAAAAACATTGTGGAGAAATTATTAAACACAAGTAATGAATTTTCATTAGATGTGCTAAATGGCTATGTGCATAGTAGCTCTACCGCGTATTTATCGAAACAATTCTTAAATAGATTTTGGGACTTTTTGTTCCCTCTGTTCGAAGTGTTGCTTGATATAAAAGAAATTCAAGAATAAAGATGAACGGTAGTCCTTTACGATATCCTGGGGGAAAAGCACTTATGACTCCTTTTCTGATAGACCTTTTCAGACTGAATGGGTTGGAAAATGTCGTATATGCCGAACCATACGCGGGTGGAGCCGGTGCAGCCATCAATTTACTATTGGGGAACCATGTAAATAACATCATTATAAATGATGCTAATATTGGGATATATTCATTTTGGCACTATTTATTAACAGAGCCTGAACGATTTATCCAAGTTATACAAGACATTCCTGTTACGCTTGCTGAATGGCACCATCAAAAGGAAGTACTAAAATACACAACAGAACCTACATTTGATTTAGGTGTGGCCACATTCTTTTTATCAAGAACTAATCGCTCTGGAGTCATTAAAGGTGGACCTATAGGCGGAACAACCACTGAACATCAACAGCAAGCAAGGTACAAGATAGATTGCCGTTTTAATAAGAATAGTCTTCTGCCTCGTTTACAAAGAATTGTCCAAGAGAGAGAGAGAATTACTGTATATAATTTAGACGCCTTGGATTTTTTGCGGGTTATAGAGGCTCATACCTTTGTTTATCTTGACCCTCCCTACTATGTGAAAGGCAAATCATTATATATGGATCATTATAGAGAAAATGACCATCAACAATTAGCAAATTATTTATTGAATGAAGCTGCATTCCCATGGTTGCTTTCATATGATGACACACCACATATACGTGAAAGATATCAAGATTTGGACCTCTATCGTTTCCCTTTAAATTACACTGTCTCTAAAAAAAGAACAGGATATGAGTTATTGACACATAGCAGAAACCTTTCATTTCCAGAACATCCAATAATTAAGAGGAATACTCGCAAAAAAGATATTTTAATAGAAAGAATTTTATCGTGAAAAAATATACTTTCATAGATTTATTTGCAGGCTGCGGAGGATTAACTGAAGGATTCTTGCAAACGGGAAGATATGAAGCATTAGCCCATATAGAATGGGAAATGCCCATGGTTAATACTTTACGGCATAGACTAATTCAAAAATGGGGGCATAGCGAAGAAGAAGCACAAAGACGAGTTATTTGTTTTGATATCCAACGGACTAAAGAACTTATAAATGGAAATTGGACAGACCAATCTATAATAGAATTTGGGGCAGACAATCATCCTGATATTATAAAACGCGGCTTAAAAGGACTTGTCGGACGAAAGAAGCTAGATTTAATTATCGGAGGTCCACCATGCCAAGCCTATTCAATACACGGAAGAGCTACTGATAAGAACTCTATGCAGTATGATTACAGGAATTATCTGTTCGAAAGTTTTTGCAAAGTGGTTGAAGCATTCCAACCGAAAGTATTTGTTTTTGAAAATGTACGAGGATTGTTAAGTGCAAAGCCCGGCGGGAAATTAGTAACAGAACGGATTTACGAAGCGTTTGACCTAATAGGTTATACCATACGCGCACCGAAAGATTTACAAACAGCCTTATATGATGCTGTAGATTTTCAAGTTCCACAAAATAGACCAAGGGTAATTATTTTAGGAGTAAAGAAAGGAGAAAAGATTTCATTGGACGAGTTATATAATGCAATAACTAAAGAACAAAGTAATGCGCCCAAAGTAACAGTACGTGAAGCAATCGGAAATCTACCTGCGTTATATCCTCTTGAAAAGCCAATAAAACTAGGAAGAATCACACAGTCACACTCTGCAAATTCCGACCACTCAATATCACAACACGAAGCTAGAAATCATGGAGAAAGAGAGCGGCAAATATTTTATGAGTGGGTTAGCAATAATATGAATCATACCAGCCACCAAGATATGATACATTATTATTTCCAAAAAACAGGGCATACAACATTATACCAGAAATATAAAAGCCTAGAATGGGATAAACCTGCACATACGATAGTCGCCCATTTAAGTAAAGATGGATACATGTTTATCCATCCAGATGCAAAACAGGAAAGAAGTATTACAATAAGAGAAGCAGCTTGTTTGCAGTCTTTCCCTCTTGACTACGAATTTGTCGCATCTACGCCCTATTGCTACAAAATGATTGGGAATGCAGTTCCTGTTAGATTTGCCCAAGGGATAGCATCAGGAATATACAAAGTTTTAGATAAACATAAATGAAATGAATATACTAATTGCATGTGAAGAAAGTCAGGCTGTTTGTAAAGCCTTCCGCAAACGAGGGCATAATGCATTTAGCTGCGATTTATTAGAATGTAGTGGAGGTCATCCAGAATGGCATTTCCACGAAGATTGTTTTGCTATTATAAAAAATCACGGTGGACATCTCGAAAATGGTCAGACTTACTATTTGCCAGAAGGAGAAACATGGGATTTAATGGTCGCACATCCCCCCTGTACATATTTGTCCGTAAGTGGAGCTAGGTGGCTATACCACCCGGACGATGCAAATTTACCCGTGGAACAGCGTAGAGAACATCCACACCATCTAGGTCGTAGAAAAATGCAAGAAGAAGCCATCAAATTCTTTTTAGATTTGACAAAGACAGACATCAAACATTGGGCAATAGAGAACCCTGTTGGTTGCATGAATACGCATTATCGTAAACCAGATCAAATAGTTCAGCCTTTCTGGTTTGGTGATAGTGCATCCAAAAAGACGTGTCTTTGGCTGCATAATTTACCACTACTTACACCAACAAACATGGTAGAGGAAGGTCCGCGTGTAGTCTTGTCAAGTGGCCGCTCTCTGCCCAAATGGTATTCAGATTCTTTCAATACAAAAATATCAACTGAAGAAAGAAGAAAACTAAGAAGTAAAACTTTCCCCGGATTTGCAGAAGCAATTGCAGAACAATGGGGAATAATTCAATAATAGGATATGATAGCATTATTTAAGTTCAGAGCTAACGATTTGAATCCATCAAAAGGAAAACAAATCGAATTTAATGTTGAAAAAGTTACTAATTTCTTCGAGTTTACAAATGATGAAGAACACGTTACATTTCAATATAAATCATTAGAACGTGGAGGAGCTTTTGATGGACAGACGATAAAAGTCTATCTTAAATTAAGTCCTTCCCGCGGAGATTATAAAATTTACCAGAATGCAGATGGTTCTATTGATTTAAAAGATTTCTTCCTAGATAAACTGCATTTAGATGCATCTTCAAATATAGATGACTTCTTTGCTCTCAAAAAAGTAAATAGTACTAAATATCTTTTGTTCTATATTCCACAAGGAAAAGAATTTGAAGCTTTTTACAATATCTGCGTTTCTAACAGCGATTTAATTATTGAAAACACAAAAAAAGAGAGCAAGGTATTAGTTTCTACAACAGATAACACCTCTTATCTCCCATATCTCACCGCCCTTCGAACGAAGCCGTTTATGCTGTTGGCGGGCATATCGGGAACGGGCAAAAGCCGTATCGTGAAAGAACTGGCTTTCATGACATGTCCCAACGAAGAAGGATACAACAACGACAAGACAACTCCCGGTAATTATTGCCTTATAGAGGTTAAACCCAATTGGCATGACAGCAGTGAATTATTAGGCTATTATAATGCGTTGGATGGGAAATATGAACTCACGCCGTTTATTAGATTTGTGTATCGGGCATTGCAACGTACAGATGTACCATTCTTTGTTTGTCTGGACGAAATGAATCTCGCTCCTGTAGAGCAGTATTTTGCAGAATATTTGTCTGTTTTAGAGACACGAACAAAAGATGGAGAAGAAATCATTTCTGCCAAGCTTATCAAGAAAGAGGCATTCAACGGCATAGATGTAGCTAAACAATACAAGGACGAAGATATTGCAATTGCCCAATATCTTCAAGAAAACGGATTACCTCTTCCAAGCAACCTGTACATAGTAGGAACAGTAAACATGGATGATACTACCCATCAGTTCAGCCGTAAAGTGATTGACCGTGCTTTTACAATCGAGATGAACGGGGGCAAACTGGAGGATATGTTCAAACCCGAAAATGCCAATGCTCTCCAATACCGAGACGAAGTTGTGTCACTGAATCGGCTCAAAAGTCATTTTGTTAATGCCAAAGAGGTGTTCAAAGATGGCGAATCAGATACTCTCTGGACTCAATACGAGACAAAGATAAAAACTGATGTCCCAGCGAGGCTCAAAGCCATTAATGACATATTAAAAAATACTCCATTCCAAGTCAGTTACCGTGTTCAAAACGAATTGATTCTTTATCTCGCATATCTTATTGAGGAAGCCGGTTTCCCAGAGGATATAGAACCCTATATCGGCGAAGCCACATTAGCCATTTTAATGGAAAAGATTCTTCCTCGCATACAAGGCGACGACAAATTATTAGGTCGAGGGCAAAACAAAGATGTGTTCACCGAATTGTCCGAATATGTTGAACAAACTTTGATGACTCGGAAAACAACTGACGAACAGACAAAATTGGTCGAAGGATCTGATCTCTATCGGAAAGTTATCGACAAGCTTGACCAAATGCACAAACGGTTGGAAAACAGTTACTTTGCCAACTTCTTCTAATGCGGATTCTTCACTATATATTGCAGGGACACTACGAAATCAGTGTCAGTTCTTCGGACATTACTTATTCGTGGAAAAAATTTCGTGTACGCGTAAAAGATGCCGAGCATTATTGTAGTTACAAAGCCAACGAACAAGGCTTGCTAAACATCTATGACTATGACTCACATGAAGAAAGCGAACTACCCCTGTCAGATTGGGCTGCAACCAGACCTGTTTTCTATGAGACGCACAGTTATGCTTTCTGCATTACTTTCCTCAATATAAAAGAAGATACCAAGCCTCGTATTGTCCATCAAAATCCAGAAGTAATCAATCTGTTCAACGAGCAGCAGTTAGCCGAAGGATATGCACTATTGGGAAACATTAACTTTCTGAATGAACCCGGACATTTCGCATTGCAATTTGAATACACAGACAAGGAAAATATATTTCATAGAGAACAGTTCGAATTCGATGTTGTATCTCCGAAATTAGACACCAAAGATGATTTGAAAGTCATAATACAGCAGATACGTCAGGAATATGGTGAACTTGTTTTTCGCTATTTGACACTAACCTTCCAACAAGGGAAAGAAGCCAATAATGATATTATTTGGCTATCCGTATTCAAACAAATCATACACGGGTACCTACGCGCAATCCGTTATATACTCAACGCTCCGCACAACAAAGTTATCATACAAGAGGAATATCTGCGTCCAGACCACATCAAACATTGGACCAACACACTCGCACAGGACTACAAAAATGACGAGAAAAGAAATCCCTCCAAAGCTATGCACACATACTACAGGACCGAACAACTTACATCAACGATTGACACACAAGAAAACCGTTTTGTTAAATACACCATTGAGCGTATATCTGAACGGCTGAACCGCTTATTGCACAGATTAAAAGAAACTACATCTGATGTTGAATACGAAGAGTTAACGTCAATCGCAAAAGATTTAGATATTATCAGCCATAATTCGCTATTCCGAACCATTGGCAGATTCGAAGGCTTCCGGCAAGAAAGTATGGTTTTGCAGCAGCGAAGCGGGTATCAGCAAATCTATCGGTATTGGCTGTTGCTGCAAAATGGACTGAACCTGATAGACGGAGACACGTCCGTTGGAGTTCAACCGATTTGGAAACTATATGAACTATGGTGTTTCCTGAAGATTAAAAAGTATATTATGGAGTTATTGGACATCAATCCTTTGGAACGCCCCGAAGATGCCAAACTGATAAAAGATAACTCAAAAGTAGCTTTTGATCCGTTTTCCGGTGGAGATATGTCTGGAAAAACGACATTCATCAATAAAACCAATGGTGATGAGGTGGAAGTGGGATACCAATACATATTCAAGCCATACAACCGTAATGATAAAGACCATTTCTCTTCTATGACTGTAGAACAAAAACCGGATATTGTTCTGCATATAAGAAAACCAGACGGAAAAATACTGACATATTTATACGATGCCAAATACCGCGTATTAGGAGATGACGATCCGCAAAAACAAGAACATGTGTTGGATGAGCCGGTGCCTAAGACAATTAACCAGATGCATCGTTACAGGGATGCTATCTATTACGGCAGTAGAGCTAATTTTGATTTCTCAAAAGAAATAATCGGTGGGTATATCTTGTTCCCCGGACGATTGTATGAGAAAGATACGCTGGCTCTATACAATCCTGACAGATACAAGGAATTACCGTATTACCTACGCTCAATTTTTGAAGTCAATATTGGTGCCTTCCCTTTACTGCCCAATGAAAACAGCGGTTTGCTGCTTCGTTTCCATCTTGACCAGATACTCAACCACCGCACGCCAATTGAGCAAATCGAAAATTCTGTGCCGCAACGCGGATTGCAATATATACCACAAGGTAAAGAAGGGGTATTGATGGTGATGATGGAAAAGTATGAGGAAAAGGTGAAATTCTTTAGTAATGGGAAATTGGCTATCGGAATTAAGATGACTGATTGGGGTATGGAGATATTGGAGAATGCCCATTACGTCCGTTATGTATTGTTCCATACGAGGGAAGGTAATCATCCTGCTGTCAATCAGCATCTATTCCGGCTAAAAGAGATGCCAAAGGTGGTTAAAAACGATGAACTCCCTGAGGAATTGTACCGCATTCCGAAATCTCCCAAAGAACCGGTAAAACGATACTTGCTTCTGAGTTATGATACAAACAGCGAATTACCGGAATCACCATTATTAAATTGCGGTAATACTACTATTCCCTATTCTAAAGAGACCCGGTACGATGCGCAATTCGTCGAGTACAAAAAGATAGCACAATAACTCATGCCCGATGTTTTGACATGGTTAGAACCGATGGAGTGAAAGAAAAGTAGTTAATTAGAATACAAGATATGAAAAAAATGACTGATTTGGATTACATGCGGCTTTCTATTGAAGAAATGCGTAAATCCATTCAAGAAAGTAGAAACGATGACAAAATAAGTCCTAAGGTAGGAGCCGTTCTTGTTAGAAATGACGGTTCGTATGTTGCTGCTCATCGCGGTGAATTGCGTGAGGGAGACCACGCAGAATATACATTACTCGAAAGAAAATGTACCGCTGAAAATGTGACAGGAGCGGTGGTTTTTACCACTTTAGAACCATGCTGCGAAAGACACATGCCCAAAGTTAGTTGCTCACAACGGTTGATTGAAGCACGAGTAAGGAAAGTCTATATCGGTATTGAAGATCCGGATCCGACTGTATCCGGAAAAGGGAAACAGAGATTAATGGAAGCGGGTATTGAAGTGGCAATGTATCCGCCCGAGTTGCAGAAAGAGATAGAAGAAGCGAATAAAGATTTTCTGCAAGGTGCCTACAAACGCAGACTGATGAAAAAAGAGGAAACAGACGAACCTGTAACCGGTTTGGCGGCTGTGGTACCCAATGTCACGATAGCTGATCTGCGGAGTACAGATTTAAATCGTTTTCTTCGGATAATTAAAGTAAAAGATTTGCAATCAGAAGAAGGAATTTCCGCATTAAAACAGTTGCAAATCATTGGAGAGAAAGAAGGAAATCTTGCACCGACAGGGTTCGGTTTACTACTATTTGGAAAGAATCCTCAATTTACATTCCAAAATGCTGCTATCAGAGCTATATACAAATCTGGGACCCAAGAGCGCGACATGCAGACTTTTGGAGGTGCTTTAATAGAACAATCGAAAAAACTATATGAATGGTATCAAGATAAGATACCGTCACATATTGACAGAAATTCCCCCGTAAGACAAAAAATATACGATTATTCGATAGAGGTTATCTCAGAATTGGTTAAAAATGCTATCATACACAGAGATTACACTATTTCGGGTGCACCTATATACTTTGAGATTAATGACGAAAATATTATTATCAAATCACCGGGATACCCTGTTGAGCCTATAAAATTACCCCAGATACAAACATTCAACGCCCCTTCGCTAAGTAGAAATCCGCTCGTAATGTTTGTTTTTGAGAAATTGAATTTGGCCGAGCAAAGAGGCTTAGGATTCGGTACGATACGTCAACTTCCCCGAAACCAGAGACCGATTGTAACATTTGAGGATCCATACATCGTTTTTACATTGCCATTAACAAAAAATACAAGAAATAATACTATTGCACCCAATGATATTTCTAGGTTTTTAGAAGAACATCCGACTTTTACTCGTGCTCAATTTGCAACATATTTCGCATTGTCAGATAAAAGTGCTGTCCGACTTATAAATAAAATGATTAGTGAAGGTATAATTAATGCTTCAGGAGAAAAAAGAGGCGTAAAATATGCTAAGATATAAGATGGTTATGGAACTTTTGAGACACTTTTGAGACATGTCCTAAAATAAAAAAGTACAATAGTTCGTTTTGAGACTCTTTTGAGACATGTCCCAAAAATATAAAGTAATCTGTCTATGCCCGATGTCCTGACACCCGCCCAACGCCATCGCTGCATGTCGCACATACGCAGCAAGGCGACAAAGCCGGAGATAACGGTCCGGAAATGGCTGTGGGCGCACGGATACCGGTACAGGCTGAACGTGAAGAGTGTGCCGGGCAAGCCGGACATAGTGATGCGCAGATACAGAACGGCTATCTTTGTCAACGGCTGTTTCTGGCACGGACATGAGGGATGCAGACTGTTCGTGCTGCCCAAGACCAACACGCCTTTCTGGCAGGCGAAAATCGACCGCAACCGCGAACGGGACCGACAGAACTACCAATTACTGCTTGACGCCGGTTGGCAGGTAATCGTCATCTGGGCATGCAACCTCACCAAAGACAAAACAGAACACACCATGCAGCAAGTAGCCGTCACCCTCAACCGCAATTTACTTGCTCTCGCGCAAAAAAATGAAAAAAAGTTGCCTTTAAGGTGATAGATTCGGACTCTTTTTTGACTTATATATGGAGGGGTATATATAAACACGAATCTATTAACACTAAACACAACCGCACATGAACACAACAACACATTTTGACCCTTGGCATGACAGGCACGAAATCAATATGGAGCCGGAACAGATGGACAAGTTCTCGGACGAGGACAGCCTGTTTGCCGGGCAACCGAACGAGAAACAATACGCCATAGCCGATGCGCTGGACAGCTTGCCGAACGAACGCTACCGCCGCCTGCTGGTCGGACTATACCGTGAGCATCTTTCCATGCAGTTCATGGCAGAAGAAATGGAAGTCTCCCTTCCTAATCTGTACAATCTCCACCGCCGTGCCCTTGCATCCCTGAAAGCTCACATGAGCAAGGCTCAAGCCTGAATATAAAATACAACAAAGAAATTGCCTTTTAACAAAGCAAACTAAATAAATCTCAAATTATGGAATATGACCTTAGAGATCCCTATGCTTACCTTTTGGAAGCAATGATTTTCGCGAAAGCGGCAGCTGAGAATGGTGGAAAAGTGGACATGCTGACTGTTGATTTTACCACCGAATTTGGTTATGGAGAAGGGGAGATGTTTTTCCAACATTTTCTCCCGCAGTTCGGCAAAACAGATGATTTTGCCATTAATGACAACGAGAACGACCCCAAGAAATGGAAACCTGTATATTTTGAATTGAACGAACAGGGAAAGGAATTGGCAAAACTGGCTTTATTGGTAGATAAGACCTTCAAAAACAAAATCTTATCGGATTTAGATATATACACCATAGTTGACGAATACGAGAGTCATAGATACTAATAACAGAACACACCATGCAGCAGGTAGCCGTCGCCGGCGGAAGCATCGGTGCTCTGCTCGGTATGAAAGTCTGGCACCCTAAGACCCAGCACGCCAAATTCCGTTTCGGTCTCCCAGCCATCCTCTTCCCCCCCCCTCGCCGCTGTCCTCGCCGCACTATACTGTTATTACTTTGTAAATTAGCATATTCTATGGCTGAAACACAATATACATATTCTGACATAGAGCGGCACCCGTTGCAGCCGTTTCTGCCACCTGATGCGCAGATACTGATGCTGGGCAGTTTCCCGCCACCCAAAGAACGATGGTGCATGGATTTCTTCTACCCTAACCCGCAGAACGACATGTGGCGGATCATCGGACTGGTTTTCTTTGGCGACAAGACATTTTTTGAAGGACAAAGGGACGATGCACAATGTACAAAGGTCGGGCGGAAAGTGTTCAACCGCGAAGAGATTGTCGCTTTCTGCGAAGCGAAAGGCATTGCTATCTTCGACACGGCTCAGGCGGTCATCCGGTTGCAAGGCAATGCGGCGGACGAACACTTGGAGATAGTCGAGCAGACCGACATCGCTGCCCTGCTGCAACAGATACCGTTCTGCCATGCCATCTGCTGCACGGGCGGCAAAGCCGCGCAGACACTGACGGAGATACTGCATTGCGCCATTCCCAAAGTCGGCGAATATATCGAGACTGACTTTGCCGGCAGAACCATCCGTTTCTGGCGGATGCCTTCTTCCTCACGCGCCTACCCGTTATCCCTTGACAAGAAAACCGCATCCTACCGCCGTATGTTTGAAGCCATACACCTACTATGAATCACTATACCGCCACATATAACTCGCCCGTGGGACCTATCGTCATAGAGAGCGACGGAGAAGCACTAACCGGCCTGCGGTTCGGGGAAGAGAAAACGCCTGCAACCCTTCCTGTCTTCGATGAAGTAATCCGATGGCTGGACGATTATTTTGCAGGCAAGCAAACGGAGAATGCTGTTATGGGTGCAAAGAAAGACGGACAGATTACAGTCCTACCGAAAGGCACCCTGTTTCAGCAACGTGTCTGGCAGGCTCTATTGACCATTCCGTACGGCAAGACGGTCAGTTACGGAGAGTTAGCCCGGATGGTCGGTTGCAAATCCGCACAAGCGGTCGGACAAGCCGTCGGAGCCAACCCTATCGCATTGTTCATCCCTTGCCACCGTATCATCGCCGCGCACGGCAAATTAGGCGGCTACGCATACGGACAAGAGATAAAAAAACAACTGTTAAATATAGAGCAACCATGATAACCATTCAACACAACGAGACCGAGAAGAACGGCATTTTCGAGGCATGGCTGCAAGCCACCGAAGAAGGTGCATGCACGGAACCGATACAGGTCGGCGAGATGACCTACGTACGCCCTACGCCCGAACGGATGATTATTGACCATACGCGGGTGTTTGAGGGCTTTGAAGGCAAAGGGATAGCCCGCCAGATGGTTCTTGCCGCCGTGGACTTCGCACGCGCCAACAACCGCCGAATCATCCCCGTCTGCTCCTATGCGCAGAAAGTGCTGACCCGCACCGACGAATACCAAGATGTATTGGGGTAAAGTGTAAAAATAAATAAATGGGCAAATACCTTTATATGCTATTCTGATTTACCTCGCGGCAATCAATATCGTCGCGTTTTTCCTGTACGGTATTGACAAATGGAAGGCGCGCCAAATTCCGCTTCGGACGACCGACTATTCTGATCCTACAAATAGCAGCAATCATGGCAGCGGCGTATTATTATTTCGACAAATAAAACGTCAAATAATGCCACTCACTCCAGTTTCTTTATAAAAAACTTGCATATATTGAAAAAAAGTTGTACCTTTGCGTCAAATTACTATAATGGAACAACCGACACTTTATACTGTAGGGCACTCGAATCAAACATTTGAGGATTTGCTCGGGATGCTGCAAGCGCAACACATCAACGTGATTGTGGATGTGAGGAGCGTTCCTGCCAGTAAGTATACGCCGCAGTTCAATCAAAAACCATTAAAAGCAGCTTTGCAGCGAGAAGGAGTTCATTATCTGCATTTTGGAAATGAATTCGGAGCACGACGCACAGATGCTTTGGATGCAGACAACAAGGTGGATTTTGAAAAAGCGGTTCTTACTCCGGCTTTTCAGGAGGGTGTTAAGCGTCTGATGGACGGTTTACATAAGGGGTTCCGCATATCGCTTATGTGTTCGGAAGCAAATCCGTTGGAATGTCATCGTTTCGCGATGGTGTCGCGGTATTTCTTCGAACACGGCGTGGATGTGCAGCATATCGTGCATGACGAGAATGGAGCCGTGACAACCATTCCTCACCAACAATTACAAGACGAAATGGTGAAGGAATATGTGCGCAAGAAGAAAATTCCCGAGGTGCAGCCACCGGATATGTTTGGCGAAAACGAATGTACCAAAGAACAGCAAGTTGTCCTTGCTTATCGTCAGAAAAACAAAGAGATAGCATACCAACAAGAGACGGAGGAATATTACGTATGATCACGCTTTATACCATCGGTTTTACTAAGAAATCTGCCGAGCATTTTTTTGAATTGCTCAAGAAGAACCATGTGCAAACGCTTGTGGATGTAAGGATTAACAATAGTAGTCAGTTGGCAGGATTTGCAAAGGGTAGCGACCTAATCTATTTTCTCAAGCAGATAGGAAATATTGGTTATCGCCATGTGACGGATTTTGCTCCTACGAAAGAACTGCTGAGCGATTACCGTGCCGGAAAGGTGGATTGGTCGGAATACGAGCATGTTTTTGCAGACCTAATGACCAAGCGTCGCATCAACCAGCGATATAACGTAGCTGATTTTGACCAATGTTGCTTCCTGTGCAGCGAAGAAACTCCGGAGCACTGCCATCGTCGTTTGCTGGCAGAGCATCTGCAAAAGCAAGCTCCGGATGAAGTACAAATCAAACACCTTATCTAAACCATATCACTATGAGTAAATCTAAGTTTTTCCTTTGTTTAGCTAATTCCTATAAGCACGACAACCGTTGTTTAGCAGGAGTTCTCGTTAAGCCTAATTATAACGGAGGCTACGACATTATCCAAGACGATTGGGGACATCCAATATGGTTCCGCCCTATTAATCGTTGGACAGATGCCGGAGCTATTCCGAATGACGAGGCGGAAGGTATTGACTTCTTCGATGTGATCGAAGTGAAAGACCCGGAACCATGTCCGGATGGAGCGCAGCAAGAGAACCATTATTATTCGTCTCTGTCTTATGATGGACATATGGAGATGGATAAAGCGCTTCTCAATCTCCTATCAAGGACGAATCGAAAAGTTCTGTTCGGAAATGCCTATAACGCAGTATCGCATGATTACTACGAGCGCCTTGAGTATTCGATACTCATGATTCATGCTTCTGATGTTCGTTGCTATTTGAAACAACGTGTGGATAAGCAACCGCAACCGCGAATGGAGTTCACTTTCAATGGCAATGAGTATGATTTCCCTATTACCGACCCGGATTTCCGACATCTATTAGAGAATGACGAAGACGAAGCCAATGCGGCATCGGAATATTATCTCACACTTTCGCTCGGCGCTATCTGTGACGACAAGCACTTCAAGTTAGTGGCTGGTGTTATTATGTATGATGACGATAATGATCTGAGCGATATTCCGGAATCGGCACATGAGTCATATAGACTATTCAAGCAAGGGTTGTCTATTGTTCAGATTGCGAGATGCAGATTAACGAAAGAGGATACAATTGCAACGCATTTAGTTCCTTTCGTTGAACGAGGACTTATTGATCCGGAAGAACTGGTTCCAAGTGAGCATATTGAGAAAATTCTTCGCTACCAACGTCAGCATCCCTATGAGGATCATCTCAAACCGTATTTTGAGGCTTTCAATGGCGAAATCAGTTATTCAAGCATTAAAATCGTCCTCGCTTCAACAAAAAACAAGTGACCATGCTACATCTCTGCACAGAAAGGCAGTACCTTTGCACTGGAAATGAATGGGACGGAACCACATATGGACGCAAGCAGACAATCCCTGCCGTACTATCTGGCGGAGGAGTTTGCGATGCACACCAACCGGCCGCTGTTCATCACCGGCAAGGCAGGGACGGGAAAGACGACTTTCTTGCGGAAGTTGCGCGAACAGACGCCGAAGAACATGGCAGTGGTCGCACCAACCGGCGTGGCGGCAATCAATGCCGGTGGAATGACCATTCATTCGTTCTTCCAACTGCCCGTCCGGACACTCATCCCCACCCCGCAGTCATACAAGCAACTGTTTGCAGAACAGCGGCTTACGCAACGCAAACGCAACCTCATTTATCATCTGGAGATGCTGGTGATCGACGAGATCAGTATGGTTCGCGCGGACGTGTTGGACGCGATTGACGCCGTCTTGCGACGGTATAAATACCGCAAGGACCAGCCGTTCGGAGGCGTGCAGGTGGTGATGATCGGCGACCTCTTTCAGCTCTCGCCGGTGGTGACGCGCGGCGAGGACGAAGAGGCGATGAAGAAGTACTACGACGGACCGTATTTCTTCCAAGCGAAGGTGATGCAGGAGCTGCAACCGGTTTACGTGGAGCTCGATCATGTCTTCCGGCAACAGGACCGGACTTTCGTGCAACTGCTGAACGAAGTGCGTGAGAATCAGCTGACTGCGCAAGGTCGGGCGTTGCTCAGCGCACGGTACAACCCGCGGTTCAGGAACACGGACGAGGACTTCCATATCACCCTCACAACCCACAACCGTTTGGCGGACGAACTGAACGAGCGCGAGTTAGCCAAACTGCCGGACGCGCCGCGTGTTTTCACCGCAGAAATCAAGAAGGATTTTCCGGTCAATATCTACCCGACGGACGAAGAACTGACGCTCAAAACAGGTGCGCGGGTGATGTTCGTGCGCAACGACGACCAGAAACCGCGGCGGTTCTACAACGGCAAGATAGGCGTGATCACGGAGATTGACAGCGACAAAATCATCGTGCGTTGCGAGGACGGCGAGATAGAGGTGACGCGCATGGTGTGGGAGAATATCCGCTACCGCGAGGACGAGAAAACGGGCAAGATCGACGAGGAGATTTTAGGCACCTTCACCCAGTATCCGCTACGACTGGCGTGGGCGGTGACGATCCACAAAAGCCAAGGTCTGACGTTCGACAAAGTGATCATCGACGCGGCACGTGCTTTTGCCGCCGGACAGGTGTATGTGGCGCTGTCCCGTTGCCGGACGCTCGAAGGCATCGTGCTCTCTTCGCCGCTCGATTATGTGGAGTTGGACAACGACCCTTCCGTGCTGCGTTATACCGACAGCCAGCCGTCCGTAGAGACTGTCAATCAGGCACTTCCGACGGCGCGCAAGGAATACGAGATACAGCTGTTCAGTGCGCTTTTTGACTTCCATCGAACACTCCCTCTGATAGACCAGATGCGCAAGATGGCGGCATCGAAAGTGTCGTTCAACGCCGAGACGCTGCCGTTCCTGGAGAGCCTGCAACCCGTTTTCACCGAGTGGCAGGGCATCGCCGATAAGTTCCGTCCGCAACTAACCAAACTGCTACTTTCTGCCGACAAGACGCGTTTGCGTGAGCGTCTCCATGCCGCGTGCGGATATTTCGTGCCGCTGATGGAGCCTGTCGCACAAAAGATAGCCGACCATCCCTGCCGAAGCAAGAACAAAGCCGATGTGTCGGACTTTGAACCGCTGCTGAGTGACTTGTTCTTAGTCCTGCACGAGAAGATGCATCTGATGCAATCGCTGCTCCAAACAGACTTTCCATCCTCCGAATCGCTGCTCCAAGCCCGCAATACGTTCGTAGCCCCGATGGACGATTTGCAGCCGCTCATGGAAAAGCCGAAGAAAGTGACTAAGGGGCAAGGTACAAAGGACAAAACTCCCAAGCAGCCAAAAGCTCCTGCCAAGAACGAATACAAAGGCAGTGCGTTGGACGACATGGCGGTGGAAGCCATGATTCACGACATGTTAGAGGAAGGCAAGCCTTCGTCTTATCTCTTGGATTTCATCAAAATGATGCGTAAGAAGCCTGCACAGGACAAGCCCGCCGCCTCACAAGCCGGTGAGCGTTGGATGGTGGAAGATGACCTGCGTCTCCGTGAACTGTTCCAAGAAGGCACCCCCATCGCACAATTAGCCAGGGATTTCAACCGCACGTACGGTGCCATCCGTTCCCGCCTCAAGAAATTAGGCTTGATTGAATAAGTCTTAATCGACTAATATCCTTCTTCCCTTTTCGGCGCAGACCTCCGGCTCATCTGTTTTTTGTGTCCTTTATATTGTTCACTCGTTAATTCGCTAATTCGTTAATTCGTTAACTCGTTATTATACCCTCCCCCATTCTCCCACTTCTCCACCGACTCACCACCGACCGAAGACCGACACACAACCGACACACAAAAATCGCCATCCGAACCAAAAATCTATGATTTTTCTTGCATATATCAAAAAATTTTTGTAACTTTGCAGGCGGAATGTAATATTGTCACTATATTGACATATCAAAACTTAACAACATAATATTTTTAGAGCAATGGATAACTTTGTGTATATTTTGAGCAAACAACCAAAGATAACGATTGAACGACTGCATATCTGTACATGGTCAATTGAGAGAAATACCTATTTTACCGAATATGGTATGGAAATAAAACGAGGTGATTTGAAGAAAATTGATCTTCAAATGGCATTGCCTTTACCTCAAACGTTGACCGATACAAATTTCATGTGTTTATACAATAACATTATTAATCCCGAGAATTGTAGATTTATATTTAATGCCGAGATAAAAGATATTTCTCCGATTAATGGCCAAAGTCCGTTTGGGACTAGAATAGAATTTAATAATGATCGGAAAATAACAGCTTTACCAATAGATTTTCCAGACAATGTAAAAATTGATGAAGACACCCATACGTTAAATTTAACCATAGATATAAACAACGAGCAAATATCCGATACGATATATGTGCGTTTCTTGATAAAAACAGAGAAGCCTGCTTTTTCTTATGAGAAAAAAGAGGTTACTAAACGGATTATTACTAATGAGGTGCGTGTAAATGAATGCCGAACAGCCTCGCCATCCGTAATTAAGTTGCAGAAGAAAAATTACGAGCCGGTTACAATTAATAAATGTTTCTGTTTTAATATTATTCCTAATAGCTATAGCATTGATTTTATTGATGATAAAAAATTAAAAACTATTCGAGGATTAGAGGCTATTGGTTTTAATCATTATTTAGACGATCTTAAAGAAAAATTTAATTTGTCTTTGAAAGAACACGAATATAATATTATATTTTCCAAACAAGAAAATGACAGTTCATCCCCTATTCACTATTCTTTTTTCTCTCGCTACAGTAAAGAATATATCGGAAATATTCAAATTGGGGTAGCTGTGGCTGTTAATATTTTATGTAGTTTATTGTTCGCATGTGGTTCTTTGCATCCTATTAATTATGACACACCATTTTTATGTCGTATTGCGATAGAGTATTACATTGCGATGATCATACTTATAATTTTAATTTTTTACTTAATTTATTGTAGATTCTGGAGAAAAGCATGAAAGCACTATTAGACACCAATATTATCATCCACCGCGAGGCGAATAAAGTTGTTTCGCAGGATATCGGCATTTTATACCGTTGGTTGGATCGAGGAAAATACAAGAAATGCGTTCATTCTGTTACTATCGAAGAAATCAAGAAGAACCCGAACCAAGAAACAGTATCGGCCTTCATGACAAAATTGCAAAGTTATGAGATAATTGACATCCCGTCTCCCTTGCAACATGAAGTTCTCCAAGTTTCTGAGAGAATGGATGCTAACGACAACGACCGGAATGATACGATTTTGTTGAATGAAGTGTATGTCGGTCGTGTAGATATTTTAATAACGGAAGATAAGAAAATCCACAAAAAAGCGGAAGTACTAAATATTGCGGATAAAGTATATACCATTGATTCCTTCCTTGAGAAAGTTTTTGCAGAGCACCCGGATTTGGTCGATTATAAAGTGCTCAATGTTCAAAAGCTTAAATTCGGCAAAATCAATCTTGACGATCCATTCTTTGACAGTCTTAAAGAAGATTACCCCGGATTCGACAAATGGTTTATTAAAAAATATGATGATGAAGCATATATCACCATTAACTCCAATAATGGGATGCTGTTGTCCTTCTTGTATTTGAAAGTAGAAGGAACAGAAGAAGACTATTCGAATGTCGCGCCTGTATTGCCCCCGAAGAAGCGACTTAAAATCGGAACTTTTAAGGTCATCAACAATGGATTCCGTCTGGGAGAGCGTTTCTTGAAAATCATATTTGACAATGCACTAAAAAACCATGTGGAAGAAATATATGTCACTATCTTTGATAAACGCGATGAACAACGCCGTTTGATAGCCTTATTGGAACAATGGGGGTTTGTGTATTGGGGCATGAAAGGTGGAGAAATGGTTTATGTACGGGATTTTCATCCGAATACAGATATAAGAAGCAATTTGCGATTTACTTATCCGTTCGTTGAGGCTTCCCGAAATGCATATTTGGTCCCGATCTATCCCGATTACCATACTGAACTGCTTCCGGACTCGATTCTTAATACTGAGTCTCCGGAGGAATTTGTTGAGGATTTCCCACATCGAAACGGAATAGGAAAAGTGTATGTGTCGCGTGCTTTTGAACCGCATCCAAACAAAGGAGATTTATTGATTTTCTACCGCACGGGAGGCTATTACAAGAGTGTTGTCACTACCATTGGAATAGTGGAGGAACTTAAAAAAGATTTTGCGACAGAAGACGAGTTTATCAAATACTGCAGAAAAGGCAGCGTCTTTCCTGAAAAAGAACTGCAAGAGATGTGGAGATACAGAAGCGATAAACCATTTGTTGTTAAGTTCCTCTATCTCTACTCCTTCCCACATCGAATCAACATGAAAGAATTGATTGATCTTGGAGTTTTATTAGGGGTGAATGACGCGCCTCGTGGCTTTAAACCGATTACAACAGAACAATTTAAAACAATCATAAAAGAAACAAAAAGCGATGACAGTTTTATTATCTATTAAACCTGAGTTTGCCGAAAAGATATTCGATGGAACTAAGAAGTTCGAGTTCCGCAAGAGTATCTTTAAGAACACGGATGTGCAAACGGTTATTGTCTATGCTTCTTCGCCTGTACAACAAGTTATTGGCGAATTTACTATTGATAGCATCTTAAATGATGATGTTGATACGATATGGGAGCAAACTGCACGATATGCAGGCATCACACGTGACTTTTATCTGTCATACTTTGCCAATAAGGAAAAGGCATATGCCATTAAGATTAGGAATACCAAACGATATGCAAAGGCACGCCGCCTGAGCGATTATAATCTCCAGGTGGCACCACAGTCATTTGCATATGTACAATGATTTATTGATCAAAAACACCAATCATAATTGTAATACAATATGAATAACTAAGATATGGCAACAACCATTTATACCTATCTACACAACGATGATTTAAACGGCTCGCGTATCGTGAGCATGGATGATTGTATGTGCAAGTTATACAATATCAAACGCAACGACTCAGCCTTCATGCATGATTTCAACGGAGATCTGCAGAAACCTGCCTTGTATATCCTTCTAAATAGAGAGACGCGCAAGGCTTATATCGGCGAGACGGACGATTTCGTAAAACGCATTGCGCAACACATGATCAAGAAAGATTTCTGGGATGAAGTGCTTGTGTTCTTAGGTAGCAATGAAGACACACTCAGCAAAACAGAAGTTCAATACTTGGAGTATTTGACGTACAACAAAGCGTTGGAACTCCAGCATTTTGACCTCTCCGAGAACACGCAAAGTCCCAAGCAGCCACACATGAATGTGATGTTGAAGGGCAAAACGGACAAGTTCTTTCGTTATGTAGAAACGCTTACACAGTTTATTGGTTGCGACATCTTCTGTCCCAAACAAATGAAAGCGGAAGCCGCTAATGAGAAGCATCTGTTCTATTGCAAGCGAGCTGGAAGCGATGCCGTCGGTTATCTGTGCGAGAGTGAAGAGTTTGTTGTGTTAGCCGGAAGCGAACTGCGCGTAGGCGAATGTGATTCGCTCAAACCGAATTCTCAGGAGAAAAGAAAATCTTTTGTCAAAACGTATTGCTCAATATTAAAAGGTAAGATTATTCTCAAATCTGATTATACATTCCCATCTCCTTCGGCAGCTGCAGCAATGGTTGTAGGTGGCAGTTCCAACGGCTGGACAAGATGGAAAGATTCTGATGGCAAAACATTGGACGAAGTATATAGAAAGAAATAACGCCTAAATAAAATACCATTATGGCACAACAATCCGTAGAACCTCTAATCGCCGACCTCGCTAACGGCTGGCTCAAACAGTACAAACTCAAATATTTCGTTGAGCAATACGCGCCCAACGATGAAATCAAGAATGCATTGTATGAATATGAGTCCAAACAAGGCGGTAGTGGCGGCAATCGTCCCGACTGCAATTTGCTGTTGCAAGACCGCCAAGGCAACTGGTGGCCTGTACTTATTGAGTACAAAGGTTACAAGGATCGGCTGATCAAACTGGACAAGGAAGGACAAGTTGCCAATCGAAATGCCAAAGGAAAACCCGAATTCAAAAACATCAGCCAATATGCTGTCAATGGTGCCATTCATTATGCTAATGCCCTGCTGCACTATACTACATATGAGCATGTCATCGCTATCGGTATCACCGGCTATAAAGATACGGACACCGATGAGTTGCATCATGAGTTGGGTGTTTATTATGTAGGAAAAAGCAACTTTGGTATAGGACAACGGATTGGCGACTTTACCGATTTGTCATTTCTGGCTCCAAAGCATTTCGAAGCCTTCATTGAGAAAGTTCGCAATCTGAGTTTGACACCGGAGGAACTCGAAAAACTCAAACAACGCCGCGAGCAGGAGATTAATGTCAGCCTCGTTAAACTCAACAACGATATTTATCAAAATGAAAAAGGTATATCTGAAAGCGGTCGTGTTTATCTTGTCGCGGCAACCATTATTGCCACACTCGGAGTACCCGACCGTGTAAGACCGTTGGAGAAAAGCGACCTTAAATCAAGCACAGAGCAAGGCAATCAAGATGGTGATATTATTGTCCGGAAGATTGAAGCCTTCCTTGCCCAGAAGAACATTCCGGAAGACAAGCAGGCCCTCATCGTCCGTACGCTCCAGAATACGCTTACTACCGATAATATCAACCGCCCGACGAATGGAGAAAGCCAACTAAAACGAGTATTCTGCAAAGTAGTTGATGACCTCGGCATATACTATAAGATTGGTCTATCGACTGACTTCACCGGTCGTCTCTTTAATGAAATGTACAACTGGCTTGGGTTCACCCAAGACAAACTCAACGATGTCGTACTCACACCTTCATACGTAGCCACGCTTCTCGTTCGCCTTGCACGCGTCAACCGCAATAGTTACGTGTGGGACTTTGCCACTGGTAGCGCAGGTCTGTTAGTTGCTGCGATGAATGAGATGCTTTTGGATGCAAAGGCTAATATCAATTCGCCAGAACAATTATTGCGTAAAGAGGCTGAAATCAAAGCCAATCAACTATTAGGTCTTGAAATATTGGAAAACATCTACATGCTTGCCATCCTCAACATGATACTAATGGGCGACGGTTCTTCTAATATTCTCAATCGCGACTCGCTTCTTGATTTTGATGGCCACTATGGATTTGGAGATACTTCACGAACTTTCCCTGCTGACGCATTCGTACTTAACCCACCATATTCGGCAGCCGGAAATGGTATGGTATTCGTAGAACGAGCACTATCCATGATGAGTCACGGTTATGCTGCCATCATTATTCAAAACTCGGCAGGTAGCGGAAAGGCGGTTGAATATAACAAACGCATTCTTCAACACTCTACTCTATTGGCAAGTATCAAAATGCCAATCGATATCTTCATAGGAAAAAGTAATGTGCAAACTTACATCTATGTATTCCGTGTAGGCGAAGCGCATAAAAGCGATGACATCGTACGTTTCATAGATTTTACCTATGATGGTTATACACGCACTAATCGTAAGAAAGCGTCTATCAATCTGCGAGACACAGATCATGCTCGCGAGCGCTATAAAGAAGTTGTGAATATCGTACGTATAGGCAAATCTGCTCTCAAATACATTGATCCTAAGAATTTCTACGAAGGGCATATTGACCCAAAGAAAGGAGATGATTGGAATCAATCTGCTCCTGTGGACACTCGTCCCACATTAAATGATTTCCGCCGCACAGTGGCAGATTATCTCGCATGGGAAGTGTCTAATCTACTCAAAAACAAAAAGGAAGAGGAGGACGGCCTGGGAAAATTTTAGCCCCACTTGACATTAAGCTGCGCAATGTCAAGTGGGGCCAATATAGGCTTGATGAATTGTTTGAAATACAAAACACGTCAAGTTTTAACACAGATAGATTAACAGAAGGCAATGAGTATGACTATGTCACTCGTACTTCTCTCAATCAAGGAATATTGCAAACTACTGGTTTTGTAAATGATACGAATATCAATCCTGCTGGTACTTGGAGCCTTGGTTTACTTCAAATGGACTTCTTTTATCGCAATAAACCTTGGTACGCAGGACAATTTGTTAGAAAAATTGTCCCTAAGATTCATATACCCCAAAGGGCTATATTGTTTTTTCAGACTATTCTAAACATGCAAAAGTCTGTTTTGTTACAAGTTCTTGTACGCAATGTTGATGAGACATTTCGCAATATTAATGTACAATTACCTCAAACTGACAACGGAGAAATAAATTTTACATTTATAGAAGAATTCTTGCGCGAACTCGAGAGGGCGCGCTTGCGCGAACTCGAGAGGGCGCGCTTGCGCGAACTCGAGGCTTACTTAAAGGCTACCGGGCTTGATAATTATGAACTTACCGAAGCAGACAAAGATGCACTTCGCAACTATAAAAATCTGCAATGGAAAGACTTCCCAATTACAAAGATATTTACAATTCATAACACACACAACATTCTCGCTTCTGATGTAAAACTCAATTCCGGCACCACGCCATACTTATGCGCAAGTGCTGAAAATAACGGCGTTAATGGATACATATCGTATAACACCGATTTGTTGGAACAGGGGAATTGTGTGTTTATTGGAGGCAAGACTTTTGTTGTAAGTTATCAGAAAGAAGATTTCTACTCAAATGATAGTCATAACATTGCTTTGTACCTAAAGGATTACGCTCCCACGAGAGCCAATTTACTATCTTTAGTTACCTTTGTAAGAAAAAGTCTTGGGCATAAATACACATGGGGTGATAGCGTTAGTAAAGCTAAGATAAAGGGAGATACTATTACGCTCCCAACTTTAGATGGCAAGCAACCGGATTTCAACGCAATGGAAAGACTGATTGCTGCCATGCAAAAGATTGTTATTGCAGATGTTGCCAAATATACTGCCCGCAATCTGGAAGCTACGCAAGAAGTTATCGACAATCAAGAAGAACGACAAGAGCCCGCCATCACTCCTCTGCATATTTATGACATCTATCAGCCGGGGCGCATTCCTTTGTATACACTCCGCGCTGCTTGCGGATATTTCGATGAAGGAGAAGTGCCCGAACCGGAAGGTTGGATCAATGTTACAGGGAATGGCTTTACGCCCGACCCCAAGCGGCACTTTGCCATCCATGCCAAAGGCGATTCAATGCTCCCCAAAATCAAAGACGGTGACATCTGCATCTTTGAATGGTATAACGCCGGCACACGTAATGATGAGATTGTGCTTACTCAAAGCCGCGAATATGATCCGGAATATGGAGGCAAATACACCATCAAACGCTATCACAGCGAGAAGGTTGTTTTCGAGGAAGGGTGGCAGCACACCAAAGTCGAACTCCGCCCCCTCAACCCCGATTTCGATACAGTTGAGCTAACCGAAGATGACGACATCCGCACTATCGGTATCTTCAAATGCGTGCTATTGTTAAATAATTGACTGTAATCAACATGCAGATGTCTTGCTGCGAATCCAAAAAATATTAATCTAATACTATATGATTTCTAAAATTTCGTACATCAAAAATTTTGCAGTATTCCAAGATTTCAATTGGGATAATTCTATTTATGATGCTGATGGCAATATATTGGAGTTCAAAAAGAACAACATAATCTTTGGTCATAATTATTCTGGGAAAACTACATTGTCAAGGATTGTTAGATCATTAGAAAGGAAAAAATTGCCTGAAAAATACGATAATCCTCAATTCTCGATAAAAATCAATGGTGTAGACATAACGGAAACAGATTTGGAAACATGTGGTGATACCATAAGAGTTTTCAATGAAGACTTTGTAAGAGAAAACTTAGCTTTTATAACCAATCCAGATGACGCATCAATAGTGCCTTTTGCTGTTGTTGGAGAAGGAAATGTTGAAATCACCACGAAGATAAATGATATTAATGATGAACTCGGTGACGAAGGAAAAGAAGAAGGACATCTAAAAACAAAGCTTTATAAAGAACAAGAAGAAAAAAATAAAGCATATTTGGAGGCGAAAAAAGCATATGATGATGCGCAAAATTCTTTGAACTATAAATTAAGTCAAAAAGCAAATGGCGATAGAGAGCACTCCATTAAATACGATCCTATTTATGGAATGCCCGCTTACACATTCAATGCTTTAGTGAGAGATATTAATGAGATTCATAACACATCATACAAACCACTTACGAAAGAAGAAATACAACAGAAAAAAGACATGGTTCGGGAAGACGCTAAAAATAACATATCCGAACCTAAACAATTGAAAATTTCATTCGAAGATATAAATAAAACGGTAAGGGGTCTTCTTTCTCGCAAGGCAGGGAAAAGTGAAAAGATTGAAGAATTGGTAAAAGATGCAGCTTTGCAAAGATGGGTAGAACAAGGAAAACTATTGCATCAAGGCAAGAGAACTGTTTGTGCATTTTGTGGCCAAGAAATTCATAAAAACAGATGGGAACAATTAGAGAAACATTTTGACACAGAACTTGCAGAAGTTAACGAATCCCTTGATGCACAATACAATGAATTGCAAGAACTCATTAACCGGGTTAACTCCTATTATGCTTTAAACAAATCTGAATACTATAGCAGCCTAGCACCCGATATCGATAATTTTACCACAAATTGGGATTCTTTAAAGAAAAACATTATTTCATATCTTAAAACTTTGCAAGAGCAAATAGAGGAAAAAAGAGGAAAACTTTTTGAGCCAATTGAATTTAATGAAACTAAAGATTTCACTGGGGAATTAGACGATATCTATTCAACTTTAATCGCTATCATTCAAAAACATAACGGCTACACAGCTTCCATAACAACTCAAAAGAAGGAAGCACAAACCGCGTTAAGATATGATGCGGTGTACGAGTTTGCAAAAACGATCAATTACCAACAAGAGATTATAAATATTTCTAAATTAGATGATACAGCTAAAAATAAGAAAAAGGAACTTGATGATATCAATGAAATAATTAATAACAAAAAGAAAGAAATAGAGTCTCTTAAAAAACAGATAAATGATGAAGAAAAAGGAGCCGAGAAAGTAAATGAATATCTCACAGGATTCTTTGGACATCAATATCTATCATTAGAAGCATTCAAGGAGGGAGAGGATAAACCCTATCGGTTCACGATAGTAAGAGATGGGAAACCGGCATATCATCTAAGCGAGGGCGAATGTAGCTTAGTGGCTTTTTGCTATTTCATGGCGCGTTTGGAGGATAATATAACAAAAGGAACTCAACCAATCATATGGATAGATGATCCAATATCAAGTTTGGATGCAAATCATATTTTCTTTATTTATTCATTGATCAATGAGAAAATTGCGAGCCGAGAAGATTCATATCAACAATTGTTTATATCTACACACAATCTCAATTTTTTGAAGTATCTCAAACGACTTCCAGGAGCAGATAACGAAATAAATAATAAGCCAAATGAAGGCAAACGGAAATATAGACATTTACTTGTACAAAGAAAAAATATGTGTTCTGATATTCTCTTAATGCCCAATTATTTGAAGGAATACATAACTGAATTTAATTATTTATTCAAACAAATATACGATTGTGCAACCTTGGATATTACAGATGATAATTATGCTACAATTTATAATTTTGGCAATAACGCTCGAAAATTCTTAGAGTTATATTTGTATTATAAGTATCCTAAAAGTATGAAAGACCGCGACAGGTATACCAAGTTTTTTGGCTCTGAGGATAAAATACCTACTATTTTAATTGAACGAATTAATAATGAACACTCCCACCTTTCTGGTAGCTTTGAAATAGGCGGAACACCTGTAGTAGTTCCGGAAATGAAAAAGGATGCACAGTTCATTTTGAAAACGATTAAAGAAAAAGACAACGACCAATATAATGCTCTCTTAGAGAGTATCGGAGCATCCATTGAGTGAAATGTTTATGGCTAACAAACAAAAGACAATAAAATTAGAGTACCATCGAATATAATCGGCTAATCAGGTAGCAAGGGTTATCAATTGGCGTATTATCAATATATCCATAGCGATTTGTTATAGTTACAGAATATTATCTAAAAATCTATATTATGAAAAAATTATATTTCGTTGAAAGCATTAAAGCAAATGTTTCTCCAGAAGGTGAAATAACTGGATATAATATTTTGTTTGAAGATGTTGAGATTACCGAGAAATTAGAAAGTCCTCGAAGAGATAACATCAATGAACCATATGAAATCCAGGAAGGACGCAGTCCTTTCATTAATAATGTATATCCCACAGTCCCCATTCCCAAGAAAGCAAAACGTCCTTTGCATGAGGGGCAATATGTATACATAGATGGCGAACACCTCATCTCGGCAATAAGTAATTCACTAGCAAAAAGACGTCGAGCAGATAATAGAACATATCGAGAGAGATTATTATCCGAAAGAGGTATTGATGAACTTGAAAGTTATTATTCCGATGAAACTCTTGTAAAATCATACCATGTGAATGTCGGGCATGGAAATTGTACAATTATATTAATTCAAGATCATAACTTTTATCAAATATGGATGGTTGATTGCGGAGCTATTGATCAAATGAACCATATAAATTACTATAGTAATATTGATAACTGTTTCGCAGATATAGCTCACATTCTAAATAAAGATAAGTCAAGTCTTTTTATCTCTAAATTTCTGTTAACCCATTGGCACTATGACCATATTTCAGGCATTCCATATCTTATCAGAGATGGATATATCAAACAAACAACACAATTCTATATGAATCTATATTACGAGCATTCCTCGCAATGTATGAATGAAGTTCTTAAAAAGCTGGATAATCTGCATGTCTCATGTTACGAACCAACTAGCTTTTTAAATCATAAACACCCCCGTAAAACCATAGCCATACTTCACCCTAATTGTCGTATTCGAAGGAAATATTCACATAAAGATCCAAACAGCCGATTTGTTAGTAATATAAACAACTCCTCTGTGGTGTATTCTATTTCAGTCGTAGGCAGAACAATGGTATTTCCTGGAGACATAGAAAAAGATGGACTGGATTATATGACAATGACGCGTACTTGCCAAAATCAGCCTCTTTGTTATACAGATTATTATTGTGTCTCGCATCATGGTAGTTTTAATGGGCATATAGATATTGCTTGTCAAGGTAGAAGTTGTTATAATACTATAGGCGAATGCTTGTGTGATCTCCCGATAAAAAAGGCAATTATAATGGGACGTGATAAGGCTTTCTCTGGGATATATAGTCCTGCCGTCCAGAATTATTGGAAACAAATTCTTAAATATTCAGAGGTCGATGCGTCGGGAAAACCCTGCAAGGCCTATGTCTTAGAGTGGAACTCTGGAGCTGATTCTTATTTATAATTTTTCTGTCATTTATCAAATTAACATTATGGGAAAGCTTGTAATGGACGCCTTAACGTACGGCTCGTTTCATCAAGAAGTAATTCTTAAACTGCCTTTTCTAAAAAATCATGTAACGAGCAAGTCTTTTTATGATAAAGCTTTATACTATGCAAATAACATTAACCTTTCTCCAGAAGGGCGGATACTTGATGTCCTGGCTGTAACTCAGGCTGAAATTATTTCCGAATACGGGAAAGCACTTCCAAACGTTACGCCAACAATTTACTACTCTAATATAATGTGGGAATATGTATATATTCTCTTATATTACGCACATTATGTGGAACAATTATGGATTGATACCATAATGCCCAAGATGTGGAAGATGCAGAAAAATGCGGTTATACGAGACGAGATGAAAAAAGGCGAAGAATATGTCGACGAATATATCAGTGCTCGTAGAGATTTTAATGAGAAAAAGCGCGCTGCTTCTCTGCAAGCAGAAACGGTACCTGATGTAGTGCAGATAATGCGAGATATTAACGCTGGAAAGATCCGCTATATCGAAGTTGACTGGGAGCAACAAATAAAAGCCGTTTTGAAACTCTGCAAGTTAATGCCCACCAAATTCCCTTATGTCATTTGGTTGTGGGGATTATTAGGCGAGATAGAAGACCCAACTATCCGTATGGATATCATCGATAAAATGCAAAGTGCGGCTCCAAAATGTTTCGATGACCAATTCGAGGCACAAAGGTTTATTGAAGAGTGCACTTGCATATACCAGATATGTATCAGGGCACGAGCATACAACCTCAGAAACGATATAGGTATTCGACACAAATGGACTGACGAAAGAAAAAGTCTTAATGATTTAGCGCATATCTTTTCCGATAAAGTAGTCGAGCCATCATTGATGGTTGCGCTCGCCGAAGAAATGTATAGTTCAGTACAAGATGGAGAAAAGAAGCATTATATGCTCACTCTTGTATTGAGAGCGCCACGTAGTATAGGCAAACTAACTATTGATAATATCGTTGATTTCGCAAAGAATCTATATATTGCCGAAGGTTTCCGCCAACTACTCATAGAGGGAAAAGAAGATTCATTGGATGTGCCTACCTTAGAAACATTTAATTGGAAATTGCGTAACGCATGTTTCGATGTCTATATTAACTTACGAAAAGCGCTAATCAAAGAAGAACTTGAGCAAGACAATACGCGAGTCGATGGTGCAAGTGATGTTGAATGCTTGGAATATTTACTGGAAGAAGAAAATGCTGTTGTAGATCGCGAGAATGGATTAGAGCAATTCCGTGGGTCTGCGGCTTATCATGCAATGTGGTATCCAGGACGTCAAATAGTTCTGGATATGATTAAGGTCTTTATCAAGTATTTGCAAACACGTATTGAGAAAGCGAAAAAAGATGCAGCAGAAAATGAAGCTCTCGCAGCAATAAGTTCCAACGCTGCTGTTGCAAAAATGGCAGCCATAGTCAAGCAAGCAATAAGCGGACAGGGCGAACAACATGCACAACAAGAGTTAAAAGAAGAGACGACTACCGAAGATGGTATTGAGAACAAAAAGAAGACACCAACGAAAGAAGAGATAGAGGAGATATTCCTTCCAATCTATACCAGGACTGCCAATTGCCAAATGCTAATCAACCTTTTACTTGATGACAGAGACAAAGTATCTGATACCGATTGGGCACGCTATGCATTGACGATCTATCGTTGTAAGAAGATCTTCAGACATCACCCGGAATCATTCAAAGATTGGTTGCCAAAATTCTGCTCGTTGCTCGGAAGAGATGTGGAATATCGGGCTCCGAGTGATTTGAATAGAACAAAGTGCAAAACGGATATCTCATCATTTCTTCCAAAACCATAATGTAGAGTCCTTGTAGAGTGGTTTTGTAGAGTCTGCCATTCTATAACTATCTGCCAACAAAAGCATAAGTCGCTGTTATTCAGTGACTTATTTTTTATTCATAGGTGTTTGTCGAGTTTGTAGAGTAAAAAATAATTCAAAAAAAAGCAGTAATTTTGCACTCGATTTTGATCGGGTGCATTTTATTTATATATATTTTGATTTTTAAGTCGTTATATTTACGATATCTTTGCACTCGAAATCAATTTAACATATTTTATTAACCCGCGAGGTTTTGTAGGCTTGTAGCTACAGGAAAACGTTTTCACTCAAAGCCGAGCATAAATCTCAAAGGTTTATGAAAGAAACAACTTTAACCTCTGCCCAACTCGCCGAGTTGCAGCATTGCTTCCAACGGATAAACGATATCCTTGGATTGTCTATTTCTCTTGCAGACGCCCATCAATCTGATGCACAGCGTCCTTCTGCTCATCCGCGTAAACGGACGGCACACCGCGTGACAACGGCCACATTTACCTATCGTTGGCTTGTTGCTGCACCGCAACGTATCACCCTGCTTTATCAGCATCTTCTTCGTGCCCAATGGATTGCAACAGACACAACGCCAGATGATTTCTTCTCTCTTTTCGAAGGAAAGGACACACCCGTTCATATCAAATGGACAGGATCAAACCTTCAATTGGCATACCTGATTCGTGTACTTACGGAGCGTAATTACATTACTTCTCCGCAAGGTATTGGCAAATGGACTTGCGTTTATAACCACTTCGTGGACAAGAACAACCGACAGTTGCCCAAAATGAACAGCCTGCATACGCCTTTAAGGTCAAAGATGGCGATTGAGCAACTGGCAGAACTGCTGAACCCGGGCAAGTGACCAACGGCACAAGTAGCGGCATTGGCAAAAAATCTTGTAGCGCAGTATCTTCCGTGCTTCGCAGAACATTTTCCGCCAATCAGCGGCAGCATTATTTTCTCTTGCAGCTACTTTTTACAGCATTATTATAGAAACGCGTCCCGCAGAGGACAAGCATAGAAATAAAAACAGATTGAAAACGAAATTGTTTTTTATGTTTATGTCTTTTGAATGATTTAAACTCGGTAGAGTGTGAGTTAAGGCGGTAGATGGTCTTGGGAGCTTGCTCACAAAGGCTATCTATCGGACTAAGGCACAAAGCGTATAGCGCTTAAGCATTCAAAAGGGTTTTATAGGTTTTTGTTTAACTAAAATAATTGAAATATATGAAATCAAAAAACATTGTAAAAATCGTCATCTCCTGCCGAAGTGCAGAAGAGATGCGACAAGCCAAAGAGGTAGTTCTTTATCATCTGGAGACGCTCAATCCGGAGTTCGTAGCAGACAATAACACGCTCACAGTCTCCGTACCTCCGTTGGACCCCAAACTGTTCGCACCGGACGAAGCCTGTGACATCATCCGTCAGCCCCTCGCCCAGTCCCTCACCTTCATCCACAAATGGACGTGCACACTCCATACCATTAATTAACCCTATTTATTAACTCGCATCTACGACCACACCAAATATCTGTTCCTTTAGACTTTTTAGGGTGCAGATACAACGCACAATCGAAGGAGTTATGTGGACATAATGACCGAGATTGAACGCAGGGGCGATAGGTCAGAAAGTGTTTTACAACAAACGCGTTTGTTAGTCACACTCCACTGACCTTTACCCCAAGTGGTGCGGCAGTAGATGCCCCTAAAAAACTAAAGAAATGAGTAAGTACAATTTGGAAGCCCCATTTACTGCCTTCAGCGGCAAAGTCTGCAAGCACTCCAAGATCATCTTCAAGAAAGTGCGCCAGACCAACTTCACTTCGCAGATCTGCAATCCGCGTACCAAACCTTATTCCGAGGCTGAACTGGCTCGGCAATCCAAGTTCCGCACCGCCGCTGCTGCCACCAAGACAGCCTTAGCGGATCCCACCACCCGCGCCACCTACGAAGCCGAGTTCAAATCCCAAACCAAGTACCAAACCCTCTACGGTTTTGTCCTTGCCAGAGAATACGCCAAACTCGGATAATTTATAAATACTTACGCGAATGGGAAAAGTTGTTTTTGAAGACCCGGTGCATCATATATCGGGCAAAATCAGTAAAAAGTACCGCACGTGCTACAATCACAAGCGTATCAACGGACTGAACTTCACCAGCGTGCATGGTGAACGTAGTACGCCGGCAAGCACGACCGAGTTGGCTCAGCGGGCAAAATTCAAGGTGGTACGCTTGGCGGCCATCAACCGCTCGATGGACTTGTCGCACCTGACCTACGACCAGATGGACTTCATCGCGGAGCGTAAGGCGCAAGGCTCGGCATTCAAGTACACGACCTACAAAGGTTGGCTGTTCGGCAAGGCATGGAAATGCTACGACGAGAGTACAAACCAAGTGAACATGCCGGAGCGGTTGAACACCGTAGGGTAAAAAAGACCGTCTAACGACTGACAGACCGCGTTGCTGACAGACCGTTTGCACTGTCAGACCGGCCTGCGGCCTGTTAGACGGAATTAGTTCCAAATGACCAAGATAGTATCCGACGTAAAAGAAGAAAGGAGAAACATAAGAAAAATAGTAATCATCGGCATAGTGGCGATAGCCGCCACGGCCTGCAACGTGACAAGGACAATCACCACCCGGTCGGAAGCATGGCAGAAAGGCGATACCAGTGTGGTAATCCAAACAAAGACCGTCGAGACCTACGACGCGTCGAAGAAGCTGTAAAAAAGAACCGTGTCATTGTGGACACGGTTCAATTTTACTTAGCGATGAACACCCAAGCCGAGCAAACGGCAACACATTCCATGCAACCAATACAGCGTGAAGGATCACCTACGTAGAAGTATTTCATCCACAAAAACTTCTTCATGCCAAAGACTCCGGCGGCACAAACAAAGAATTGTATCTTTATTGGTATATTTTTTGCAAGAGAGAATGAACGATTGACAAGGATCGGTGTATGCAGTAGTGAGAGCGCACTCAAGAACTGAATAGAAACCGATAAAAATACAAACTCATGCAAAAAAAGATTATCATTCTTGCAGCCGTCGTTTTATCATTGGGCTGCATCGGAACCCTTCAGGCATTCACCCACATAGGCGAGCAGGAGCCCCAAGAAATCCGCGGTGTTGTAGTAGATGAATACGACGCCGCATGGTATGAACACCAGCAAAACCTTTGGCAGAAAAAGGCGCAAGCCAACCCTTCCGACGAGCACGCTTGGGAACAGTATTTCAGTGCTGCGCGTTATGCCGACATGCTCAATGACCAATACGGCATGACCGACCGCAAAAAGGCGGTGTTGGACGAAATGGCAAAGCACATCCCCAATTCGTTCACCTATAACTTAGCAATGTATCAGACCGAGCGCGACATGCAAGGAGTGGACGCTTCCCGGTGGGCGGAAAAAGCATTGCAGCAGATTCCGGCAGACATAGGACGGCAGAATACAACGATGCTGATTGCCTACCTGGTGTTGAAAGGTGAACTGTCCGATGCGGACAGAGCCACGTTGCACATACTTGCGCTGTCACTCTACAAGAACAATGCGTACCCGTCCTATTTGCTCCGTTACGCGGACAACTGCCTGTGCGGAATGGAATCCGGCGCGCTCTACTTTGAGAACGGCGATGTGTCGTTCTATGCTCCTCTCATTCTGCAAGAGGCACTGGACCTGCACACCGATAAAATCATTATTCCCATATCTTTCCTGTGGTTGGACACGTACCGCGATGCCTTATGCCGCAAGCTGGGTATCAAGCCGTTCGAAGTCAACAAAGATTACGCAACCATGGAGAATGGGAACGAGGTGTATTTGCAGGATATCGTGGAACATATCATCAAAGAAAGCCGCCGCCCTGCTTATTTCTCTCCGCGTGAATCGCTGACCAAAGAGAACGGTCTGAGCCGGAAACTGTATAACGAAGGCTTGGTGTTCCGTTATTCGACGCACAGTTACAACAACATGGCTGTTGCGATGCGAAATGTGGAAGAAAAATACAGAATGGACTATCTGACAGAGCCGCTTTATGTCAACGAGGAGCAATGGAAAGGCAGCGAACGTATCCAGCTTAACTATATGGTCATGCTGGCGCCGGTTGTCAAGAGTTACAGGCAGGCAGGTGATACATTGCACGCCAACCGCCTGACACGATACCTGAGTGCAGCCGTTGCGAGGACATCGCTGTCAAACGAAGAGAAGCAAAAGTATTTCAACCTGTTGGGCGACAAGCAATGATAGCACTTTTCGTTAATTATAAGTCTCTTTCCGACGGGCAGCTCATGGAGCGTGTCCGTCGGAAGGACGATGAGAAGGCCTTTGCGGAACTCTATCGCCGCTATGCACGGTTGCTGCAAGGATTCTTCTTCCGGCGGCTTGGCGGCGACGAGGAAAAAGCATTGGATCATATGCAAGACACCTTCCTAAAAGTGTGGTCCTCACGATGGAACTATTCAGACGGTCAGCCCTTCCGCACATGGATTTTCACAATCGCTTACAACCTTTGCAAGAACACCTACCGGCAAAACCGGCACGAGCAAGCGTACTTGGATTCGCTTCCTGCGGAAGAACCGATAGCGGAAGACAATACGCCTTTGCAACTGGATGCCGCCACGTTTGACAGCGCGCTGCAGCAGGAACTGTCCCTTTTGAACGAGGCGCAGCAGATGCTGTTTGAGCTGCGCTTCACACAAGAACTGACCGTACCGGAGATTGCGGCAATAATCGCCATTCCGGAAGGAACGGTCAAATCGCGGCTCAACACACTAACCAATTATTTACGACTAAAACTGAAAGATTATGAATAAGAATACAGAATACAGAGTACAGAGTACGGACTCTTTTGAGAGCCAACTTTCTGCTTCAGCGCGTCGTCTGCGCAGGCAATCGGAGAAAAGTCTCTCCACCCCGGAAACACTATCTACTACAAGGTCTCCGGAAACACTATCTGTTACAAGGGCTCCTGAAGCGATGCCCCTTCCGCCCAAACGCACCCATTACTGGGGATGGATAGCGACGCCTGCCGCCGCCGCTGTGGGTCTGTTGATAGGGCTTTTTAGTTCTCATTTCACGCAAACGGCGTCTTTCTTTCATCATCCGGCAGAGCGTCAGAACAATTTTGCGGTGCCTGTTGTGGCTGCTACAGACCATTCCGGTCATAGCATTGCAGACGATGGCACAGATTATAGTTTGCTGATATCGCTATAAAAAGCAACATCATCGCCACATATACAAAGAGCCCCAAGCTGATGCTTGGAGCTCTCAAAGTGGCGGCTACCATAAGGTATTCTATGTGCGGGCAACGGTGAGGGCTGCAAGAACTCGCGCGGCGCACTTACTCCTTCGAATGTCCACCGGACATTCTCGGTGCGCCTCAATCGCTTCACCGGCACAACGCGGCAGTACTCATCGGTACCCTTGGTACTGCACTGCAACGTGGATGAGTAGTATAGACGCAAAAAAGAGAGTCCCTAAAGGAACTCTCTCAAAGTGGCGGCTACCTACTCTCCCACAACGCAGTGCAGTACCATCGGCGATGCTGAGCTTAACGACCCTGTTCGGAATGGGAACCTCAGCGCTATAACCACCTTAATTATAGTTTAGAGTTGAAAGTTGAGAGTTTAGAGAAGTCGTCTGGTTGAAAGTCTTAAGTTTTGTAACCAAAACAACAACCATATTCTCTACCTCACAACCCACTCTATGGGGTTGACGTATTGATCGAATGTAAAGCGCGTTCACGCGCCAGCGAACTAAGTTCGCGGATTCTAAGTAGTCCTAGGAAGACCTAGGTAAACCTAGGATGTCCTAGTTTCTTAGAAAAAAAACTCTTTTTAGAAAAAGATTCGGGCAATTAGTACTGCTCGGCTTTATGTCACCATTGTACACCTGCAGCCTATCAACGTTGTCGTCTACAACGACCCTCAATG
>CADCBP010000002.1 GCA_902799705.1 uncultured Bacteroidales bacterium
AGGTGTCGGTTCACCTGAAACACCTTATGGACTTGCGGTTGTTCCTACTGTTCCGGCTGATATAGGCGTTTACACACTCCTCTGCGCCTACAAAAACGGTGAGCAGGTTTATACGTCTGCTATGGGCGAACAATACGGTTGCGAGTATAATTATAATCCAAACACTAATCATACAGATACGATTCCTCTGTATGCGCGGGATGACTCGGGGTCTTCGACCGTCGATCCGGTTGATCCGAATCAGATTTATGCAACTTTGACGGGCGATGTGCTTACTGTTCATAATAATACGGGCGCACAGGTTACATTTACTCTAAATAATACGTCTGTTAATAATGTAGCTGCGCGAGTTCGCAGCAATGTAGAACCTGTTTCCTTCACAGACTCCGTTTCCATCGAGTTGTCCGAAGATGGCATATACGAGATTTTGCTCACCAGCGAGGAATGGAACTATTCCGTTTTCGGAACAATTAACTACGTCCGCTCCGCCACAACTATTACCAAAGAGGATCCTGCTTCTACCACGAAGAAAGTCCTCCGTAGCACCCACATCCTCATCGAGCGGGAAGGTAAGACGTACACGTTAACAGGACAAGAGGTGAAATAAAAATAAGTATTACTATGAAGAAGGTGATTTTTACATTCGTGCTTGCGATAGTAAGCAGTATGTGGATGATGAGTGAGGCATTGTGTTTTTATTCTCCAAATGACAATGGCTTGGGCGATCTTGGTTGGTTTAGAGGCACTGTTGAATTAGTGCCAGATCCTTGTGAAGAAGGAGAAGTATGCCCGCCGTGCATATCTCCCGCGCTCATGATTGATAATGTCCCTTTCTATTTGGTAACTCTCGGCTCAGCGCGTATTGAGGCACAGATAGAAGCATTGGAACCCTATTTCCCATTAGAGGCTACTATCTGCGGCATGATGCGCTCACACTATATAATATTGGATCAATTCTATCCGGGGACCATGCAGTTTATGTTCCCGCCTGATACCAGATGGCATTATGTACTCAATATATTAACTGGAGAGCCTGAACCTATTATTAAATACTATTCTATCGAACCTATTGATACGCTAATAAATAATACTCGCTATCAAAAAATTCAAAATGCTCTTTTCCGCTCTTCGGGTGCTAAAGTATGGTGTGCGTTGGATAGTGCTGGAACACTCGTTGAGAGGTTGGTTTATGACTTTGATTTACAAGTCGGAGATTCTATCAGTATTACAGTAGGCAATGAAAACGGAATCTGGCTGGTTCCAGAAGAAGATCCTACCTACGCAAAAGTAACCAATGTGGAATATATTAAATTAGCCGACGGAAGGATGGCAAGGCGTATCAGTTACGACTACCGTTCAGATGATATTGAGCATATCGGTAGTGTGAAGGGAATCTTGGCGCCTCTTAGTTATCCCGGTCACCCTGATAGTTGGAGTTCTTTACTTTGCTGCACACGAAGCGATTTCCTGCTGTACGAAGCAGAAAGCGGGGCTTGTGATACATTTCTCGTAAATGTTCAGCATACCGACACTATTCCTCTATACGCACGGGACGATTCGGGTTCATCGACTGTGGACCCGGTGGATCCGAATCAGATATACGCGACTTTGACGGGTGATAAACTTACGGTTCATAATAACACGGGTGCACAGGTTACCTTTACCCTAAATTATACTTCCGTGAATAATATCGCCGCAAGAGTTCGTACAAATGCAGAACCTGTTTCCTTCACGGAGTCTATCTCTGTGGAATTGACGGAAGATGGGCTCTATGAGATTTGGCTCACCAGCGAGGAATGGAACTATTCCATCTTTGGAACTATTAACTACGTCCGCTCCGCTACAACTATTACCAAAGAGGAGCCTGCGTCTACAACCAAGAAAGTCATCCGTGGTACACAAATCCTCATCGAGCGTGGCGATAGGACCTATATGCTCACCGGGCAAGAAGTGAAATAAAACATCATAAATAATTCCGAAAAAGTCCCACATAAATAAGCAATGAAGAAATTATATAAAATATGCACTATTTGCATAATGCTTTGTGCATTCACATCATGCATCAGATTCATTAATAGGGAGATCTTTGCGCATTGGGATAAATATAGAGACTATCGCCCCGATTCAATAAAAATGGTAGGTACGTGGATGGCAGAAGATAGTGCAACAATAGTACTGAATGATGAAGGCACATGCTCATTGAAAAATGTACGACGTGTTATCCCGAATTCAGGAAATCCAAGTAAAAATGATACGAGCCATGTATGGTCTTTTGAGGGTCATTGGTATATTAAACCAGTATTAGCATATTCAGAATGGTCAGGTTCATATACCAATGATACAATAGGTTATGTACTTCATTTGAATAATAAACCACCCCATAGAAAACGGTTTGAGGAAGGAGAGTATGAATTGAAATTTAAAATTCATAACGAGAAGGTATCTAATGAGATAGTTCCCGTTATGCTGTACAATTTTATAGGAGACCCTGATAATTTCGAGATATATGATTTTCATAAACAAGAATAACGGCGTCAAATCCCATGACTGTCAAATCCCTCATTCGTCCAATATCCGACAAAGGATATAGCGATTTTTATATTCAAAAAGTATCTCCCATTATTGACGGAATATTCAGTAGAGGTTTAGGCCCCTCTAATTATTTCGCAAATCAAAATCAAACATTTACTTGGACAGAAACCATACCTCAAAAATAACACATATAATGAAAAATATAGCAAAAATAATAGTAATAATAGCAGGCGGATTATTGGGATGGATGGTCATTGTTTCTCTAATTTTTTCCACAATCATAGTGAGAGCAGCTTGGGGCATGGGACCATTAAAGATTATAGAATGGAGTCTTTGGGAGAGGAACAATGCTTATTTCCCCGATACGACTAAATTAGTAGGACAGTGGGTCGCTGACGATGGGGCAACAATTTGGTTGAATGATGATGGTACATGCATGCTACATAATGTGCCCAAATACACATATGATAGAATCTGGGAAAAAGATGTTCCAGTGATTCCCTTTCATAGCAACATAACCATGGATGCTGACACTTGTGCATTATGGAACTTCGAGGGTAATTGGTGCGTGAAACCCAAGTTATCAGATTCAATGAAAGATACCATTGGATATGAAGTTGTGCTTAGTTCGATGCCGTTAAATGGCAAGGAAACAAAGGCTGAAAATCAAAGATATTATACGCTATCACTACAGATACACAACGATAAAAAGTTGTTCTCGAAAGAGGTGACTCCGACTATTCTGTATTCAATAATGGGTTATCTTGATCCAATTGGCACATATTCTTTGCGAAAGCAAGAATAATCAAATGTTACGTATGAAAAAGTACATATTAATCTCTCTTGTGGCTATATGGGCGGCAATGCCGCTGATGGCGCAGACTTCTTCGTTCGCGGTCGTTGGTTTACTTACATTAGGTGCGGATAAATTGGCTTCTCCATCAAAAGAAATAAACAATGGAATAAAGACTATTAAGAAAATTAATAATACTGCCGCTACAACTTATTCATTAACAAATGATTATGAACGTATATATCAAAAGAATCATTAAATCCATACTTTTTGTAGGTATCTATGCCGCCATTTTTGTGTACAATGATATTGCACGAAAAGGTTTGACTCTTGAACAGGTATTTACCACAAGATTTTGGATTTTTTCTATTATAAATTTAATTCCTGCCTATTTTATAGTATGGACATCAGAAGATGATTCTATTTCTTCTTATGAATGTTGGATAATAGGATCCGTTATCATTTTTGTCTGGCTAATATTTCTCGGCATTATTTGGGCTATCGCCTATTTCCTATTTGGATATAATCTTTTATTCTAGATAATTATGAAAAAATATGTATTTTTATTTATTTCTACTTTCATTTTGACAGGAAGCCTTTATGCCCAATTTGTGGACAATATTAGTAATGATGTGATTAATGGTCCTGTTAAGAAAACAACCACTATTATCCGTCAAAATAGTGATCCATCAGATGTTGAAAAAACAATAATATGGTATGATTCTATCGGAAGAATAGTAAAAACTGAAGAATATGGAGAAGAAGGTCCGGGGATGAGCTATGTATACCAATATACGGATAGTAATATATGCTGGCGTTATACATATGAAAGAAAGCGTTTAGTTAAAGGAGCATATTGTAAGATCTATTTAAACTCCTCTGGGCAGAAAATCGCATCACATGAGTATTACAATAACCATCTTACACGGGTAGATTCGATTGCGTACGATGCGCAAGGCCGAGTCGTTGAAACATATGCAAGCGAATATATAGAGAGAGAACCTTCTTTGACGAGTTTATATACATATGATTCAACAGGAAGACTAACGGAGGAACGAAATATAAAGACAGGAAAAAGATATACCATCACATATTTGCCCAATGGAGATTATACAAAACAATTCTTTGATAAAAACGGCAAAACATATTCTCAGACATGTATTGTTGATAAAAAAGGGCAACTAAATAGGATCGAGAGTGATGAGGAAAAGGTTAAATACTCTCGATATGATTGTTTCGGAAATTGGTTGAAACGAGAAGCATCAGTCAACACTCATTCTTTTATAGGATGGATTGGTTCCACGACTGAACGGACAATCGAATATTATAAATGATATACCAACATGCGGACGGTGAATGCGGATTATGATGAGATAACACACTATACGTATGACACAGATTCTCATCGACCGCGGAGATAAGACCTATACACCAACCGGACAAGAAATTAAATAAAAGGCATAAATAATTCTGAAATGTCCCATGTATATTTGCATATGTGGGATTTTTTTTGTACCTTTGCACCCGCAAAGGGAACCGGCATAGTATGCCGGACAATGGACATAGAAACGGGATAAAATCCCGGGCTAATTAACAAAGGACATTGGATTGACGTTGCTTAATCGTTACGTAATAGTATCGGGATGATAGGCTGAAGAACCAAATATGAACTAAATATGTACTAATAAAGTACTAAATAAGAACTAAAGATTAACCAAAAAGAAGAAGCACAAATTTAGCAAGCGGGGACAACATTACCAGACAATAGAAAAATAATCCATTATAAAAAGGAAAAGAATATGGCAGTAGCAGAATTGAGTCCGGGGTTGGACAGTTTGCGCGGGAAATTGGCGCGTAAGTCAGGAATGCAAATGCGTTTTAAGCGCTGGAAGGACGATTCGGGGCACGTGATAAAAGTCGGGCCGCAGGAGTATTTTCGCCGGAATAGTCGGGATTATAAGTATAGCCCAAGGACGGAGGCGGAAGAACGGCAGGCCAGAATCTGGAGCGAGGTATGCCGCGAGGCGAGTACCATCTACAAGCATCCAGATCATCCGAGGTATGCGGAGTTAAGAGAACGATGGAATGCGCAGTTTAACGGCGGTTGCGATGCGTTTTTGAATGAAGGGCGGAAAGAGAAAAAAATTTACGGGATGTTTCCTGTGTTCGTGCGGATGGTATTGCTCAAAGAGAAGAAACAGGCATAATAGGCAGGAATAGGCAGAAATAGGCAGAAATAGGCAGGGATAGGCAGAGATAGGCAGAGATAGGAAACTAGGATACCGGGATACTAGGGACGCCAATATTAATCGGCACAACGGACAAAGCAAATCGGCATACAATGCCGGGGAATGAACATACAAGACCCGCATACAATGCGGGAAAAACGGACGGAGACAGCCGGCATACAATGCCGGAGAATGAACATACAAGACCCGCATACAATGCGGGAAAAAACGGACGGAGACAGCCGGATTACATCCGGCACAACAAAAGAAAAATAACTCCGCGCTATCACGCGGAGCAGGAAACAAAATAATGAGACAACTGTTGTTCATATTGGGATTAGTGGGATGCTTGGTGGGAATACAAGCGGAGGGGTTGCGCGTGGCTGAAGGACAGGCAGAAGAGTTATGCGTGGTGAGTTATAACGTGGAGAATCTGTTTCATCCGAAGCATGATACGGTGGTGGAAAGGGTTAGTGGATTAGAGGTTAGGGGATTAGAGGTTAGTGGATTAGAGGTTAGTGGATTAGAGGTTAGTGGGTTAGAGGTTAGTGGGTTAGAGGAAATATTCATTGAGAAAGACGATTGGGAATGGACGCCGGAAGGGGAGCGGCGATGGAGTTATAGCCGGTATTACCGGAAAGTGGAGAATATCGCCCGTGTGCTGACGAATATAGGTGAGTGGGACGGAGTGGATATAGTGGGTTTGCAGGAAGTGGAGAACGCGTTGTGTGTCAAGCGTTTATGCAATACGTTGCGGCGCGGAGAATATGATTTTGTTCATTACGAGAGTCCTGATCCGCGAGGGATAGATGTTGCACTTATCTATAAGAAGTCGCGTATAGATACCATCGCCACGAGGGCGATAAGAGTAAAGCCTACCCCTAACCCCTCCCTAAAGGGAAGGGGAGATGAATTGATTACAAGGGATATTCTATACGTATGCGCGAAAATAAAAGTGAAAAGTGAAAGGTTAAAGGCGAATGGTGACACCATTCATTTTTTTGTATGCCATTTGCCGAGTCAGCGTGGCGGAAAAGCAGAGAGCGAGTGGAAGCGGAAAGCGGCCAAGCAGGTGTTGCAACAAGCAGTAGATTCGGTTTATGGAATAGATCCTGAGGCAAAGATTGTTGTGATGGGCGATATGAACAGCGAGCCGGAAGAGGATATAAGGGGAATGAGAAACAGGATGAAGGAGTTAAAGAATGAAAGAATTAAAGAGTTAAAGAATCAAAGAGGCACGCACAAGTACCAGGGTCGATGGAGTTGTCTGGATCAGTTTTACACTTCTCCGGCCTTGGATAGTATCAGCGAAGTGAAGATATACAACGCCGCCTGGATTCAAGAACCGGATAAGAAATATCTGGACTTGAAGCCCAAGCGGACGTTTAACGGTTATCGCTATCAGAAAGATGGTTTTTCGGACCACCTGCCGATCGTGCTTAAAGTTTTGCTTTGATGCTTATTTTTGCCCAGGCGCCGGGTTGGAGGATACCGCCGTAGTCGTAATAGCGTGTATTGGTTATGTTGGTGCACTCGGCAGCGATGCGTAGGTATTTGTTTTGCCAGAAAAGCGAACCGTCGAAGAGCCATACAGGCTGATAATCGTTCACTTGTCCTTCGGCATCATTATACTGTCCTTCGCGTTTCTGGAAGCGGATTGTCCAAGAGGCACCTAATCCTTTGTAGATGCCGTGCTCGAGATGAATGACGAGTTTATGGCTCAAATAATCCAAGTAGCGCGAACCGGCTTGTTTGAGATCCAAATCGAGATAGGTATAAGCGTAATCAACCGAGAGACAACGGAGCCATTCATTGAGTTGATAAGCGACCGATATTTCCACACCCGTAGCATTGACCTGTTGCTGGTTCCCGGCATGGAAGGGTCGCTTGGTATCTTCTGCGACATAGACCCAATCGATGATATTCTTTCCCCAACGATAATACCAGTCGGCGGACCAAGAGAGAGAGCCTTTATCCGATTGGAGATTGGAGATTGGAGATTGGAGATTTCCGAATTTCCATTCTCCTTTATATCCGACGGAGAGCAGCCATGCTTCTTCGGGTTTGAGGTTACGGTTTCCGAATTGGTTTCCGGCGTTGTAGTACAGGTCCGTGAAGGTCGGCATTCGGAGTGAGCGGTTGGCGTTCGCATAAATCGTACCGGCTTTTTTAAATTCATAGCCTATGTTTGCTCCTCCTCCGAGGTGATGTCCGAAACGCGTATTATACGTGCCGTTGATACCGACAGAAGCGGACAGGCCTGCATAATAGAAAGTCTGCTCGGCATAGTAGTTGGTATGAAAGCGGTTTCCTCCTTTAACGAGATCGAGCACGCGCACTTCGGATAGCGGAAATCCTTCTACATTAGGTACCTGGCCATTGGGATTGATTGTATCGCCGAGGTTGGTCGAGTGCATGTTTTCGTTCCGGACGCTTACACCAAAGGCAGTTGTTCCTATGCGTGAGGCATAACCGGCGGAGAGTGCCGCTGAGGCTGTTTGTGCGAAATGGAAATTGCCATAGAGCCGGTGTCCGCGATGCCATTCATAGCGGTCATAGTTAGCCCTATAGGCAGCCTGAGCTTCCAGGTGCCATGCTCCCCAGCGATGGTTATACTTGGCGGAACCGAAGGCAGTACGCGTAGCGTCAAACTGATCTTGGGAGCCGAAGCCATAGCCCATCCCGAGTCCGGCGTCTTTCCATTGTGCTCCGGCTTGCACATCGAGTCCTTCCCAGCGCGTCTGAAAATAGATGTTCGCCAATTGAAAATCGGAGTTGCGGCAAGCCGTTGCCTCTTTCTGAGTCGGGTTGGGCGCATAATATCCTTCTGCGCGGCTGTATTCGGCAGAGAGATTAAAGGTTAAAGGCGAATGGTTACCGGCTAAAGGAACTTGCCAAGAAGCCGCCATTTCGGGATTGACCAGGCCGTTCATTCCGGCGGTGAGTTTGAAGGCTATCCCCTGTGTATGCCTTGTGACGATATTGACAGCTCCGGAGAAGGCGCCATGTAGATTAGCGGACGTACCCTGCATCACTTCAACGCGCTCAATCATTTCCGTAGAAACGGGGATGTTAAGCGCATAATGTCCGGTATGAAAATCCGACAGTGGAATGCCATTAAGAAGGACCAAGACCTGGTCGAATGTCCCTCCGCGCATGCTTATATCGGCCTGCGCGCCATTAGCGCCTCGCGTGCGGACATCCAACCCTGGCAGATATTGCAAAATATCCGCGACAGTCTGAACGGGCAGAGCCTCTATCTCGGCATAGGAAATCTGCGTGATCAGCCGGTAGGCTTCCGATTGAACTTCAGCTTTGTGAGAAACGACCAACACCTCCTGAAGACTAAGTTGTCGGGCTTCTAAGGGAACAGAATCCTTAGGGACGCCATCATCGGCTTCCATCGCGGCGATGCCAGAGAAAAGCAGCAGAGCCGAGACGGCTATAGATTTACCGCTTTTGAGCATCTCCAAATCCGTCATATACGCCGCCACATGTCCGATCGTCACCTCGCGGTGAAGAGAACGGAAGGCAGCATAGGCCTTGTGGCTGAACTGACGGAAACGGATTCTTTGTTGAATAAGAATTTTTTTAAACATAATTATTTACTCATCTCCAACATCTTACTAATGGAAGAGATGGCTTTCGATGCAGTCTCTTTCGGTACCCGGATCTCGGGTGTTTCGCGGAGGAGACAGTTATACACTTTCTCAAGCGTGTTCATGCGCATGTACTCACACTCGTTGCAGGAACAACCGATGCCTTCTGTTACTTCGGGCGGCACGGGTATAAACTCCTTATCGGGACACGCGCGCTTCATTTCGAAGAGAATACCTGATTCGGTAGCGATGATAAAACGCTTCGCAGGTGATTTGACAGTGTGGTCGAGTAGAGCTTTGGTAGAACCGATAACGTCACTCTGGGCAAGGATAGGCGCTTTACATTCCGGATGAGCGAGCACTTCCACACCGGGGTTTTGGGCTTTGAGTTGTAAAAGGGCTTCGAGCGAGAAACGGCTGTGTACGTGGCAGGCGCCGTTCCAGAGAATCATATTACGTCCCGTGACAGAATTGATATAGGAACCGAGGTTATGATCCGGTCCGAAGATGATCTTCGCGTCTTTAGGCAACTGATCTACAATCTTCCTGGCATTTGACGAAGTGACCACTACATCGGTCAAAGCCTTCACTTCGGCGGTTGTATTGACGTACGAAACAACAATCGGCTTATCATTGCTGGTTGCTGATTGATGATTGATGAATTGCTGCAGGTCTTCCGCTTTGCAGCTATCCGCGAGTGAACAGCCGGCATTCATATCAGGGATAAGGACTTTTTTATCCGGACAGAGGATCTTCATCGTCTCTCCCATAAAATGCACGCCACACATTACTAATATATCCGCCTGCACGCGCGTAGCCTGTTGCGCCAGCGCGAGAGAATCACCTATGAAATCTGCAATCTCCTGAATCTCCGGCCGTGTGTAATAGTGCGCGAATATGACGGCATTCTTTTCACGGGCTAAGGATTTAATTTTATTTATATATTCTTTTTTTTCTAAATCCATGAATATGAATAGGTGTTAAAATTGTAAATAAGTTTTCTAATTAATTGAAATATATTTTATTAGGCTGAAAAATAAAAGTTATAAGATTGTAGTATGTTTTGATAAATGCAACGTGGAACAAGTTATATACTGTGTATCAAAACGATTGTTAACAATATGTTTATAACCATTTTTTCAATCTGAAAATCAACAAGATAACCACAACCGACATAATCATCAGTCCGAGCGCAAATAGATAACCGAGTCTCCAGTGCAATTCGGGCATGAAGTCGAAGTTCATTCCGTAGAGGCTGCCGATGAGTGTAGGCGGCAGGAAGATGATGTTGATGACCGTGAAGATCTTTATGATGCGGTTCTGCTCGATGTTAACCAAACCGAGGAAGGTATCCTGGAGGTAGTCGAGACGGTCAAAACCGAAACGGGTGTAGTCAAAAAGCGAGTTGATATCCTTGATAATCATCGTCAGACGCGGGTAGAGTTCTTCGGGGAAGAAGTCGCATTTGAGGATGTTGGAGATAACCCGCTGTTTATCCATGATGTTCTGACGGATAATGGTTACTTTTTCCTGCAAGTCCTTGATTTGTACGAGCAAATCTTCATTGACGTGATCCGACTCGGCGTTGATTTGCTGTGAGAGTTCGGTAATCATGTCGGTGGTATCCTCGATCAAGTCGGCATCCTTTTCCACTCGCGTCTCGAAGAGCGCCACGAGCACATGATAGCCCGTCGGAAAATTACGGGTGTTCACAAAGAGTTTTTTGAATGTCTCGTTGAAGGTATCGAGTTCGTTATCGCGAATAGAGACGAGGATGGAGTTTTTGATGATAAAGTTCACCGGCTCCATCTCAAAGTTCTTCTTCAGGAAGTTGGAGTTGGCGACAATCGAATCGTCCGTCTGGATATAACGTGACGAGAGCTCGATTTCTTCCATCTCTTCATCTTCCTGGATATCTATTTTGAGGAATCCCTCGAGTGTATCCTCGGTTTTATCGGAAACATCGAGCAGGTCGATCCAGATGATATCTTTCTTGTCAATCTCTTTGAGTGCGGAGATAGCGCGTGCTACTTTTATTTTCTCCTTATCTTTATAGAATATCTTGATTTCAGACATGATTTTTTTCTATTAAAGCGGTTAATTCGATAAATTGTTCAACAGTCAGCTGTTCGGGGCGCATTGTGAAAATATTCTCTTCAAGGATTGGGTTACCCTTTCCTACCAGCTGTTGAAGAGAATTGCGCATCTGTTTTCGTCGCTGGTTAAAGGCAGTTTTGACGACCGTTTTAAAGAGCGTTTCATTGCATTCAAGCCTTCGTCGCCGGTTTCGGGTCATTCGTATTACGGCGGATTTGACTTTAGGCGGCGGGTTGAACACATGCTCATCTACAGTAAACAAGTATTCTATATCATAATAGGCTTGGAGCAGTACGGAGAGGATGCCGTAGGCTTTCTTGCCTGGTTTGGAGGCAATCCGCTCGGCTACTTCTTTCTGGATCATACCCGAGCAAACAGGAATGCGGTCCTTGTACTCCAGCACTTTAAAGAAAATCTGCGAGGAGATGTTATAGGGATAATTGCCGATGACGTTGAATTCGCCATCCGGCACGATGGTATTCAAGTCGAGTTTGAGGAAGTCTCCTTCAACGAGATGGAGTTCGGGGTACCATTCTTTGAGATACGCAACGGACTCGCGGTCTATCTCGATCGCGGAAAGGTTTATTTGCGTATTTTTAAGGAGATATTGGGTTAAAACACCCATACCGGGTCCGATTTCGATGGTTCGTCCCGATGTGATGGTCTCAGCAATTCTGCGGGCGACGTTCAGGTCCGTCAAGAAGTGCTGCCCCAGAAATTTTTTGGCATGTACTTGTTGCATTGTCCGCGTGATAGTCGTCCATAGATGGTGTTCATTTAGTTAAACTTTCCCCCGTAAAAAAATATGTATAGGGGACCCTTCCGGGCTTTTGCGGCTGCAAAAGTACTGCTTTTTTTTGAAATGACCAAATTTTTAAGGAAAAAACTTGCATAATTGAGAAAAAAGCAGTACTTTTGTGCCGCAAAATCGTTTAATACATGTCTCGTGAACTAAAAATACAAGCATTTGACGACAAGCAAGTACGCATCGTATGGGATGACGAGGAACAGAAATACTATTTTTCTGTTACTGATGTCGTTGGTGTATTAACTGACCAGCCTGATGCGCGCGGTGCAAGTACCTATTGGGCTGTACTTAAGAAACGCCTTAAACAAGAAGGTGCAAATGAGTTGATTACAAATTGTAAGCAACTGAAATTGCCAGCTGCTGATGGGAAAAACTACTCTACGGATGTAGCTGATACAGAGCAACACACTCAAGGAAAGATGGTTAGGTAGAGCTGTAGGAAGGATATTGGAATGAGGTTAGGGTGATCTTGGGCCGAGGAGCCTTTGATCACCCTTTCAGCACCCATTGAGCACCCTTTGGGATAAGGTGGAACCTCCGTGGAAAAGAGAAGGCGGATAGCATCCGCGACAACGAACGACGTAAACAGGCATACAATGCCGGGCTAATGGACAAAGGACGCCGATTAATAATCGGCAAAATAGACAAAGCCCCCCATTAATAGCCCAAAGGAAACCTCATGCGGGATAATATCCCGCGTAATTCTAAGAAAAAACATTCCGCAGGGGCCACATCCGCATTTATCCTGTATCGGGCATGCCCTCGGCGTTTGTAGCCTTGAGCATCGTGATACAAAGACGAGGGATGATACAGGATAACCAATAAGTCTATGGTCGGAGCTTCGCTCCCCGCGGCTCCTCCCGTTCGGATTGCCAAGTCAAGGCAATCCTCCATGCCTACACCGCGAGTCCTAAAAGCAAGAAAATGCACAAAAGTGCTCAAAAGTTTGCACATTTCAAAAAAAAATAGTACCTTTGCACCCGCAAAGGTTTGGCCTTTTCCCTGTAGCGGTTTTTCCGCTTAACGGAAACACCTAGTCTTTGCAGCCGCAAAGGTTTTGAATGATGAATAAGCTGGCAAAACTGATAACCAAAATCATTGATTTCTTTTATGTGCCTTTCCGGAAGATCATGCCGGAACAGGTATTCCGGTACGCGGCGTGCGGCGGAGGAAACATGGTGCTCGACTGGGTGCTTTATTTTCTGATTTATAACTTTGTAATCGGACATGACAATGTAATTTTATCATTTTCTTATTTTCCTATTTTCTCATTTGAGCAAGTGATAACGCCGCATATAGCGACGCTGTGTATTGTCTTTCCGATTACGCTGTTTACGGGATTTTTGCTGCAGAAATATGTGACCTTCACGCAATCGGATTTACACGGTGCGCGCCAGTTGATGCGGTATATAACGATTGTAGCTATCAATCTGGCGGTGAACTATTTCGGTCTCAAGTTATGCGTAGAAGTATGGGGTTGGTACCCGACGCCGAGTAAGATGTTCATTACGGCCATCACGGTGGTAATAAGCTATTTCGGACAGAAATATTACTCATTTCGTGTGAAAAAGGAATAGTAATTTCTGCACGCCCCACAAGTGGTTTCCATCCGAAATTAGTTCTTAGCCACAAGGGCACGATTATCTCGTATCTTTGTGCGAACAACAAGCCTTTACCCATAAAATATAAATAAATTTACATTTTATTTGCCAAAACTCTTGTATATTCCAAATTTTTGTAGTAATTTTGCAGCGCAATTTGTAAAAAATACAACAAACAACATACAACCATGTTATACACTTTATGCTCACACCTCCATACCGAGGTGTCCGGAATGCCCTTCAAGATTTCGGATTCTTTTATTGAGGAAAATCAAGTAATAGCCGTACTGTCAGGTGGAACAGAGGCTCAGTTCGTAGATCTTATTCGCGAGAAGAAAGTAGATCTGAAACGTCCTATATATCTAATGGTGAGTGAGTTCAGTAACTCGCTTCCGGCGGCCTTGGAGATTTTGAGTTTTATTCGTCAGCGCAACGGATTGGCTAAGATCATGATGCATGAGAACGACACTATTTTCCCGGATCCGAGCGAGACGGATTCACTGACCCGTACTCCGTTGGAGAAAGTGCTGCATAGCGACCGGATCTTGCGTCTTGGCGTAGTAGGTGCGTCTTCGGATTGGTTGATTGCGTCGAATGTAGATTACAAGGAAGTGCTCCGCGCGATGAACTGCGAGTTGATAGATATCCCGTTCACGGAGATATCGAGTTTGGGTGAGGTAGATCCTGGCATGAAGGGAGCTGAGGCTATCTACGAGCGCTTGAAAGAGATTATCAAGAAGAACCATCTGGATGGTATCACTGTTCGTTGTTTTGACCTGTTCAAGACTATCAAGAACACGGGTTGTTTAGCTGTCAGCAAGTTGAATGACGAAGGTATTCCGGCAGGCTGCGAGAGTGATATTCCGGTATTGCTGACGATGATGGCATGCAAGAAGTTGACGGGTGAGCCGGGTTGGATGGCTAATCCCGCTCGTATTCAGTCGGATGGTCAGATTCTGCTGGCGAAATGTACGATAGCGTTGAGCATGACCGAGAAGCATGAGTTCACTACGCATTTCGAGTCAGGTATAGGTGTAGCCATTCACGGAGAGGTGCCTGCAGGCGATTATACCTTGGTGAAACTGAGTCATGACATGCAGCGCTTATTGGCAGTAAATGTGCAAGTTACACGCTGTCAATATGAGAAGAATCTATGCCGTACTCAGGTATGGATTCAATCGACTCCGATAGTAAGCCAATATCTGTTGACTTCGCCGATTGCGAACCACCATGTGCTGATTAAGGGTCATCATGCCGCGGAATTCTGGCGTGAATAAAGAGTGAAAGAGTGAAAGAATTAATGACAAAATAAAAAAAATAAAATTTAATAGATTATGGTAAGTTACAAGGAATTGGGTTTGGTGAACACCCGTGAGATGTTCGCCAAGGCTATCAAGGGAGGTTATGCCATCCCTGCATTTAACTTTAACAACATGGAGCAGTTGCAAGCAATCATCAAGGCATCGGCAGAGACCAAGAGCCCGGTGATTCTTCAGGTATCGAAGGGTGCGCGTAATTATGCGAACCAGACGTTGTTGCGATATATGGCTCAGGGAGCAGTGGAGTACGCAAAAGAGTTAGGATGGGAGCATCCTCAAATCTGTTTGCACCTCGACCACGGAGACAGCTTCGAGCTTTGCAAGAGCTGTGTTGATTTCGGTTTCTCGAGTGTGATGATTGATGCTTCTTCGCTGCCTTATGAGGAGAATATCGCGTTGACGAAGAAAGTAGTGGATTACGCGCATCAATATGATGTAACCGTAGAGGCAGAGCTGGGTGTATTGGCAGGTGTAGAGGATGAGGTTTCGTCTGCTGTCAGCCACTATACGAAGCCGGAAGAGGTAGTAGATTTCGCTACCCGTTCGGGTTGTGACTCTCTGGCTATTTCGATTGGTACGAGCCACGGAGCATACAAGTTCACTCCGGAGCAGTGCACCCGTGATCCGAAGACGGGTCGTCTTGTTCCGCCGCCCTTGGCATTCGACGTATTGGACGCCGTAATGGAGCAATTGCCGGGCTTCCCGATCGTTCTCCACGGCTCGTCTTCCGTTCCACAGGAATATGTGGACATGATTAACCAGTACGGTGGCAAACTGCCTGACGCAGTAGGCATTCCTGAGGAGCAGCTTCGCAAGGCAGCCAAGAGCGCTGTTTGCAAGATCAACATCGACTCCGACAGCCGTCTGGCCTTCACCGCAGCGGTTCGTAAAGTGCTGGCTGAAAAGCCGGGTGAGTTTGATCCTCGTAAATACTGCGGTCCTGCTCGCGACCTGATGACCGAGCTCTACAAACATAAAATCATCAACGTCCTCGGTTCCGACGGCAAAGCAGAGTAATTATGGCTTTACCTTTCATGACAGCTGAACAAGCTGCTGAATTGATACAAAATGGTGACGTCTTAGGCATGGGTGGTTTTACGGCCACGGGAGTGCCTAAGGCGGTTCCTTTTGCATTAGCGCAACGCGCGGAGAAATTGCACGCAGAGGGTAAACCTTTCCGTGTAGGTTTGGAAACAGGTGCTTCGATGGGAGACAGTTGTGACGGCGCTTTGGCGCGTGCTCACGCCGTGGAGTTCCGCACGCCTTATCAGTCAAACAAGTCGATGCGCGAGGAAATCAACGCAGAGGGTACTCACTATTTCGACATGCACCTGAGCCACATGGCGCAAGATCTGCGTTATGGCTTCCTACCCAAACCCAAGTTCGCCATCATCGAGGCATCGTACGTAGGTGAAGACGGTGTGATTGTTCCGGCAGCCGGAGTAGGTATTATGCCCACTATCTGCCGTCTGGCGGATAAGATCATCATCGAGTTGAACGAGATGTTCCCTGCTTCGATGCGCGGCATGCATGACTTGTACGAACCGCTCGACCCGCCTTATCGCAAGGAGATTCCTATCTATAAGCCTTCGGACCGCTGTGGTTCGGATCATATCAAAGTTGATCCGTCGAAGATAGCAGCGGTAGTAAAGACCAATCGCCCGAATGAGATTCCGGCCTTCACGCCGGTAGATGCAGTGACGGCAAAGATTGGCGAGAACGTAGCTTTGTTCCTTGAGAAAGAGTTGCGCGAAGGCCGCATTCCGTCTTCTTTCCTGCCTATTCAGAGTGGCGTAGGAAATGTTGCCAATGCAGTGCTCGGCGAGTTGGGAAAGAACCCGCATATTCCGCCCTTTGAGATGTATTCGGAGGTAGTGCAAGACAGCGTGGTGGACCTTATCAAGGCCGGCCATTGCAAGTTCGCTTCGGGCTGCTCGCTGCGTCTCGTAGAGAGCAAAATGGCAGAGGTACTCGCGGACCTCGATTTCTACCGTGACAAACTCTTGCTTCGTCCGCAGGAGACATCCAATAATCCGGAGCTTATCCGCCGTATGGGACTTATTGCCATCAACACGGCGCTTGAGGCTGATATTTACGGAAATGTCAACTCGACGCATGTATGCGGAACGAAGATGATGAACGGTATCGGCGGCAGTGGCGACTTTGCCCGCAACGCGTATATCTCTATCTTCACTACCGCATCTACTGCGAAGAACGGCGCTATCTCGTCCATTGTGCCGATGGTAACCCACCTTGACCATTCCGAGCACTCCGTCAAAGTCATTGTGACCGAGCAGGGTGTGGCCGATCTGCGCGGCAAGAGTCCGCGTCAGCGAGCTGAAGAGATCATCAACAACTGTGTCGCTCCGGAATATAAAGAAATGCTGCGTGACTATCTCAAGATTGCCAAGCATGGTCAGACCCAGCATGAACTCTCTTGTGCTTTCGCGATGCATGAAGAATTCCTCAAATCGGGCGACATGCGGAATACAAAATGGGAGAATTATAGGCGATAAAGAGCCAAAAAGGGCTAAAAATCCAAAAAAAATAGGGAAAAGTGACATGCGCGCTTGCGTATGTCATTTTTTTTCTGTATCTTTGCACGCTTTTTCTGTGGCGTGCACAAGCACACATGTTTTGCGCGTGCGCGATAAAAGAGCAACAAAGCATAAAATTAACATAACAAATAACAAAAAACAATTATGCAAAACAAAGGACTTGTTAGAATTTTGGCTGTGTGCCTTGCATTGGTATGTGCGTTCTATCTGTCGTTCTCTTTGGTGACGAGTCATTATGACAAAGCCGCTAAAGAGTATGCAGCAGGTGATGCAGTAAAAGAGTACCAGTACTTGGATTCGATTGCAGCAAAGAAAGTGTGGTTTGGCTACACGCTCAAAGAGTGCCGTGAGAAAGAGATCAACTTGGGTCTTGACCTCAAGGGAGGTATGAACGTGACGATGGAGGTGTCTGTTCCGGACATTCTCGATGCGTTGAGTGGTCATAACGAGACGCCGAACTACAAGGCAGCGTTGGCTGCGGCTAAGCAGAAACAGAAAACGAGTGGAACGGATTTTGTAACACTCTTTATCGAGTCGTACAAAGAAGTAGATCCGGAAGGTCAACTGGCTTCGATCTTCTCGACCTTCGAGTTGAAGGACAAAGTGACGCTTAACTCGACCAATGCAGAGGTGGAGAAAGTGATTCGCGAAGAAGTGGATGGCGCTATCCAGAACTCCTTCAACGTACTCCGTACGCGTATTGACCGTTTCGGTGTTGTACAACCGAACATTCAGAAACTCTCCCAACCGGGACGTATCCTGATCGAGCTGCCGGGTATCAAGGAGCCGGAGCGTGTACGTAAACTCCTCCAGGGTTCGGCTAACCTTGAGTTCTGGGAGACCTACGAGGCTTCGGAGTTGCTTCCTATCCTCGCACAGATTAACCGTGAGTTCGCAGCCGGTGCACAAGCAGAAGCCGGTTTAGAACCGGAGCAAGCCAGCGATGCCGTTCAAAAGGTTGAGGCTCCGAAGGCAGAGGGTGACGAACTCGCAGAGCTCGTAGATAACCTCGGTGCCGATTCGTTGGCTGCAGAGGCAGACCAAGCTGCCCAACTCGCTGAGTATAAAAAGAATAACCCCCTGTTCGCTGTTCTTAATCCGTCTGTAAACCAGGCAGGTCAGGCTTATCGTGGTCCGGTGGTAGGAACGGTGCACTATACGGACACCGCAAAGGTAAACGCAATGCTCAACTCGCAGATTGCAAAGGCTGTTCTGCCGCGTGACGTGCGTTTCTTCTGGACGGTAAAAGCTATTGATGAGGCGAATGCGTACTATCAAATCGTAGCGCTGAAAGCACAACGTGACGGTCGTGCTTCACTTGAAGGCGACGTGATCACCGACGCACGCGCAGACTTCTCGCAGTTCAGCGCATACGCGAATGTATCCATGTCGATGAACGCTGAGGGTGCGAAGGCATGGCAGCGTATCACCAAAGACAACATCGGCAAGTCGGTAGCTATCGTATTGGATGGCTATGTATATTCGTTCCCGACCGTACAAAATGAGATTGCCGGCGGTAACAGTCAGATCACCGGTCACTTCACCGTAGAAGAGGCGAAAGACTTGGCTAACACCCTCAAATCCGGTAAGATGCCGGCTCCGGCTCGTATCATCGAGGAGAGCGTGGTTGGTCCTTCGCTGGGTCGTGAGGCGATTCAATCGGGTCTCTGGTCCTTCGTACTCGGTTTCTGCCTGATCCTGATCTACATGGTCTTCTACTATGGCTGGATTCCGGGTCTGATTGCCGACGCAGCATTGCTGTGCAATGTCTTCCTGCTGTTGGGTATTCTGGCTTCCTTCTCTGCCGTTCTGACCCTGCCGGGTATTGCCGGTATCGTCTTGACGATGGGTACCGCGGTGGATGCCAACGTGCTGATTTATGAGCGTATCCGCGAGGAGTTGCGCAGCGGAAAAGGCATGCGCAAAGCGATTGAGGACGGTTTCAAGGGTGCTATCTCCGCTATTATCGATGCGAATGTCACCTCCTTCCTCACCGGTGCCATCCTCGCTATCTTCGGTACAGGTCCTATCAAGGGCTTCGCTGTTACATACATGATCGGTATCATCTCTTCGTTCCTCACGGCTGTGTTCATCACCCGTCTGTTGCTCGAGGATTATGCCAGCAAGGACAATGCCAAGGAACTGTCCTTCACCACCAAACTGATGAAGAACTTCCTCCAGAACGTACATTTCGATTTCGTGGCTGCCCGCAAGTGGGCTTACTGCCTGTCCGGTGCAGTGGTGATCTTCGCTATCCTCGGTCTGGAACCGCATATCTTCGGTAAACTGAACCTCGGTATCGACTTCTCCGGAGGACGTAACTATGTCGTTCGTTTCGACCGGAATATCAGCACCCAGGACGTACGCGAGAGCCTCGATAAGACTTTCTCGGCTACCCTGGAGGACGGTGAGCTCTTCTCGCTCAATGTGATCACCTATGGTAACGACGCTAACCAGGTTCGTATCTCTACCAACTACCGTATCCACGAGGACAACGCTGAGGCAGACGAGGCTATCGAGGCATTGCTCTATGAGGGCTGCAAACCGTTCCTGAGCGACAATATCACCTTCGATGATTTCCGCTCCACCGAGTCGAACGCAGCAGTAGGTATCATGCAGAGCCAGAAGGTAGGTCCGGCTATCGCCGATGATATCACTACTAGTGCTGTATGGGCTGTCCTCGCTGCTTTGTTGGTCATCTTCCTCTATATCCTCTTGCGGTTCCGTAACTTCGCATACTCGGTAGGCGCCCTGACAGCTCTTGCCCACGATACCGTTATCGTGCTCGGTCTGTACGCTATCCTCTGGAAGATCATGCCTTTCTCCATGGAGATTGACCAGGCCTTCATCGCGGCTATCCTGACCGTTATCGGTTATTCGATCAACGATACCGTGGTTATCTTCGACCGTGTACGCGAGTACAACAAACTCTATCCGAAACGCGAGAAGAAGGTCAATATCAACGACGCTTTGAACAACACGCTCAGCCGTACCTTCTCGACCTCTATGAGTACATTCGTTGTCCTCCTTGCTATCTTCATCTTCGGTGGCGAGACTATCCAGGGCTTCGTATTCGCACTCTTGGTAGGTGTGATTGTAGGTACCTATTCGTCTGTGTTCATCGCTTCGCCGATTGCATATGATATTCAGCGTGCGCAGGCAAAGCGCGCAGCGGAGAAAGCTGAGAAAAAATGAAAAATGACTTTCTGAAATTTGCTGTTTCGCAGGGTCTTAACTCCATGCATGTCGAGAATATCATGTCCCGCAGCATGGATGAGACCCGCGCGAGCGGCGGATATATATCACCCACTATCCTCGAAGAGCGTCAACTGAATGTGACGCAAATGGATGTCTTCAGCCGTTTGATGATGGACCGTGTGATCTTCCTCGGCACCGAGGTAAATGACTACACAGCGAATGTCATCCAGGCGCAGTTGCTCTATTTGGACTCCGTGGATAGCGAGCGTGACATCAACCTGTATCTGAATACGCCGGGTGGTTCGGTATATGCCGGCTTGGGTATCTATGATACGATGCAGTTTGTCAAGGCGCGGGTAGCAACTATCTGCACGGGGCTGGCTGCTTCCATGGGAGCAGTATTACTGGTAGCCGGTGAAAAAGGTATGCGCGCTGCACTGCCGCATAGCCGCGTGATGATTCATCAGCCACTTGGAGGTATTCAGGGGCAGGCAAGTGATATAGAGATCACGGCCAAAGAGATCCTCAAACTGAAAGAAGAACTTTATCAGATTATCTCGGATCATTCCGGCAAAGCCATTGAGCAGATACGCCAGGACGCAGATCGCGACCATTGGATGACGGCGCATGAGGCATTAGAGTACGGCATGATCGATAAGTTGTATATCCATAAAGACTAATGGGAAAACGCAATACCCAACAACTGACATGTAGTTTCTGCGGTCGTACTATGCCTACGATGTACACGGGCTTACAAGAAAATGTGCTCATCTGTGATGAGTGCATTGAGTCCGGGCATCGGATGGTGATGGCGAATCCGAAGAATAAACAGGCGAATGACCAAGGGCTTTCATTAGAGACGCTGCCTACACCGCAGGAAATCAAGGAGTTTTTGGACCAATATGTCATTGGTCAGGACAATGCCAAGCGTTTTCTCTCCGTAGCCGTGTATAATCACTACAAGCGTCTGCTGCAGGAGATTACCAACGATGACGTCGAGATAGAGAAGAGCAATATTCTCTTGGTCGGTTCTACCGGCACGGGAAAGACTCTTCTCGCGCGCACTATTGCGAAGATGCTCAAAGTGCCATTCGCCATCGGTGACGCAACTGCATTGACTCAGGCGGGTTATGTAGGTGAAGACGTAGAGACACTGCTTGTGCGTCTGTTGCAAGATGCTAACTATGATGTAGCGAAAGCGCAAAGAGGTATCGTCTTCCTTGATGAGGTGGATAAGATTGCCCGTAAGTCCGAGAACCCGTCTATTACACGTGATGTGAGTGGAGAAGGTGTGCAACAGAGCCTGCTAAAGATGCTGGAGGGATCAATCGTGAACGTACCGCCACAAGGTGGACGCAAGCATCCCGAACAGGAACTAATCCAGGTAGATACGAAAAATATCCTCTTTATTTGCGGAGGAGCTTTCGATGGTATTGAGCGTAAGATCTCGCAGCGGATGAATGCCCAGACAGTCGGTTTTGCAGCTCAGGAAAAAGCGGCTAAGATAGACAAGAACAACCTGTTGCAATACATAGCGCCGCAAGATCTGAAGTCCTACGGATTGATACCTGAGATAATCGGTCGTCTGCCGGTACTTACGTATCTTGAGCCGCTAAACAAAGAAGCTTTGCGCAACATCCTTACGCAACCAAAGAACGCTCTTACCAAGCAATATAAGAAACTGCTGGCGATGGATAATATAACGCTCAGTTTCGATGACGATGCCTTGGATTATATTGTTGACAAGGCGCTTGAGTACAAGTTAGGCGCGCGCGGGTTACGCGGATTGATGGAAACAGTGATGATGGATGTGATGTTTGAGTTGCCGAACCATAAATACTTAGAAACGGTCCCGCAGACTTTCACAGTGACAAAGGCCTTCGCGCAAGAAAAGCTTGAGAAAGCGGACTTATACAGACTAAAAAACGCGGTGTAGAAACCGCGTTTTTTTTATTCTTGTGAAGTCTTAGGGATAGAGAAACCGCAATAAACGATTTCAAACTTCATACCGTTCTTCGCAGATCGTATCATGGTAGCTGACATGGACTCTTGCTGCCGTACGGAAGAATAGGCTGAAGCCGTTATACCGGTAACGCCTTCATTCACCGTTACCGGTATTAAGAGCATATCCAAATCCTCGTCTAAAGAATCTTGACGCAACTGGTTGGTCAGAAAATCCGACATGTCATAACTATAGTAATAGATGTTGTTTCCTGCCGAGTCCGTGCCTTGTATGAGCGAACTGAGCAACGCGCAAGTATCGGATGGCAACTCACGCTTAGCAAAGAAACGGGTTGCACTCTCCTCTTTTACCAACAGCATATATTTCGCCGGCTGTAGCCATGTATCGCGCGTGATATCGGATGACGAACCCTGAAATACATTCTCTACGGCGATATTCACTTGGGCTTTGTTGACGTAAGGCCGTTTAGTGATGCGGTCGCTATCTACCATGTGTTTCATGATAGAATCGGCAATACGACCCATAGGGAACGTAATACGCGTGTGCACGCCCGCAGGCGCGATAATATAATTATAGGTGTCAGAGTCTTTTTGCAATTCTTCTACCAATGCTTCTTTATCTTGATAGTGCAAATGGTTAACGCTGCGCACCTCCGAATTGGCATAGAAAGGCTTCATGTCATGGACGGTGGTATCTCGCCCGGCTTTCGAATAGGTGAAACTATAGAATACGCCTAAAGCAATATCCGACACGTTGAGCATCGTAGATGAACCGAAAGAACTCTCGATAAGCAGACCTTTGAATACCTGATTAAACGTCTCCTGGTTCTCGAAAGACTGGATGGACCAGAAATAATCCTTGAAATCATCGTTCACGCGCATGCGCAACATAGGTACATATTTTCCGTCCTCATCTTGTACCGAATCAAGTTTCTCGGAGGCTACCACAATCCGGCGGTTGGTCAGGATGGATTTGTCGCGCGAGCAGTAATCTTCAATCTTCAGATCCGTTGGATACGTGCCGTAGTATGAGAATGTCTTCTTGTCCATCATATATACATTGATGGCCAAGGGAGAATAAGCGTCACCTACCCAACTGGAGTAATATAAATACAGACATATCGAGTCGATGGTCGCCCCCGCAGGATAAGTGTAACCCTCAGGGCAAGCCAATTGCGCCAGTATTGATGCACGTAGCAGCCCGTAATCCGTCTCTATCTCGCCTAATAGACACGAATCGGATTGTGATATGATAGATCCGCTGTTTTCTACTATCGAGGTCAAAGGGAATGTGTCAGCCATCACCACGATGGCATCTTCTGGATTCAACACTGCTCTGCCGGCGCTCGATGAGTCATCCTTACATGCCGTCATGAAGCATGCTGCCAGCATCAACCATAATCCTATGCCTGCAAAGCGTTTATTCATTCTTTTCTAATAAAGTCTGATAAAACTCATGTTGCCGCCGGCAAACTTCAACCAAATCTTCTGTCTCTTGATAAGGCAGACTTGGTTTGCCTTTCGTCTCAGCGTAGTTTACCAATCGCTGGTTCACGTTTGCCGATGCATACACGATGGCATCCGAGAAATCAATAGCCAGACGCATCAATTCTTCGTAACCGATAGGGAAGCCGGCTATCGAACGAACATCAGTGTTGGTAATGCCTTCGATGCGTAACTTGTCTGTGAAATTTGTAGGGAACGGCTTCTTGTATTCGTTCTCGTCTAACATCAGCACAATTTTCGATTTCGCAAAGAACGGCTCGTCGCTGTAGGCCTTTTTCAGGTATAGCGGAGCCAATGCGGACATCCAGCCAGAACATAAGATGATATCCGGTGTCCATCGTAATTTCTTCACCGTCTCAATTACGCCGCGTGCGTAAAAAATCACGCGGTCATCATTATCAGCGTACTCAACGCCCGTTTCATCAGCCACACCCTTGCGGCGATGGAAAAGGTCATCATTGTCAATGAAATAAATCTGAATACGGGCCGATTGAATTGAAGCTACTTTGATAAGAAGCGGATGATCGGATTCCTCTATAATCAGGTTCATGCCCGAAAGTCGGATTACTTCATGCAACTGGTTGCGGCGCTCGTTAATCTCACCGAATTTAGGCATGAATGTACGGGTCTCATAACCATGAGACTGGAAGTATTCCGGCAACTGACGGTTGAGCAACCGGATAGGCGTCTCATCTGCCAGATAAGGGCTAATCTCTTGCGAGATAAACAGGATACGATTTGGCTCTTTCATAGGCAATGCACTTTTTCGCACTGCAAAATTACAAAAAAATATTGACATGTGCAAATTTTAATAAATTTTTATTAAAATATTCTGCATTTTTGACTATTTCTGCTCACTTTGTTCTCTTTTTCTGATGTGAAAAAACGTACGACTAAGTGTGGGTTTTATGAAGGGTCTATGCATGTTTCGTGCTATTTTCGTGCTATCGCCACCTTTCAAAGGAAGGTTACCACTCTCTCGACTTTAGCAGAATAAGTCCCTTTTTTATTTGCATATCTCAAAAAAAAGCAGTACCTTTGTGCCCGCAATGAAAAAGGTGCCCGGCTCCAAGCCGCGCAAAATTTATATAAACGCAATTATGCAAATCATTACTACAAAAAAAGAATTGCAGGCAGCTGTTCAGGCCTGCAAAAATGCAGGGAAGACCATCGGTCTGGTACCCACCATGGGCGCGCTGCATGCCGGACACGCTTCTTTGGTACGTCGCGCAGTGTCCGAAAACGATGTATGCGTAGTGTCTGTATTCGTAAACCCTACGCAGTTCAACAACAAAGAGGATCTTGCCAAGTATCCGCGTAATATCCAGCGCGATGCTGAATTACTCAGTACTATCGGAGCTCATTTCGTCTTTGCACCTACGCCTGAGGAAATGTATTCTGCCGAGGAGATGAATACTACTTTCGAATTTGATTTTGCCGGATTGGACAAGGTCATGGAGGGCAAGATGCGTCCCGGACATTTCAATGGCGTAGTACAGGTGGTCAGCCGCCTTTTCTATCTCGTGCAACCCGACAAGGGTTATTTCGGCGAGAAAGATTTTCAACAACTCGCCATTATCCATCACATGGTGGAACGCAGTTCCATGGCTGGTACGTTCGGAGATCTCAAAATCATTGATTGTCCTATTGTACGAGAAGAGTCCGGATTGGCTCTCTCCAGCCGTAACGAACGACTCTCTGCTGCCGAGAAGCAGACGGCTCTCGCCATCTCCCGCACGCTTTTTGAGTCGTTGAAATGGGCAAAATCGGCTACAGTGGCCGAAGTGCAACAACGTGTCATTGACACCATTAATGCCGTTGACGGACTGGAAGTCGAGTATTACGAGATTGTGGATCAGACAACACTTATGCCTACCGATACGTTCAATCATGCTATCGGATGTATCACTGTCTATTGCGGCCCTGTACGCTTGATAGATAATATCAAGTATTAATGTTTTGAGTTTAGGGATGAAGGTCGTCATCGACTCCCATATTCCATTTATAGCGGATGCTATTCGCAGAGAATGGCCTAACATCGAAATTTTCCCGTTGGAATCGGAAGAAATCAATGCTTGTGCTGTTCACGATGCGGATGTGCTTATTGTGCGCACGCGCACGCAAGTGAACGAAGCGCTCCTTTCCGGTTCTTCGGTACGTCTGGTCTGTACGGCTACGATCGGTTTTGATCATATAGACACGTCCTACTGTGAGTCGCATGGTATCCGTTGGACTGCTTGTCCGGGATGCAATGCACAAGCTGTTTGCAACTATGTAGAGGAAGCTATAGATGAATGGACCAACAACCAATTACCCCTGCCGAAAGCACCAACGATAGGTGTTGTCGGGGTTGGTCATGTCGGTTCTCTTGTGGCGAAGATGGCTGAACGCCGCAAGTTCCGGGTATTACGCAATGACCCGCCCAAAAATATCGGCGTTTCTCTCGATACATCCGAAGGAATCGAGCCCTTTAGCGGCGGAGAAATCGCTGATTGCGACATTATCACTTTCCATGTTCCCCTTACTTTTCAATCTTCAACTCTTTATCCTACCTATCACTTGTGTGACGAGGCTTTTCTCGCCAAATGCAGCCCTCACGCCTTGATAATCAATGCCGCGCGAGGCGGGGTAGTGGACGAGCAGGCTTTGCTGCGTAGCGGCCATCCTTATATTCTCGATACATGGGAGAATGAGCCTCATGTCAATACGGAGGTGTTGCGCCATGCTTTTCGTGCCTCCATGCACATCGCCGGCTACTCTGTGGAGGGGAAGCTGAATGCTTCGCAGACTTGCCTCGATGTCATCGCGCAGATGTTCTCCTTGCAGCCTATTATGCTTCCTCAGACAAGCTCGCACGGAGACACTGCACCGGGCTGGTTGGAACGCATCACCCGTCAATTGAAAGCGAATCCTGAGGCTTTTGAATCCCTCAGAAAGAATTATCCCTTACGATAAAAAGAAGCAGGGTTATAACTGCCCTGCCTCTACGAGATTGATGACCCGCTCCGTAATGCGGTCTTTATCCGCCGAGTCGTATTCTTCCTTCAGGTCGTTCCTGAACAATTTTGCTATAAATTGCCAGAAATTGGCACTCGTCTTGCCTTTATACTGCCTGATCAGTTCATAACTCGTGCGATCCGTCTCGCGGTCCATGAGTTTCATCAGCATCATACCTTGGCTGGCATACATGCCACGGAAATCTTTTTCATATTTCTTAAACAGGTATCGCTCATACGCGCGCCACCATTTCTTCTGGCTCTTTTTATCCGGTAATTTCGCCAGTTCCTGATCCGCGTACTGCATGTCTTTGGTAATCATCTTTGCGTACGGCAGACATTTCTTTACATCGCGGACGGTGCGCCAATAAAATTTCTCCTGTTTCTTGTTCCGGAACTTCATCGGCGGGTACACCCATACCTCATGAAGCCAAGCCATGTATAACGTGTCGCCTTTTTCGATACGAATCATGCAGGAGTCCATATACGGGCGCTTAGCCTCTGTATGGGGGCTAATTAAAACATTGGCAGCGAGCATATTCATACCCACTGCCAACATCAAGACCACTATACTTAATGACCGTTTCACTATCATACAGCCCTTGGGCTGAAAAATTAATAGTTCAATGCAAAAACTACGCGACCCGCTGATGGTTTGCCCGTCACCATGCAAACACCCGGTTCATTCTTATGACCCGGCAGGTCTGACAGCGGAATACAACGGATAGTCGCTTTTGTCTCATCTTTGATACGTTGTTCTGTCTCCGCCGTACCATCCCAATGCGCCAAAAGGAAACCGCCTTTTTTCAGTTCTTCTTTGAATTCGTCATAGCTATTTACCTCGCGTGTGTTGGCAATACGGAAATCAAGTGCTTTCTGGAGCAGGTTCTTCTGAATCTCTTCCAGTAAAGCCTGTACTTTTTCTACGATTCCATCGAGAGAAATTGTCTCTTTGGTCTGTGTGTCGCGGCGTGCGATTTCTATTGTGCCGTTCTCCAAGTCACGACCACCCATTGCTAAACGAACAGGTACGCCCTTCAACTCATAATCAGCGAACTTGTAGCCAGGTGTATATTTCTCATCGGTGTCCACCTTCACGCGGATACCAAGCGCTTTCATCCGCTCTGCAATCGGATTCAGTTTCTCCATCAGTTTGGCCAGATCTTCCTCTTTCTTGAAAATCGGCACAATAACTACTTGTATAGGCGCCAAATGCGGCGGCAGAACGAGTCCGTTATCATCACTATGCGTCATGATCAATGCACCCATTAAACGGGTCGAAACGCCCCAACTGGTAGCCCATACATACTCATATTTGTTTTCCTTGGTCAGGAACTGCACGTCAAAACTTTTCGCGAAGTTTTGACCCAAGAAGTGGCTTGTGCCGGCCTGCAAAGCTTTGCCGTCCTGCATCATTGCCTCGATACAATACGTATTCAATGCGCCTGCAAAACGCTCATTCGGAGACTTGACACCCTTCACTACGGGAATAGCCATGATGTTTTCTGCAAAATCGGCATATACATCCAGCATCTGACGGGCATAATCTTCCGCTTCCTCTTTGGTGGCGTGTGCGGTATGGCCCTCCTGCCAAAGGAATTCAGCGGTACGGAGGAAAAGGCGCGTACGCATTTCCCAACGCATTACGTTGCACCATTGGTTACAAAGGATAGGAAGGTCGCGGTAGGAACTGATCCAGTTTTTATACGTGCTCCAGATAATTGTCTCGGATGTCGGACGGATGATCAGCTCTTCCTCTAACTTAGCCTGCGGATCCACTACTATGCCACGACCGTTCGGGTCATTCATCAGGCGATGATGCGTAACCACGGCACACTCTTTGGCGAAACCCTCTACGTGCTCTGCCTCGCGGCTCAGGAACGACTTCGGAATAAGCAGGGGGAAATAGGCGTTTTTCACACCTTTCTCTTTGAATCGGCGGTCCAGTTCCGCTTGAATGGTTTCCCAAATGGCATAGCCATAAGGCTTGATTACCATACATCCGCGTACGGCACTCTGCTCGGCCAGGTCAGCCTTCACTACCAATTCGTTGTACCACTTGGAGTAGTCCTCGCTACGAGGAGTCAGTTTTTGAAAATTAGCCATTGTATTGCTGATAAATAATTATTCGTTTTCCAAAAAGGATGGCCATCGACCATCCTTTTTGTCGAGAAGAGGCGACTCGAACGCCCGACCCCTACGTCCCGAACGTAGTGCGCTACCAACTGCGCTACTTCTCGATTTGCTCCCGCAAACCTCGATTATTTCTTCGAAATTTTCTCGTTCTTACGAAAGCGGGTGCAAAAGTACTGCTTTTTTTTGAAATGAGCAAATTTTTTGCGAATTATTTTAACTTTTTCTTCTAAAAGTGCGTTTTAGGGGCTTTAATGGCTCTGTTTTTGCGATAATTTCACGTACTTCCGCTTCCGTGATGGTCTGCGCTACAGCTGTTGCAGGTAGTTGGTAATTGCCCTTGCCGGTGTGGATGTATGCGCCATAACGCCCACGCCGGATTTGGATATCGCCCCATGATTGGATAGGTGTTTCTTTCTCTTTCTGCTGCTCAATCAATGCAATTGCCTCTGTTTGTGTGAGTGAAGACAGTTCTTTACCGCGCGGCAGACTGACGTACGTTTTGCCGTAATGGATGTACGGACCGTACTTGCCTGTGCCCGTTGTGATGGTCTGTCCTTCGTATTCTCCTAAAGTAGCCGGTTGGGCGGCACGGAACAGATCCAATGCCTCTGATAAGGTGATGGAGAAGATAGATTGACCTTTCTTCAAACTCGCGAACTTCGGCTTGTCATTCACTGCATCCCCCAACTGCACGCACGGACCTATCTTGCTGATTTTGGCAATTACAGGTAAACCTGTTTCCGGATCATTGCCCAATAAACGACCGCTTACTTTTCCCGATGAAATCGAAGAGAGTAGTGGTTTGAAAGTTTTATAGAAACTATCTACTGTATCGGTCCATTTGGCCTTACCCTCAGCAATCCGGTCGAACTGTTCTTCTTCTTTGGCAGTGAAGTCATAACTCAGAATCTTTGGAAAATGCTCCACAAGGAAATCGTTCGTAATGCGCCCCAAGTCTGTAGGCAATAAACGTTGTGTTTCCGCGCCGTATATCTCCGTTTTCTGATGTTCGGTAACTTCTCCGTTCTTGAGGGTTAGGATGGTAGTGTCGCGTTTCTGTCCGGTTACAGATCCTTTCTCTACATATTTGACATGTTGGATTGTCTCAATAATCGTAGCATAAGTAGAAGGACGGCCAATCCCCAGTTCCTCCATTCGTTTTACGAGAGTCGCCTCATTATAGCGGAAAGGCGGTTTTGCGTATGTCTGGATACCTTCTGCTCCCTGCAGTTTGAGTCGCTCGCGCGGGGACATAGTCGGCAATAAACGACGTTCTTCTTCCGCTTCGTCTGACGATTGTACATATACGCGGGTGAAACCGTCGAATGTGATCACTTCGCCTACGGCTACGAACGCGTATTTACTTCCGTGGACGGATACTTCAATAGTCGTCTTCTCACTTTCTGCGTCTGCCATCTGGCATGCGATAGTACGTTTCCAAATCAAGTCATATAACCGCTGTTCATCCCTTGTTGCGCCCGCTGTCTGTACATTCATATAGGTCGGGCGAATAGCCTCGTGTGCTTCCTGTGCACCTTTGGTTTTGGTATGGAATTGGCGTGTATGTACATACTCGTTCCCGTACAACTGCGCGATGACTTCTTTACTTGTCGCCAGAGCCAATGAAGATAGGTTCACTGAGTCGGTACGCATATAGGTGATTTTTCCGCTCTCATACAACGATTGTGCCAGGCGCATCGTTTTGGAAACAGGGAATTTCAATTTGCGGGCCGCCTCTTGTTGCAGGGACGAAGTGGTAAACGGAGGAGCGGGGAGATGCTTGACGGGTTTGCGTTGTACATCGCGCACAATGAACTGCGATTTAGGCAGACTTTCGAGGAACTCTATCGCATCTTTCTTGTGTGAGAAGCGATGGTTTAATTCACATCTCAACACCGAAGCATCGCCTGGATTTGCCCCGATGAAATCGGCGAGAATACGGTAGGACGAAGAGGCGCGGAAAGCTTCTATCTCGCGCTCTTTCTCTACAATCAAGCGGACAGCTACCGATTGTACGCGTCCGGCGGAGAGTCCCGTCGTAACTTTCTTCCATAGAATAGGAGACAACTCGAATCCTACGATACGGTCCAGCACGCGTCGTGCCTGCTGCGCATTGACGAGATTGTAATCTATATCCCGGGGGTGCTGGATAGCTTCCTGAATGGCGGACTTGGTGATTTCATGAAAAACGATACGCTTGGTGTCTTTCTTGTCCAGATGGAGCACCTCTTTCAGATGCCAGGCAATCGCCTCTCCTTCGCGGTCCTCATCGGATGCCAGCCAAACAGTATCGGCTTTCTTTACCTCTTTTTCCAATTGATCCAGCAAGTGTTGTTTGTGTGTATCAATCACATAATTAGGCTGATAGCCGTTCTCAAAATCAATACCCATCGAGTTTTTTCCCAGCGGTTCAATGTCGCGGATATGACCTTGACTGCTCAGGACATGATAGTCGTTCCCGAGAAATTTCTCGATCGTCTTCGCCTTGGCCGGAGACTCTACTATAACCAGATTTTTGCTCATATTCGATATATAATAAGGTATCCCTCAAAAAATCGCCGCAAAAGTAGTATAAATAATTTATTTGTGCAAATTATTTTTTTTCGCTTGCATATATCAAAGATATTTAGTATCTTTGCAGCCGAATTGAAAAAAATATTTGAAATTTTTTATAGAAAGGACTTGCATGAATATCTTTTTAGTCGTATTATTAGTGCTCGCGGGCGTCGCGTTATTATTAATGGAGATGTTCCTTTTGCCGGGTTTCGGTATTGCGGGTGTAAGCGGTTTTCTCGCACTGATAGGTGCGGTAGTAGTTGCATGGATCTGGATCGGTCATGTGGCGGGATTGATTACCTTGGGTGCCTGCGTGCTTTTGACCGCCCTCGCTGTATGGGGATTCGTGCGTAGTAATGCGCTGGACAAGATGGCGCTGGATGCAAAAATAGACAGTCATGTCGAATTAGCGGACAATAAATTAAAAAAAGATAAAAAGGAGGATTAGTTATGGACATTAGTGCTCTCTCTATTGTGCTGTATGCCTTGATAGGCATCGCCGTGATTATTTTCTTGTATTATGTGCCGTTCATGCTATGGATTAACGCCGTAGTGAGCGGAGTGCATATCAGTTTGGTTCAACTCTTCCTGATGCGTATCCGTAAGGTGCCGCCTACCAAAATCGTCAACTGTATGATCGAGGCGCACAAGGCGGGTTTGACGGATGTCAAGCGCGATGGTCTGGAAGCCCACTATCTTGCGGGCGGACATATAGAACGCGTGGTGCATGCCTTGGTGTCGGCTTCCAAAGCGGGCATTAACCTGCCCTTCCAGATGGCTACGGCCATTGACCTTGCCGGCCGTGACGTGTTTGAGGCTGTGCAGATGAGCGTCAACCCCAAAGTGATAGATACTCCGCCGGTGACGGCAGTGGCGAAAGACGGTATTCAGCTGATTGCCAAAGCCCGTGTGACTGTGCGCGCCAATATCAAACAGCTCGTCGGAGGTGCGGGTGAAGATACCATTCTTGCCCGTGTAGGCGAAGGTATCGTCAGCTCCATCGGTAGTGCCGAGAGCCACAAGATGGTGCTCGAAAACCCCGATTCCATCAGTAAATTAGTGCTCTCCAAGGGCCTTGATGACGGAACGGCATTTGAGATTCTCTCCATTGATATTGCGGATATAGACGTAGGTAAGAATATCGGCGCGCAACTGCAGATGGATCAAGCGGAAGCCGACAAGAATATCGCGCAAGCAAAAGCCGAAGAGCGCCGCTCCATGGCGATTGCCTCGGAGCAGGAGATGAAGGCCAAGGCTCAGGAAGCGCGTGCGAAAGTGATTGAAGCTGAAGCACTTGTGCCGCAGGCTATGGCAGAGGCGTTCCGTAACGGAAACCTTGGTATTATGGATTACTATCGTATGCAGAACATACAGGCGGACACCGCTATGCGCGAACAGATTGCCGGAGGGGGAGAAAAGAAGAGTAAGAAATAAAAGGTGAAGATAGCGCTTTTACAATATCCTATTGAGTGGGCTAATCCGCAGGCGAACATAGGCCTGTTGGACGAGCGTCTGCGGGCAGTAGCAGGCAGGGCTGACCTCGCCGTAGTGCCGGAGATGTTCAGTACCGGTTTTTGTCCGGACCGTCCGGGATTGGCGGAGCCATGGCCTGAGGGACCGACATGTCAGGCTCTTCAGCGCATGGCTGATACGTATGATCTGGCTATCGTTGGTTCGCTGATGGCGACGGATAACGGCAGGCTGTGCAATCGCGGTTTCCTCTTCCGTCCCCATGACACTCCGCAGTACTACGACAAGCATCATCTGTATGCCAGCGGCGGGGAAGCGGAGTTCTTCACACCCGGCAATGAGCGGCCGGTCTTTGAGTACCGCGGCGTCAAGATACGTCTGGCTGTATGTTATGACCTGCGTTTCCCTGTGTGGCTGAGACAAGACAAGAACAACCTGTACGACATACTCATTGTGGTGGCTTGTTGGCCTACCGTGCGTATCCAGTACTGGGATGCACTCTTGCCTGCCCGCGCCGCAGAGAACCATTGCTACGGTATCGGTGTGAACATGGTCGGGACGGACGGATTGCAGATGGATTATAACGGTCATTCGGCAGCCTATGACACCTGGCTCAAGGACGTAGCGGGCTTTGAGGACTATGAAGCGGGAACGAAGATAGTGGATTTGTCTATAGAGAAACTAAGGCATTTCCGCGAAGTCTTACCGCAGTGGAAAGAAGCCGATGGATATGAGGTGAAAGTTGAAAGGTGAAAGTTGAAAGGAACGAAGGGCTCATAATACATGGAGATTAATTGGCACATAAAAGAACGGACGCCGGAGGAAGAGGCAGCAGCCCAGCGACTGGCGACAGAACTGGATATCAGTCCTGTCGCAGCGCGTATTCTGGCAGACAGAGGATTGCGCACGGGCGCTGAAGCACGGGCATATATCCGTCCATCGCTGGACAGTCTGCATGATCCTTTTCTGATGCGGGACATGGGAGCGGCGGTGGACAGGCTATGCCGCGCTATTGACAATAAGGAACGCATCATGGTGTACGGGGACTATGACGTGGATGGCACTACGGCTGTCGCGCTGATGTATTCGTTTTTGCGCACGCAGACAGACAACCTCGTCTATTATATTCCCGACCGCTACACCGAAGGTTATGGTATCTCCACCAAAGGTATAGACACCGCCCAAGAAAAAGGATGTACGCTGGTTATTGCTTTGGATTGCGGCATTAAGGCGGTGGATAAGATCGCCTATGCCAATGAGAAGGGTATCGACTTCATTATTTGTGACCACCATACGCCGGGCGATGTTATACCGAAAGCAGTTGCAGTACTGAACATGAAGCGCGCAGACTGTCAGTATCCGTTCAAGGAACTGAGCGGGTGCGGTGTCGGTTTCAAGTTAGTGCAAGCCTACGCGCAACGCCGCGGAATAGATATGCAGGAGGTCTATCGTCTCTTGCCGCTACTGGCTATGAGTATTGCCAGTGACATTGTGCCCGTCACGGGCGAGAACCGCATCCTTGCTTTCTACGGTCTGCGTGCCCTCAATGCGCAGCCTTCCGTAGGCATACAGGCTATCATGCAGGTGGCAGGTATAGAAGGCAAGACCATCACGATCAGCGACCTCGTGTATAAAATAGGTCCGCGTATCAACGCCGCGGGGCGTATCAAGAGCGGTGCGGAGGCCGTACGGTTGCTCATCACCAATGATGCGGAGGCGGCATTGCGATTCGCACATGAGATCGATTCTTATAATCAGGACCGGCGTGATTATGACAGCAAGACGACGGATGAAGCGCTCGCACAGTTGGAAAAAGACCCGATGAATCCGAGTAAATTCACTACGGTGGTCTATTCTCCGGAGTGGCATAAAGGGGTGGTTGGTATCGCAGCCAGCCGCCTGACGGAGACCTATTACCGTCCGACGATCGTACTGACGGCAGGCGAAGATGATATCATCAGCGGCAGTGCCCGTTCGGTCAGCGATTTCGATATCTATACGGCTATCGATTCATGCCGCGACCTGCTTACTAATTTCGGAGGGCATAAGTTCGCTGCAGGACTGAGTATGCACAAGGCGGACTTGCCGGAATTCAAACGCCGCTTTGAGGAATATGTGGCAGCGCATATCACGCCCGAGCAGCAAGTGCCCACGCTGGAGGTGGAGGCGGAAGTGGAGTTGAGCGATATGAACTGGAAGATGTATAAGATCCTTCAGTGCCTGGAGCCGTTCGGTCCCGGGAATGAACGTCCGCTTTTCCTTTGCAGAAACCTGATTAATAACCGCAACACCCGTGCGGTGAGTGACGGCAAGCATCTGCATCTTGATTTGACGGATTGTGTCGTGGCCATGGACGGTATTGCTTTCGGGCAAGGCGACAAAGCAGTGCACCTGCAAAACGGTAAAAGCATCGATGTATGCTTCTATTTAGAGGAGAACAGTTACCGCGGACGAACAACGCTACAGATGAATGCACAGGACGTGAAGTTAAATGATTAAATAGTAAATGATCAAATCGTAAATAGTTTTTATGTTTTCAGAACGAGACACCAAAGGACCGGTTTTACGCCGCGGCTCCATTGAAGTAGTATGCGGTTCCATGTTCAGCGGCAAGACCGAAGAACTGATCCGCCGTATGAAACGCGCGAAGTTCGCCAAGTTACGCGTAGAGATTTTCAAGCCCGCCATTGATGTGCGTTACAGCGAAGAGGATGTGGTCAGTCATGACCGTAATGTCATTCAATCGACCCCCGTGGACTCCAGTCAGAGTATTCTGCTCCTCGCCAATGATATCGATGTAGTGGGTATTGACGAGGCGCAGTTCTTCGATATGGGTATTGTGGACGTGTGCAAGCAGTTGGCGGAACGCGGGATTCGTGTCATCTGTGCGGGTCTGGATATGGATTTCAAGGGGATTCCTTTTGGTCCGATGCCTGCTTTGATGGCGATAGCTGAAGATGTATATAAGACGCATGCTATCTGTGTTCATTGCGGCGACCTGGCATACGTGAGTCACCGTCTGGTAGCGTCAGAGAAACGCGTTTTACTCGGTGAAACCGACAGTTATGAACCTCTCTGCCGTGCTTGCTACAACAAAGCCATCGCTGCCGAAGAAGCCCAGTGACCAAATGGTAAATGACAGCATGGTACATTACATTGATGTCATATTACCTTTAGCCATCCGAGATTGTTATACGTATAGCATCCCGGATGGTTTGTCTATGCCTGCTCCGGGCACGCGTGTGCTGGTGCCGCTGATGCGTAAACAGGTGCGGGGGATCGTGTTACGCGAGCATACGGAGGAGGTCTCATCGGACTTTGCGGCGAAGATCAAGCCTATTTTCTCTGTGAGCGAGACAGCGCCGGCGGTGTCTGCCGAGCAGTTGGCTTTATGGCAATGGATGAGCAGTTATTATATGTGTACGTTGGGCGAAGTGATGGCTGCGGCTTTGCCTTCCGGTTTGGATAATCGTCTGCTCAATCCGCCCAAGCGCCGCCGCACGCATATAGCGCCGTACGGCGGGCCTGTCGAGCCGATGCATCCTCTTACGCCTGCGCAAGCGAAAAGTGTCGATGAAATCGGGCAATTATGGTCCTCCGGCAAGCAGATTGTATTGTTGCACGGCGTGACATCCAGCGGCAAGACGGATATGTATATCCATCTTATCCGGGCGCAGTTGGAGGCGGGTAAGAATGTATTGTATTTAGTGCCGGAGATTGCCCTGACGACCCAACTGACCTCCCGTCTGCAACATATCTTCGGGGACCGGCTGACGGTTTATCACAGCCGTTTCACGGACGCGGAAAGGGAGGAGTTGTATCTGGCATCTGCGCGTCAAGAGCCGCATGTGGTGATCGGTGCGCGCAGCGCAGTGTTTCTGCCGATACCGAATATAGGCCTGGTGATTGTGGATGAAGAGCATGAGCCCAGTTACAAGCAGGCAGAGCCGGCTCCGCGTTATCATGCGCGTGCTGCGGCTATTCTCCTGGGGCAGATCCACAAGGCGAAGGTGCTGTTGGGGACCGCCACTCCTTCGGTGGAGTCGTATTATCTGGCGCAGAAAGGCGTGTACGGACTGGTGACGCTTACCGAGCGCTACGGGGGTGTTGAACTGCCGGAAATCCGTCTTGTTGATCTGAAGCGACAATACGAGCGCAAGGAGATGTACGGTCATTTCAGCGACCCGCTGGTGGCGCGTATCCGCGAGACTTTGGCGGAGCACAAGCAAGTCATTCTGTTTCAGAACCGCCGTGGTTATGCGCCTCAGTTGCAGTGTGTGTCCTGCGGTCAGCCGCCGCGTTGTGTGCAATGCGACGTGCCGATGACGTTGCATCTGCGTGCGAAGGAGTTACGTTGCCATTACTGCGGGTATCATGCGCCTATTCCGCCTGTCTGTCCGCAGTGCGGCGGAGAACTGAAGTCTGTCGGTTTTGGCACGGAGCGTATAGAGGACGAGATACAGGCGCTCTTTCCGGAGGCGCGGGTACTGCGCATGGACTTGGATTCGACCCGCAGCAAGACGGCGTATCAGGATATCATCAATGCTTTTTCACGTCACGAATGTGATATCCTGGTGGGTACGCAGATGGTCACCAAGGGTTTGCATTTCGATGATGTGCGGTTAGTGGCGGTGCTGAATGCGGACCCGTTGTTCAACCAGCCTGATTTCCGTGCCTACGAGCGTGCCTTCCAGATGCTTGAACAGGTAGCAGGGCGGGCAGGCAGAAAGGGCACCAAAGGCGAAGTATGGATTCAGACTTTCGATACGAAGAACGCCGTGTTAGAGATGGTATGTAACCATGACTATGAGGCCTTATACCGGCAGCAGACAGCGGAGCGTGAGATGTTCCATTATCCTCCATTTCATCGGATAATTCGTATTCAGATGCGTGATCATAATGCGGCGCGAGTACAGGCAGTGGCAATGCAGCTTCAGGCGCATCTGAAGCAAGTCTTCGGAGCGCGTATATCGTCTGTTATCATACCGCCTGTCGAGCGTGTCCAGGCCTATACGATACGCGAGTTGAATCTGCGTATAGAGCAGGGTGCCAATATAGGTGAGGCGAAAAGACGGTTGAAGGAGTCGATAGACTATATTCTGTCGAATTCATCGAATAAAAATGTGAAACTAATTATAGATTGTGATCCGATATGATAGAAGAAAAGAAACGCCGCGTGGCTTATATCAACGAGATGATAGAGAGCAATCATGCAGCAGAGTTGGTAAAAGAAGGTGAGGATTATCATTCCGAGCAACTCACGAGTATTGCCAAAGAGATATGCGCCCGTCCCGAAGTGCGCGTAGTACTGATAGCCGGTCCTTCGTCAAGTGGCAAAACGAGCACCAGTCACCGTCTGTGTCTGGAGTTGTTGGCTCAAGGCAAACAGCCGGTAGCGTTATCGTTGGACAACTGGTACGTAGATGGTACACTGACACCGCTTAAGGCGGACGGGACGAAGGACTATGAATCGGTGTATGCGATTGATCTCAAGCAGTTGGAGTCTGATCTGAAGGCATTGATAGCCGGTAAGGAGATTGCATTGCCGACTTTCAATTTCGCGGAGGAGAGACGCGAGTATATGGGAGATACGTTGCAGTTGGAGCGTGACGGTATATTGGTGATGGAAGGTATCCATGCGCTTAATCCTATTCTCACGGAGCATATTGATGCGTCGAGTAAGTTCAAGGTCTATGCGGCGCCGATGAGTTCGATCTCGCTGGACGGCGAGCGTTGGGTGCCGACGTACGTGAACAGGTTGTTGCGGAGAATGAGCCGCGACCTACGTACGCGCGGCAAGTCGCCGCTTATGACGCTATCCGTATGGCCGTCGGTGGTGGAGGGGGAGGCGCAATGGATAGAGCCGTTCAAGAAAGAGGCGGATGCCCTCTTCGATACCTCGATGACATACGAAATGTCGGCCTTGCGTATGACGGTAGAGACGGCTTTGCAGACAGTCCCTGCGAGTGTCGAAGAATATGAGACAGCGAAGTTATTGCTTTTCTATCTGAATTTCTTCGAACCTCTGCCTTCTTCCTTTATTCCGCGCACGTCTATTTTGCGCGAATTCATCGGTGGAAGTCAGTTCAACGTGGGATAGAGTGTTATTGCCCTTCGGGCGTGTATATTTGATAGAAAAAAACATATAAAACACGCTGACGCGCAAAAACATATAAAAAATATTGTATTAAATCAAAAACGCGGCGGTACGACCTTTCGGTCTAATGTTTATCGTCTATTAGTCGCTCGTGAGCAAGCTCCCAGCGCCTAATACCCGCTAATCATCACGTACAACTAAAAGTTGTCCGTCCGCCTTACAAAAATACGGGCTTTGCCCTTACAAAAAATCGTTTCGCTACGCTTCACTTTCAAAAATCCATTCGGCGCGTAGGGACATTGACGAGAGAGAGAATGAGGAAATCAAAAATGTCCAAAAATCCATGCGGGACAAAGCCTTCAAAAGCTATAAAACTAAATAAAGCATTGCTGCCGAAGGTAAAAACATACAAAAACAATTTTTCAGTTGTCACAGCTACTGACAGTATATACAGTAGTATGGTCCGGGAATAATGCATCGTGGTAAAATATACATAGTGCTAATAGCCTGTTTGGCAATGATATCTTGTTCACCAAAGGCATTGCGGGAAGCGGAAGAAGTGGTGGCGCAGGCGGACAGTCTGCGTGCGGCGGGACAGATGTACGGCATTGATGCCGGCGACAGCGCAACCCTCGCGCAAGCCTATGAGACATTAGGCTACCTTTCACTTTTCAATTTTCATTTTTCACCTTCCTACGCCCACGCTTGCTATCATTACGGCCGTTTGTTGCGCGAGAAGGACAATCCCGTAGAGGCGGTGCAATGTTTTATTGATGCTTCGCACACTCGTACGCACGATTATCATATTCTCGGGCGCGTATATAGTAATATGGGCTCTATCTGCCATTTGGCAGGAGAATTTCCATTGTCTTACGACATGTACAAGAAATCTGCCGATATGTTCCTGCATAATGGGGATAGTACGGCGTATTTTTATGCACTCAATGATATGGCATTTGAGCTGGCGGAAAATAGGGAATTCAAATTGGCATTATGTTTATTGGATAGTATAAAATTGAATTGCACATCCTCCGCTGTTATTGCTAAAACAAATGAGACAAGAATCATATTATTTAAGCATACTCATCAGTACGATTCTATATTATATTATTTTGATTCTGTGCCTTCCTATATAAATAATGAGCCTCTGGTCTTAATTTCCAAGGCTCAAGCGTTTTGCTATCTCCAACAATATGATTCAGCAACCTGTTATGCTACTAGAACGCTTCAGGCATCAAATGATTTATATGACCGTAATAATGCATTTTATATTTTAATTCATTGTGATAGTATACATAATGGGAATAGAGTATATAGTTTAAATGCCGATCGATCGGACGTACAGAAGTTATTAGAAATTCGTCAAGGCAAATTGTCTCAAGCCGTTCAACTATTAGAACAAGATTTGCATCGCAAGCCGAATTTAGGGTGGTTGTATGCCGTATGTGCAACGCTTATTGTTGTCGGACTCGTTGTGTTCCTATACGTGTACAGAAAACGTCGCCAACGTTCGCTGCTCTCGCAACAAGTCGAAGACTTAACCATTCAAAATAAAGAGGCGGAAGAGCGACAAGCAAAGCAATACCATGAACGCCTTCGTCAGATCCAAGAGAATTGCGAGGTACTCGCATGTTCGGACAATGTGATGGATTCTATCCAATGGAAAAAATATGAAAACTTTTGCGAATTCATAAATGCTCACTTCTTCTTACTGGCAGATAAACTTAAAGCTACCGGTTGTCTCAATGAAAAAGAAATACGCCTTTGCGTGCTCGTTTTGATCGGATCTTTATCTGATAAGCAGATGGCAAACATTCTATATTATTCTTATAAATCCATTCGAAGCACGAAGCGAACTCTCGCGATAAAATTAGGAACCACCAGTGCAAATTTACGCTCGTTTTTGATGAAAAAAGCGGCAAAATAATATAACAGGAAGAGGAGATAAATCAAAAAAACTACATCGACATTCCACTAAAATCCTGTAAATCAGCAGTTTACACAAACACACAAAACTACACTCTTTTCTTGTAGAGGTGTAAAAAAAGCAGTAATTTTGCGGCGTCAAACAACAAAACGTTTGGCGTTGCTTCGTTTTTTATTGTAACACCATAATATAACCTAATTAAAATTCAATCTTATGAAAACAAAATTTTTTACTCTTGTATTGTCAGCACTCTTTTTGATGCCATGCGCACTTCGCGCAGAAGAAGTAGTTATCCAGTTGATGGAAGTAGTAACGATGAGTCCTATTCCGGGCGATGATCCATTGGATGGACCAGAACAATCAGGTAATAATCCTACGCGCCCAAATGATTTCCGCGCAACTGTTGACGGGCATTTCTTGCGTGTCACTAAACAAAATGCGAATATCACGTCTGCGCAGGTAGCCGTAGTGAACGCATCCAACGGAGGTTTGGTATTGAATCAAGTCATGACAGAATCCATGGAAGAGATCATTTCCAACAACGGCGTGTATGTACTGCATATCGAAACCGAAGGCGGTGCCATCGTCGGACAATTTATTGTACAATAATTTTAGTTAGTACATAACTATGAAGAAGTCATTTTTGCTATATGCGTTTATACTTATAAATAGCTTGTCTTTGTGGGCTTATGACATCACTACATCAGCATTCATTTATGGGCGCACAACATCCACGGCTACAAGTAATTACCCTTCTGGCTCTATTCCTATGGGTGTTCGACGTATTAACTTTAAAAATCTCACTAATAATGTTGCACCAGAATTGGAAACAGCTCTAAGCGCTGCCTCTGGGATTTTTACGGATGCGATGTTGCGTGAAAGGATCGATATTGTTCCGTTGGATGTTACAATTTTGATGGACGATATCGGTCCAGATGAGAATGTTATATGCAAAGTGGAGATCAATTATGCAGATACTGTAGGTTTCCATCCTAATTACCCAAGTTTTAGTTGGTATGAGACTTCATATGATGAGCGCGTCCTTTTACCAATGGCTATGATTAATCAAAGTCAACGCAAAAGTGGTGGTACGGCTATGCGCATTACGCTCAGACCCAACGTTACATATCATTACGGGATAGATCCAGCTCAGGAAGGGGAATATGACGCGATTACTATTTTATTACGTGCATTAGCAATGGGTTGCGGAATACAGAGCACATTTAACCCTGAGACAAAGACAGTAGGATATGTTTCGGGCGAAAAGGTCTATGTTAATGCTTTTGATACGCAAATTTTTAATGAGGATCATGTATCTCTTGTCAGCGTTGCGGATGGAGATGTTGCTGCAGATGCTTTTTTTTCGGAGAAAGGCATCTATGCATATGGATATTTTGGCCCAGCAGACGAGAGGCAAGTGTACTTGCAAAACGAAAAAGCAATTGCTCCACTTTTCCCTTATTCTGAACTGACAGCTAATACAATTGTTCCAGATAATTATACAGAAAATGAAATACAAGAAGACTTCTATGATTTATTAGAATCCTACCTGCCGCCTGAAACATCTATTCGCGTTGTTACTCCATATACGATGGCGTTACTCAGGCAATTAGGCTGGATGTATAATATTCCCGTAGGGCCCGGAGATGGATTCGCAGATTTATATAATTGCCAATTAATTTGCAATGATTCAACATTATCACCAAACACATCGTATTCTATCGGTTTAAATCGCAGTTCAGTGGTTCTGGAAAATGCAGGTTTGCACTGCGAGTTACAAAGCATAGATAGTGTATACGATATCGGTTCTTTTAGCAGTGGTTATATTGATGGATATACGTTTACATATAGTACCATTCCTGCCAATGTGCAATGGCGTCGTAACCCTATATCTAAAAATATCATAGGCCAAATTAGAGGGACTGCGAGTATGTTTGTCGATACATATAAATCACAAACAAAACTTTGTGACATTGAGATTCCTTATAGGCCGAACCACCCGTTAGTCCAAAGGAATGAGAGCGCTTCGCAAGGTAACGTATTAATGAATCTATCGGTATTCGCCAATGGTAGCAACACTTATACGATGACGTATGTAGGCTGGGCTGATTCTATATCTCACACCGAAACTATTACGAAAGATGCTATTGACACAATTTTGATTTTACCTGCCACACAACTCTATGACTTTACCATATATGGCACAAATTCGCAAGGTAATAGCGACTCATGCCATTTTACAATGGGTGCATCCGTTATACCTCCCTTATATTTGAATGTAAGCGTTCACGGAAGTATCATGCAATATTACTTGGATTCCAATCATTCACAAAATATACCGTGTGTAAACATTAGTTCCGTGGTAGTAACTAACCCTCAAGGGTTGATATATATTACATCTAATGCTTCCCCAGGGGATGAAATAAATATTTCTTCTTTATCGCGTGGTTACTATATTATATCTGTAGTAGCTAATGGATCAACATATAGCAAAATATTTTATAAGAGATAACTATGAAAAAAATATTCATCGCGATATTGTCGTGGGTGTGTTCGAGCACTCTTTGTTTCTCAATAGATGTGTCTCCTTGCGAAACCTACCCTGACTTTTACCCAAGATGCATAGTTCGTGGGAATTGTATGAAGTACTATTTATTTGAAGGGAAAGACAAATTAGAAATAGTTGCCGATAGTGTATGGATAAACAATCAGGAAGGGGAGACAATCATGATTGTTCGCGAGCGACAAGGAGAACAAGTTGATATTTCTTCTTTATATAGGGGTTATTATATATGCAATTTTCAAATAGGAGATTGTATTGGTGCAGATATGTTTTATAATCGCAAAAATCCCGAGGAAGATATACTCACTCCGGATAAAGAACTCATTCCCGCATCGAAACTCCTCCATGACGGACAAGTGTTAATTCTCAAAGAAAACAAAAAATATACTATAGACGGCAAAGTAATAGAATTATGAAGTCTTTTCACAAGTTCTCTTGTAGATGTGGGAGGATTATTGCCTATGTTATTATAAATTTAACAGATGTACAATGAAACTTATAAATAAAACCAATCTCTGTATCATGTCGATGGAATTAATATTCATATTGGCATTTATCAAAAGTATTGATATTCCAGTTTATTTTGGATCGGACTGGGAGTTTATCGGATGGAGCAACTTATTTCTGCACCATCCCGGAAATTTTGTGGCGCTCCTGTGTATAATGGGCTTGATATGGAGCCAGTGCGTGAGTTGGGCGTTGCGGCATAAGTTAAAAGGATCACCAGATACACTGCCTATAAAAATCAACAATATTAAAAACAAGGACACAGAATACATGTCTTTGCTATTTACTATTTTAACAATTGTCAGTTTTGACTTCAGCAACATAAGGGATATTATTGTTTTTGTGGTTGTATTCTGTATTTATTGCGTCTTACTAAAAAGGACAGATTGGTATGCTGCCAGCCCGATATTAGCTTTAAAAGGGATTCACCTCTACGCAGGAGAAACAAATAAGTTGCCTCAAGATACCATATTTCTATCATATGGAGAGATTCCCATAGAAGAAGGGGAAATAATACGTCCTTTTCAAAAAATCTCCAAAACTGTCTATTGGCTTTATCCTAATGCGCAATAGTAATGCATAAAATGACATAGTTATGACAAAAGAAGAATTACAAGAAAAGCTGGATGGGCTAATCGCCCAAGAAGGAAGCAGTATGAATTTGTATTTCATCCTGCACCAACGAGATGAATATATCTTGAAAAAAGCAAATGTTAAGAACGAAGCACTTACTCCGATTAGGAATGTACTACGTGACAATCTAGTGCAACTTCGACAGATGATGGATGAGGACACCTTTGCAGTGTTGAATCTATCCGGAGCTGAAGACAGAAAAAATGTAATCTATCAGTATGACATGGAAGATGAGCTTCGTCCGATTTCACTAATGAAAGAAGTAGACGAGCATTTGTTTGATGGCAACTACTTCACATCAGATAATAACCGCATCTTCGACTCCGCCACTGATACATTCGACGAGGTAGATGCTTGGATCGCAAGTTATGGAGTAGAGGGGAATCATCTTATCATATATCGCAAAACTTTTTCAGTTAATCTTTTGAAAAAGGAACGAAATGTCTTCGTTTTTAAAGGCACAGAGCAAATCGATATCCTAAAGGATGATATTTTTAGGATTGATGGTAAAATAGATTTCTTCCTGTTGGATAACACAGCTTTGATTTACAATATATCCATCTTGGAGAAATTCAATGACTTTAAAGATATTGTGCAACGCTCTGCCCGTAATTCATTGCAACAGATTGCTGCAGCGGATTTAGTTAGTGATATCGCAAAATTACAAGAGAGGGCGCAAGACGACATCTCATTTGCAAGAAAGTTGATCAAAGTGACAACGAATGCCCTAATTCTTAATGTGGTCAGCAAGGAAACAATCGTTCAATTTGCGAGGACGCACGCTTATCTGTCAAAAAGATTGAAGGTATCTGCGGATAATAAATTTGAATTAGATAAAAAGACTTCACAAAATCTATTTGTCCAATTATTGGATGATGCCTTTCTTCATTCCGAATTGTCAAGCAATGATTATCTTTCACCGGGGAAAGACAGATTATCTTCTGAAGAAGCGCCCGCCAATGCAGACAATTTATAGTACAATAACCTTTTAAATTTTTACTGTTATGAAAAAGTTATCACTTGCCCTACTATGTATCTTTGCTTTGTCGTTAAGTGCATATGCACAAGACTACTATTGGTACAAAGGAAAACAAATACCATTACAACGAGGGAATCAACGTTATATTATATATGAAGGTAATGACGCGAGAGGCTTAGATTCCCTACGCATTATCGAGACTGGAGATGTTTCTACATCAAAGAATCAAAACTTAAAATGGGCCGTCGTTGATCAGGAATCAGAAATTATAGCCCCAAATGTTATTTATCAAACACCATCTTTTTATGGTGCAGGAACAAAACATGACATATTCGTGACCCACAGGTTTAGCGTAAAACTTAAAAGCGATAAGGATTTTGCAATGTTGCAACAATATGCAAACAAATACAATGCAGAGATAGAGAAAGACAAGTATCTTCCTTTATGGTACATCCTGACCTGTGATTTCAATGCTCCATACAATGCTTTAGATCTTGCGAATATATTTTACGAAACAGGTTTATTTGCTATTTCAGAACCAGAGTTTACACATGTTGCTCTATTAGATTGTGTAAACGATTATTATTTCGCTAATCAATGGAATCTGAAAAACACCGGACAATATGGGGCTTCATATAGTGGAATTGATATTAATTATTGCGATGCACATGCCATTACCACAGGAGATTCCTCAGTAATCATCGGTGTGTATGATTTAGGTGTAGATTTGACTCATCCGGATATTAATCTCTATTCTTTTAGTTATGATGCAAATACCCATTCTTCTCCGAGTACAATTTATACGAGTGCTAACGGAAACAATTACCATGGTACAGCGTGTGCCGGTATTATTGGGGCAAAGACAAATAATACGATTGGAGATGCCGGCATAGCTCCAGATTGTCCTATCATGTCAATTAGTTTCTATAACACTACAACTACGAATATTAGGGATGCTTTTATTGTAGCCGCAAATAATGGTTGTTCTGTTATCAGCAACTCTTGGAGTCTTTCTTCTCCTTTTGCCGAGGTGGATGCTGGAATATCTTATGCTCTGTCGCAAGGAAGAAACGGGAAAGGCTGCGTAGTGGTTTTTTCCGCGGGGAATAACGATAGAGATAGTGTTAATTATCCTGCTAATTCAAATGATTCGATTCTTGTTGTAGGCGCCATGTCTCCTTGTGGAGAAAGATGCAATCCTAATTCTTGTGATAGCGAAAACTGGGGCAGCAACTATGGCAACAAGTTAGATGTTGTGGCTCCCGGTGTCAAGATTCGAACTACCGACCTTGTCGGTGAAGCGGGATACACACCAAGCGACTACATGGCAGCATTTAATGGAACCTCATCGGCGTGCCCACATGCTGCTGGTATAGCCGGACTAATTCTTTCTGTTAATCCATTTTTAACGCAAAAAGAAGTGGTTGATATTATAGAATCAACAGCACAAAAGGTAGGATCTTATTCATATACTTCACAATCCGGGCGTCTTAATGGAACATGGAACTATCAAATGGGATATGGTCTTGTAGATGCCTATGCAGCAGTTCTCGCCGCCAAAAACCGACTGCCTTCCATTGGAGGATTAGATGTTCTTTGTAGTACAGCCATGTATGGTATAGATAATATGCCGACTACCGCCACTGTGAATTGGTCATACGAAACGGATATTATCCCGCACCTCTTCTTCCCCGTAATAAACCTATCGAATACAACATCAACATATATAACCGTGCAACGAGGAAGTACGTGTTTACCTGCACATTTCAATCCATCATGTTACTATAATGGAACCGTTACCCTCAAGGCAACAATTACAGATTCAGGAATAACAAGACTTTGTACAAAAGACATCATTCTGCATGAGGATATTACACCAACTATACCGGCTTCTCAACGAAGAAAAATAAGTTTAGATGAGACTCGCACATTTTGTATTGATAATTGTACAGATGTTCCCACTAACAAGTTAAAATGGGTAATAACATTGCCTTCCGCAACAAGTTCGACTACCTACTATGGACGTTGTTGGAGTATTACGACAGGATTTTTTATTGTTCAACAGGGGACAATGAATATAAAGCTGTATAACTTGGAAAACTGCGACCCTACATTATATACTGACTACAACATCACGATAAGCTATCTTATTCCCGATCCGTTGCTGTCATTCGCAAATCCTGTTACAACCGGCACAGTTGAAATAAACGTGACAGACAGGAATTATGCACAACGAGACGGAGATGCAGAAGTAGAGAAACGCGAAGATATTGATTACACCTTGGAACTCTGGTCTGAGAATTCCAGGACTGTCCGTACTGTCAACGGTACGCTTAAAGGAGAGAAGGATGTCGTTACAATGGATGTAAGCAATCTCCCGAACGGTATCTATTTCCTCACCATGAAAGTTAATAATGAGATATTAACTACAGAAAAAATGATAATTATTCACTAATTTCCTTCATAAATTTGCATATTTTAAAAATTCATATTAATTTTGCAGGCGAAATGGTAAGTATAAAGAAGTACATATTAATCTCTCTTGTGGCTATATTGCCGGCGCTGCCGCTTATGGCGCAGACTTCTACGTTCGCGGTCGGCGTTCGAGGGGGCGGGATGATGTGGCTTCCTGAAGTTGTTTCTCAAGGTAGGAATGCTGCAAGTAGAATCGGAGGCGAAGGTATCGTAGAGTTCCGATACACGTTTTATGGTCATGTGGGACTCAAAACCGGACTTGGAATAACTGCCGGTATAGATGCCGGATACAGTACTTCCGGATTCTACGGAACACATGATGTGTTATACTTGTGGGATGGGGTAATACATGGTTTATATCGCGACGCGGTAGATTACACACAAACGGAACAGTATATGCGTACGGATATTTCGTTGATGATGGCACTTCATGCCGGGGGCTTTGTGCTGAATGTAGGTCCCAGGTTCATGATGCCTTTCTTCGGAACGGAAAACACCAGTGCAAAATCGAATAATGATGCAGTATATGTTGAGCCATATTTAAATGAGACAAGTCCGGCAGTACTGCCGTTATGTAATCTGTTGATGGGCATAGAAGCCGGTTGGGAGTTTCCTCTTAGTGCAGGTGCCTTGGGCCTTCAGGCATACGCAGACATAGGAGTTTGGAATAATCAAAAATATATTCCGCATGTTGAACCTCATGACGGGTATCAGCTGCCTGATGCTTTGGTAATTACGGAAGATGGGACTGTCGGCATCCCCAGAAGTACCATACGTAGTGCTAATGGTGTATTCCGGGAGCGGCGGATCGTGGATTTTGGTATCCGATTATATTATTCTTTCGGCTCATATTCTTTTGTGGGCAGAAAACGTCCCAGCCCGCCATGGGACACACGACTGCACCATAACAGAATGGGAAGTCGATAAACAGAGGTAGAAGAAACTCATAAAAATTCCGAAAAAATCCCACATAAATTTGCATATGTGGGATTTTTTGTGTACGACACGCATAACAAAATCATAAAAAAGTTTTAAAAATACTTGCGTATATCAACAAAAATGTATATCTTTGCAGCGAATTTGAAACAATGTTATGAATTTGTTACCAATTTTACACCAGAAACTCCTATTCACGACAGAGGATATTGCTCGGGAAATTGGAAATTCGCAAAGTGCGGCTACTATGCTTTGGCGCTACCAGCGTCAAGGCTATATTTCACAAGTGCGGCGTGGATTATATTGTGTAAACAATATGGCAACGCAACAGCCGGAAGCCAATAAATTTCAGATAGCCTCTGCGATCACACCAACTTCTTATGTTGCCTACCATGCTGCAATGGAGTACCATGGGTTGGCCCATCAGGTGTATTATGATGTAGTGGTCGGGACCAAGCAAACATTCAAGGCATTCGAATTCGATAATTATCGCTATGCGCCACACCGCTCAGCATGCTCGCTTGAGATAGAAACACCCATAGCAGATACGCACATTCGCGTAACAAGTGTTGAACGAACTATTCTTGATTGTATTGACCGCATCGACTTGTGTGGCGGATGGGAAGAATTGGTCAACTGCTTGCGAAGCGTAACATACCTGCGGGAAGAGCGGTTGAAATCTACCTTAGAAGCCTATAGCAAAACGGCGCTTTACAAAAAGGTTGGCTTCCTGTTTGAGCAACTACAAGTGCCGGCTTCGCAGAATTTTATAGCCGATTGCCGCAAATACGCCAAAGATAGTGTTATGTACCTAACCTCCGATGGTACAAGCGATACCTTCTATGCTTCGTGGCGGTTATACGCACCTCACAATTTATTAACTATCAATAATCAAAATGCCGATGAACTCGTATAACAAAAACGACTTGTCTCAATTAGCTACACAAACTCTTTTCCTTCGCGATAATTTGGAAAAAGTGTTGCGATTAACTGACATCCGATGGCATATTGGAAAATGAGATACTAATACAAAATCTACTGGTTCTACTTAGTTCACCGACAGTGAGCCGACGGTCAGCCGACGGTCAAGGCTAAGGTAAGGCTCCTGTAAAACCAAAAAAAAGACCAAAAATCGCATAAAATATACTATATTATATATTTATATATAATATACAATTTAACACACTTTTTTATGGCAAAAATAGAAACTACATCCGCTATCAATCAGATTCATGGCAAAACAAATGGCAGAGACAGAGGCTATTTCTACATGCGTAACGGCAAACAATTTTACCGTGATCGTGATGAAACCTATCAACAAAATCAGTCTCCGCGACAAAAATGGAACTCTGCTGCCTTCGCATACGCAAATAAAATTACGAATAAACTCTTTTCCTCTCCGGAATCTGTAACTCAATTGAACGAAGAATACGAGGCCTCCAAACACATTGCTTCCAACGGGAAGGTGTATTCCACTCCTCGAGCATGGAAATTTAATTCTCTTCTCCACGAATATAAACTTGCTCATCCGTTCAAAGGGTAATGGACGAATTAAATCGGCATAATTTTTGTAGGGGAAGAAGGTAAGTATAAACACTCAAAAACAGGAAGGTATGAAAAAAGTATTATGGTTGATGGTATGCGCGGGGATGATGATGGTATGCGTTGTAATGATGGTGTCATGCGGTGCATCGCGGTTGAGTCCCGAAGAGCGGGCGGCACGGAAAGCTGCTATTGAAGAAAATGCGAAGAAAGCCATTGCGGATCAGAACTTCCGCATCAACCTGACGATGGTCCGTCCTCTGTTTGGTCAGAACCTGACGGTTTCCGGTTACTGGATCAAAGTGGACACGACGCATGTACAATGCTACCTGCCTAAGATCTATCCGGACTATAACCCGCATTTTGATGCGCCTGCTCCAGGAGAGAAATACAATGACATGCGTCTGGAGTTCACATCACCGATAGACGAATATCTATACACCTTCAATCCGGAGACCAATGTCGGGCTCATTACGTTTAAGACACTGTATGGCGGCGACGAGTACCGTTTCTACATCCAGATCGAGAACGTCGATGAGGCACGTGTGCGTATCCTTCCGGGTGACCGGAACGAGGTGTCCTGCGAGGGGACGATTACGCCTATCGGCGAGAGGTGGTAAGAGGTGCAATTTTTGTAGTACCTTCGGTCCTCCCGCAAGCGGGACCCACCGAAAGTACGTTCGCGTTCTGCGGAAAATATGCAAGGGTAAAGCGTTAAATTTTAGCAGGGCTGCGCCCTCTGTTCCGTGCCCGTTTATACCCTTCGTGTGCAAGCACCCGAGCGCATAATCGTACACGAAACAATAGAATAAAATTCTATTTTGCTACAATTTTTCGCTCTAAAACTTGCGTATGTGCAATTTTTGTAGTAATTTTGCAGCCGATTTGAAAAATAGGGCTTTGGGCTCGCTATATGGGATTACTTTTATTGTTTTTAATTGGCGCGTTGGCCATCAGTTTTTTGTGCTCTGTTCTGGAGTCGGTACTGATGTCCACCTCCATCAGTTATATTAATCTGCGTGAAGAGGAGGGCTATGCGCCTGCGAAGTTGATGAGCAGTTACAAGGAGGACACGAGTCGTCCTCTGGCTGCTATATTGTCTCTGAACACAATCGCCAACACGATCGGAGCCGCAGGTGTGGGTGCGCAAGCGACCCTTCTATTCGGCTCTAAATGGTTCGGCTTGGTATCCGCGTTGACCACCATCCTCATTCTTTTCTTCGGAGAGATCATCCCGAAAGTGATCGGCACGACCTACTGGCGCGAGTTGATGGGCATCACCGCGCGTATCATCCGTATTCTGATCTTCGTCCTTTATCCGCTTGTACTCCTTGTGGAATTCATCTCCCGCATGGTTCCGAACAACGAAGACGATCCGTCCGTGAGCCGCGAGGAAGTGCTGGCGATGGTGAATGTAGGCGAAGAAGAAGGCGTGGTGGATGAGGACGAGAACAAGATCTTCACCAACCTCATGCGTCTCGATTCGATCCATGCGTACGATGTGATGACCCCCCGCGTGGTGGCGAAGATAGCTCCGGAAAACATGACGCTGCGGGCGTATTACGACAACGACGAGTATGACCATTTCTCGCGTATCCCGCTGTACAAGCCCGAGGCGCCGGAGTATATCACCGGCTATGTGCTGCGCAACGATGCCTTGGAGGAACTGACGGAGGACCATTTCCGCAAGACCCTCGGAGGCATCAAACGTCCGCTGCCTGCCTTTGACCAGGACCTGACGCTCGGTGTGATCTTCGACTCGATGCTTAAGCAGAAGAGCCAGATTGCCCAGATCATCGACGAATACGGCATGTTCGTGGGTATCCTGACGCTCGAAGATATCATCGAGACGATCTTCGGGCTGGAGATCATCGACGAGAACGACACAGTCATCGACATGCAGCAGTACGCGCGTGAGCGCTGGGAACAACGGCAGAAGAAATACAGGAAAGTTGAAAAGCCTACCCCGACCCTCCCCGAAGGGAAGGAGAATGAGCATGAGGAAGAAGAGCGACATACAGATACTGAACAAAAAAGCGAAGTTTGAGTATATCATCCTCGACCGCTATACCGCCGGCATCCAGCTCTTCGGCACGGAGATCAAGTCGATCCGCGAAGGGAAGGCATCGCTGGTGGACAGTTATTGTGCGGTGGAGCACGGTGAGCTATACGTCAAGCAGATGCATATCGCGGAGTACCGTTTCGGCAGTTATGCCAACCATGAGGTGCGTCGCGACCGCAAACTGCTGTTGCAGCGCCGCGAGATCAACAAACTCGAGAAAGCCACAAAGGACAACGGCAAGACCATCATTCCGCTGCGCCTGTTTATCAACGAGCGGGGATTGGCGAAGATGGAGATCGCGCTGTGCCAGGGCCAGCGTACCTACGACAAGCGGCAGAGCCTGCGCGAGGCGGATGACAAACGGGAGATGGCGCAGGTTAAGAAACTGGCACAGTTTCGTTGATGTTGATAAGAAAATAAACATAGATAAACACTTTTAAATGCTTTAAAGCTTTGCTTTTTGTGTACTTTGGTGCTAAAAACTCCTCGTGAGTAAACTCCCGGATAGTTTTTATCCCCAAAGCCCACGCCCCGGAGGGGTAAAGCATTTAAAAGCAATAAACAGAAATAAATTTTTATCAGACACTAATAATATTATAATATGAGTAAAGCATTATTGATGATTTTGGATGGCTGGGGAATCGGCAACAAGAGTAAAGCCGATGTCATCAGCGTCACTCCGACGCCACACTGGGATGCGCTGTTAGCGACATATCCGCACTCTCAGTTACAGGCGAGCGGCGAGAATGTAGGTCTGCCCGACGGACAGATGGGTAACTCGGAAGTGGGACACCTCAATATCGGTGCCGGACGCGTGGTCTATCAGGATCTGGTGAAGATCAACCGTGCGATCCGCGACAACTCGATCATGCAGAACGCCGAGATCGTAGCGGCTTACAAGGCAGCGCAGTCATCCGGCAAGAAACTGCATATCATGGGCCTGTGCTCCAACGGCGGTGTACACTCGAGCCTGGATCACCTGTTCAAGCTGGTGGAGATCGCGAAGGAATACGGGGTAGCCGATAAGACTTTCGTGCATTGCTTCATGGACGGCCGTGACACGGATCCGCGCAGCGGCAAGGGCTTTATCGAGCAGTTGCAAGGTCTCTGCGACCAGACGGGTGCACATATCGCGTCTATCATCGGCCGTTTCTACGCGATGGACCGTGACAAACGCTGGGAGCGTATCAAAGTGGCATACGACCAACTCGTGAACGGCGAGGGCCGCAAAGAGACCGACATGGTGGCAGCAGTACAAGGTTGCTACGACCGCCATACGGAGGAGCACAAAGACACCGATGAGTTCATGGAGCCGCTGGTGAACGCCAACTGCGACGGACGTATTGCGGAGGGCGATGTAGTCATCTTCTTCAACTACCGCAACGACCGCGCGAAAGAGATCACTATCGTGCTGACGCAGCAAGACATGCCGGAGCAGGGCATGAAGACCATCAAGAACCTGCACTACTGCTGCATGACGCCGTACGACTCGTCCTTCACGGGTCTGCATATCCTCTTCCCGAAAGAGAACGTGGAGAACACGCTGGGTGAGGTAGTGAGCAACTTAGGTCTGAAACAACTACGTATCGCCGAGACGGAGAAGTTCGCACATGTGACGTTCTTCTTCAACGGCGGCCGCGAGGCGGAGTATCCGGGTGAGGAGCGTATCTTGATCCCGAGTCCGAAAGTGCCGACCTACGACATGAAACCCGAGATGAGTGCACCGGAAGTGACGGAAGCCCTCATCGCAGCGATCAAGACGCAGAAGTTCGATTATATCACGCTGAACTTCGCGAACGGCGACATGGTCGGTCATACGGGTGTCTATGAGGCCATCGTGAAAGCCGTGCGTACGATAGACGACTGCTCGCACCGCGTGATAGAGGCCGCGCTTGAAAACGGCTATGAGATCATCGTGATTGCCGACCACGGCAACTGCGACAACGCCATCAATCCGGACGGCACGCCGAACACGGCGCACTCGCTCAACCCGGTTCCTTTCGTATATATCTCCAAGGATCACAAGGACGCGCACGTGGAGAACGGTATTCTCGCCGACGTGGCTCCGTCGCTCTGTCATATCATGGGCATCGAGCAGCCGAAGGAGATGACGGGAAGGTGTTTAATCAAAGATTAAACAGTTTAGGGTTTAGTGTTTAGGAGAAAGAAAATGCAAAAAGAAAGCGACCTGCAATGATGCGGGTCGCTTCTTCTTTGAAGAGTTGATTATTTGTTTTTCTCAACCTCCGTAGCAACGTCTTGTCCGAGCTCAACAGCGCGCTCGATAAGGGTTTGCTCTTCTTGAGCCGGAGCCTGTTCCTCAGCGGGAGCAGGAGCAGCAACTTCAACAGCAGCAGGTGCAGGAGCAGCCTCTGCCTCTTCAGCCTTCTCGGCTTTGTTTGCGCAGCTGAGTGCAGCCAGTGCAACAGCTACGATAAGCATCATCTTTTTCATAACGTTCTTTGATTTTAGAGTTAATAAAAACAAAAATCGTGGCAAAGGTACTGCTTTTTCTTCAAATCTCCAAATAAATCTGTATTTTTTTATAAAAAAAAGAGCGGCCCTGACGGGGTCGCTTCTTTTCCAAGGTTTTTGTACCTTTTCTTTGAGCAACAAATTACTCAGCGATGGTGTCGCTCTCGACAACCTCAACTACCTCAACCTCAGCATTAGCGCAGGAGTCCTGGCAGCACTTTTTGTCGCAGCACTTGTTGCCGCAGCTCATAGCAGCGAATGCTACAGCTACGATAAGAAGCATCTTCTTCATAAGTTTAACAATTTTTTTAATTTCTGGAGTTTTGTCTTCGTCGGGTTGCGTAATTGAACTTATCCCGAGTTGCACAAACCTTCATACTTTTGGGGTTAATAAAGCTTTATTTTACTAAAATCTCTCGCCTTTTTGCGAAAAACGCTGCAAAAGTACAACAATTTTTGGATATGTGCAAAAAAAACTGTAATTTTGCGCAATAAATTTTGCATTTTATGGATAAAAAGGGTTTTTTTGATACATCTGACGTCAAATTTGTGATTCTAAACATCATTTTTGCGGTGTTAGTGACTCTCGCTATTTTAGTATGCCTGATCGTCTGGTTGCGTGACTACACGCAGCATGGTATAGAAGAGGAGGTGGAGGACGTGCGCGGACTGGTAGAAGCGGAGGCGGAACCGTTGTTGGCCGCCCAGGGGCTCCGGCTGATTGTGGTGGACTCCACGTATTCGGACAAAGTTCCTTTTGGCACGATTGTTGAACAGGATCCAAAGCCGATGAGTCACGTCAAGCATGGTCGTGCTGTTTATGTGACCATCAATGCGACGACGCGCCGCAAAGTGACGATGCCTGATTTGCAGGATATGAGTTACCGTCAGGCGGAGACGACGCTTCTCGGCATGGGGTTGCAGGTGGACACGGTCTATGAGTACGAACCATCGGAATACAAGGACCTGGTGCTGGATGTTAAGCGCGGCGAAGAGAGTCTTAGACCGGGGATGAAAGTGGATGTGGGAACGGAAGTCCGTCTCGTTGTGGGGCAAGGCCGTGGAACAGAGATGGTACGTGTGCCCAATGTCATTGGAATGACTCTGCAGGAGGCTCGCAGTACGCTGCTGAACCGCCATCTGACGGTTGGCGCAGTCTATTATGACGAACCCAAAGAAGGCAACAGAGAGCAATATGTATATAGCCAGACACCGAATATAGGGGAAGAACTGATAGAAGGAGAAACGGTGGCGTTGCGGCTGTCCGTCGATAGGAAGAAAGCATCGAAAAGCAATGTCGATACAGATCAAGCCGATGAATGGTTTTAAAGGTGAAAAGTGAAGAAGACATAGAGCAAGAGGACTTGTTTGAGCGCTGGCGTTGCGAGGTGGACAAGGGTCAAGGCAAGGAACGCATTGACAAATACCTCGCGGAACACATGACCAACACCAGCCGCAACCGCATCCAGACGGCTGCGGATGCCGGAAATGTATGGGTGAACGGCTGTGCCGTCGCTTCGAACTACCGCGTCAAACCCGGCGATGTAATCCAGGTGCTGCTGGACCATGAGCCTCATGATTTCACCATCACGCCGGAGAATATCCCGTTGGATATCGTGTATGAGGACGACGACTTGCTGGTTGTCAACAAACCCGCGGGACTGGTTGTGCATCCCGGGCATGGCAACTACGAGCACACGCTGTTGCATGCCCTGGCATGGCACTTTGAGCATTCAGAAGTCAGCAATCAGAAGTCAGCTATCGATATCAACGATCCGTCCATTGGGTTGGTTCACCGGATAGACAAAGACACTTCGGGCTTGCTGCTCATCGCCAAGACGCCGGAAGCGAAGGCGCACCTTGCCAAGCAGTTCTTCGACCATACGACCGAGCGTACCTATAACGCCCTTGTGTGGGGCACTTTCAAAGAGCAGAGCGGGACGATTGAAGGGGCCCTCGCGCGCGACAACCGCGACCGCACGATATATAGGGTGTGGGATTTGGAAGAATGTCCGCAAGCGAAAGAGGCTGTCACCCACTGGCGTGTGTTGGAGCAGTTCCCGTATGTGACACTGGTGGAGTGTCGTCTGGAGACGGGGCGTACGCACCAGATACGCGTGCATATGAAGCATATAGGCCATCCGCTTTTCTGCGATGAGAAATACGGCGGGTGCGAGATCCTAAAAGGTCTGCGCACGCAGAAATACAAACAGTATATAGAGAATTGTTTCGCCCTCTGTCCGCGCCAGGTGCTGCACGCGCGTACGCTGGGTTTCACCCATCCGCGTACCGGAGAACGGATGTTCTTCGATAGCCAATGGCCGGAAGACATGACGAACGTAATCAATAAATGGAGACATTATGAGCCAAATACTCTGGGTTGACGATGAGATAGATCTCTTGCAACCATACATCATTTACCTCAAAGGCAAAGGATACGACGTAATCACCGCCACGAACGGCGAGGATGCGATTGAAGTCATCAGCAGTCAGCAGTCAGCAGTCAGCATCGTCTTCTTGGATGAGAACATGCCGGGAATGACAGGGTTGGAGACGCTGCAGGAGATGAAGCGGTTGCGTCCGGAGGTGCCGGTAGTGATGATTACCAAGTCCGAAGAAGAACATATCATGGAGCAGGCTATCGGAGAGAAGATCGCCGACTATCTCATCAAACCCGTCAATCCCAGCCAGATACTCCTGTGTCTGAAGAAACATGTACACCAGCAGGCCATCGTCAGCGAGCAGGTGCAGCAGAACTACCGCCAGGAGTGGGGGGATATATCCTATATGATCGACACCGCCAGTACGATTGAGGAGTGGCAGGCTATCGAGCGTGCGCTCAGCAAATGGGATCTCGAGCTGGCGGGGCTGGAACAGGAACAAGCGGGCCGGGCCGGCATGCATAGTCTGGTGGAAGACCAGCGCACGCAAGCCAATGCCGCTTTCGCCAAATGGATAGCGAAGAACTATGAGAGTTGGTTCTCAGCCGTCAGCAGTCAGCCGTCAGCAGTCAGACCGGTCATGTCTCATGACCTGATGAAGCACGCCGTCTTTCCGCTGCTTGACAAAGGGGAGAAAGTGCTGCTCTGCGTGATAGATAACTTCCGTTATGACCAATGGAAGACCATCCAGCCGCTGTTGAGCGAATTCTATACCGTGCGCACGGAGAGTCAATATACATCTATCCTGCCGACGGCTACCCAGTATGCGCGCAATGCGATTTTCTCCGGTCTCCTGCCGTTGCAGATCCAACAGATGTTCCCGCAATACTGGGTTGAAGAGGGCGATGAAGAGAGTAAGAACCAGCATGAGAAGGAACTTGTCCAGACGCTGTTGGACCGCTATCGCCGCCGCGAGAGTTTTAACTACTGGAAGGTCAACGAGAGCGATTTCTGCGAACGCGTCATCCATCAACTCAAAGGTTCGCAAGCACCCCTGAATATCGTCGTGCTCAATTTCATCGACATGCTCTCGCACTCGCGTACAGAGAGTAAGATGATGCGCGAGTTGGCGAACGACGAGTCGGCGTACCGCAGTCTGACGCTCAGTTGGTTCCGTCACTCGCCGATCTATGAACTGCTGCGGCTGGCGGCCGAGTGGGGTTATACGCTGGTGCTCACCACCGATCACGGCACCACGCGCGTGAAGAACGCCGTACAGATAGTGGCGGACAAGAACACGAACACCAATATCCGTTATAAGGTCGGCAAAGCGCTCAATTGCAGTTCGAAGAATGTCTTCTCTATAGAGCAACCCAAGCGCGTGGGCTTGCCCTGCCCGAATGTGAGCAGCAGTTATGCGTTCTGTACCGGCAGCGATTTCTTCGCTTACCCGAATCAGTTCAACTATTACGCACAATACTACCGCAACACCTTCCAGCACGGCGGTATATCGCTGGAAGAGATGATTATTCCTTTGGTTACGCTTGTCCAGAAACGATGAAGTCCCGTACGAAAAATAGAATCTTGTGGAGTCTTTCCATTATCTTGACGATGGTGGCATGCGCGGCGCTTTGGTCGTGTCATAAACCCCATCCGGAAACTTCGCATCGTCTCACGGTGCTGACATGGAATACGGAGCGGATGGGTAATTTCGCCAAGCCCGACAAGAACGAAGTGCTGCGCTATCTGATGGCGCAGGATGCGGATGTGATATGCCTGCAGGAGGTCGATGTATATAAGCGTCCGCAGTTCCTGACGCTGCAGGAAGTGAAGGATGTGTTAGGGCGTAAGTACCGCTATTCGTACCTGGATTTCTCTATTTACGACAGCCGCCATCAGTTCGGGACGATGGTGTGGTCGCATTATCCGCTGATCAACAAGCAGAGTATCCGTTATGAGACGCGCGGAAACATCAGTAACCGTTGTGACATCGTGGTAGAAGGCGATACGCTGCGGCTGATCAACAACCACCTTGAGTCGTACAGCTTCACGTCAGAAGACCTGGCCGAGATGGATTCGCTGCATAACTACGAAGGACTGTTAGCATCCGCCAAGCGTCTCGAGGCCAAATGGCGGCGCGCTACACCGCTACGCAATGAGCAGGCGCGCGTCGTGCGAAAAGAGATAGAGGAAAGCCCTTATCCCGTGATTGTCGTAGGCGACTTCAATGCCATGCCGTGGAGCTATGCGTACCGGCATATCCGTCAGGGGCTGCATGATGCCTGGCGCTCCAACCATTTGGGCTATGGCGCTACATGCGAGCATCGCGGTATTGGAATCCGGATTGATTATATCCTGTCGTCCGAATCAATCATCCCGACTTCTTGCACCATACAAGAAACTACCGGTTCAGATCATAAACCGGTAGTTGCTACACTCGAGTGGTAAAGTCATTTACAGCCGCTGGTGGTAGTGGTAGTCCTTGAAGCGATCGTCTTCATCGTCGCTATTGCGGTCGAATCGTTGCTTAAGGGATTGCCACCAGCCGATGATTTTTGGTTCCCGCCAGTTGATATGTCGCCAGTAGAGGATGAGAAGCCATCCGAAAAGCAGTCCTCCCAAGTGGGCGAAGTGGGCTACATGGTCTGCCGTCAGTCCGGCAACCGAACCGAGACCGGCGAAAAGCTCGATAAGCGCATATATAATAACGAACGTACGCGCGCGTATAGGGATGGGAAGGAAGATGATGTACATCGGCACATCCGGGTAGAGCCATCCGAAGGCGAAAAGGATTCCGAAGACGGCGCCCGAAGCACCGATGGTGTTGAGTAATGCACCGTAATAGGCGATACTGGTAGCATCATAACTCGCGCTCATATTCGAGAGCATCAAGGCCCACACGGCTTCTTGTACGATTGCCGCACCCAGACCGCAGACGATATAATAAATCAAGAAGCGACCGGCACCCCATTCGTTCTCAATGACCGGAGCGAACATCCATACCGCGAACATATTGAAAAAGATATGACTCAGGTTCGCGTGCAGGAACATATAGGTGAGCGGTTGCCACCAATGGAAGGTTGGTGCGGAGACATAATGCAACCCGCCCCAAGCATTCAAATCCACTCCATACCGTTGCAGGAAGGAGGTGAGCAGAAAGATAACTAAATTGGCTACAAGCAGGTAGCGCGTAATAGGAGGTAAATTTCTCATAACGGCGACAAAATTAGTAAAAAATCATGAATAAACAGAATAAAAAGTGTGCTTTTTTGAGGAAAATGCAGTTTTTTTTATAAAAAAGTGATTTTTTTTTTCAAAAATATTTGCAGAATAAAGTTTTTTTAGTAATTTTGCAAGCGTATTCCGAAAAAAGGAAGTAATAAATCACTTTATTAATAACTTTAAAAAACTAAAGGTATGAACAAATCCGAACTTATTAAGGCAGCAGCAGCTAAGGCTGAGGTATCTGCAGCATTGGCAGGAAAAGTTCTCGACGCAGCTATTGAGGCAGCAGTAGAGGCAGTTAAGAAAGGCGAAGGCGTACAGCTTATTGGTGTAGCTTCTATCGCTGTTAAGCAGCAGGCAGCTCGCAAGGCTAAGAACCCGCGTACCGGTGCCGTTATCGATGTTCCGGCTCGCAAGGTTGTTCGCATTAAACCGGGTGCTAAATTTGCTCTCTAATTAGGCAATGTAGCTTTTAAACGAGTTGCCCGCATATTGGGCGGCTCGTTTTTTTCGTCTGTTTATTCTATTTGTAACAATGCTGAATATCATTTTAAGCGGCGCGCCGGGTAGCGGAAAAGGAACGCAGTCGGCCTTCATCGCCAATAAATACGGCGTGCAACACCTCTCTACGGGAGATGTGCTGCGTGCGGAAATTGCCAGCGGCAGTGAGCTGGGTAAACAAATTGATGCCATCATTTCGAAAGGAAACTTAGTGCCTGACGAATTGATGTACGGTGTGATCGATAACTATATAGCCAATCTTCCGGAAGGCTGCAAGGGTACGATCTTCGACGGTTATCCCCGTACAGTCGCGCAAGCAGAGGCCTTGACGGGCTTGCTCAAGAAATACAACATGGACGCGATCATGATTGACCTGATGGTTGACGAGCAGTTGCTTATCCAGCGCCTCATCGAGCGCGGAAAAGTAAGCGGTCGCGCGGACGACAACCTCAATACTATCCGTCACCGTATCGCCGTATATCACCAGCAAACAGAACCCATTGCGCATTACTACCTGCATAACGGAAATTATTTCACCGTGAACGGAAACCACTCAATGGCGGACGTGTTCCTTCAGATCATGCGCGTCATTGAACTGGCTACCCGCTAACCCGCTAACCCCCTAATCCTCTAATCCTCTAATCCTCCATGGCCGCTAATTTCATCGACTACGTCAAGATCTACTGCCGCTCCGGAAAGGGCGGCGCGGGTTGCATGCACCTTCATCGTGCGAAATATCTGCCGAAAGGCGGACCTGACGGAGGTGACGGCGGTAAAGGCGGATCGATTATCCTGGAGGGTAACCGGAACCTCTGGACGTTGCTGCACCTGAAGTACCAGAAGCATATCATGGCTACGGATGGCGGCAAGGGCGGTCAGAGCCGCTCGTTCGGCAAAGACGGCGAGGATAAGATCATCGAAGTGCCGTGCGGCACGGTGGTTTATGACGGCGAGACGGGTGAATACATCTGTGAGGTGAAAGAGCATAAAGAGCGCGTAGTGCTGCTCAAAGGCGGTCGCGGAGGCTTGGGCAACTGGCATTTCCGTACGGCCACGAATCAGGCACCGCGTTATGCCCAGCCCGGCGAACCCGCGCAGGAACGCACGGTAATCATGCAACTCAAAGTGTTGGCTGATGTCGGTCTTGTCGGTTTCCCCAATGCCGGTAAGTCCACGCTGCTCAGCGTCGTCTCAGCTGCCAAACCCGAGATAGCCGACTATCCGTTCACCACCCTTACGCCGCAACTGGGCATCGTCTCCTACCGAGACGGCCGGTCGTTCTGTATGGCTGATATCCCCGGTATCATCGAAGGCGCGAGTGAAGGAAAGGGTCTCGGATTAAGGTTCCTGCGGCATATAGAACGCAACGCGGTGCTGCTGTTCATGGTGCCGGCCACTTCCCCCGATATCGAGGCGGAATATGCTATCCTGCTGCGTGAGTTGGAGCAGTACAACCCAGAATTGCTCACCAAAGCGCGCATCCTGGCTGTCACGAAAACCGACCTGCCGCGCGTGGACGATGAAGGCAAAGCCTTGCCGGCCATCAACTATGCGAAGTTAAGCAAGAAACTCGGCATAGAGGTACTGCCTATCTCGTCGGTGGCAGGTGAAGGTATAGAGGCACTCAAGGATGCTCTATGGGAGGAACTGAACAAAGAGCAGAACCAGGTCATCGAGATATCCCATGCCCCGATAGACGTGACGGTCATCGAGTCCGATGCATCCGGCAAGTCCGACCTTTCTGACGAAGACGAAGAGGGCACTATCTATCTCAACGAGGTGGAAGAAGAGTGGGATCTCGACAAGTACAAAGGTATTGGATGGGATGAATAAAGTTGAAAGTTGAAAGGTGAAAGGTGAAGGCGCAGTGGTACGATAGAATGATAGAATGGCGGGAACGTCATTTGAGCGAGAAGCACTTGGTGCTCCTCCTGTCTTTCTTCGTAGGCGCTCTTTCCGCCGCTGCCGCCGCACTACTCAAATCGTTCATCCATCTCATCCAGTGGTTGGTAGAAGGGCAACTGATTGCGGACGGCCGCACGTGGTGGTATCTCATCACTCCGATTATCGGCATTACGCTTGCGGCATTGTTCGTCAAGTATGTTGTGCGGGATGATATCTCCCATGGTATCACGAAGATTCTCTATGCCATCTCGCAACGCAAGTCAATCATCAAGGCGCATAACATGTGGTCTTCCATCGTCGGTTCGGGCCTTACTATCGGTTTCGGCGGATCTGTCGGAGCGGAGGCTCCTATCGTACTGACCGGTGCCGCTATAGGTTCCAATCTCGCGAAAGCTTTCCGTCTTGACCAGAAGACGATGATGCTCATGATCGGTTGCGGAGCCGCCGGTGCCATCGGAGGAATCTTCAAAGCGCCGATAGCCGGACTCGTCTTCACGCTTGAAGTGCTGATGATGGATCTGACCATGACATCCGTAGCGCCGTTGCTCATCTCTTCTGTCACAGCGACCGCCCTCTCGTATATCCTTACTGGCACGGAACCGATGTTCCCCTTGGATAACATCGAAGAATTCGCGGTAGCCCGTATCCCGTGGTATCTGATCTTAGGAGCTGTATGCGGTCTCGCCAGCCTCTATTTTACACGGGGCATGAATACACTTGAGCAATGGATGAAGCACAATGTGCGTTCTACGGGGCTGAAGATTCTTGTCGGAGGGTTGACGCTGAGTTTGCTTATCTTCCTCTTTCCGCCGCTGTATGGCGAGGGTTATGATGTCATTCGCCAACTCATCAACGGAGATAACCTGAGTGCGTTGCATAACAGTCCGTTCGAGAAATACCTGATTCCTACGGAGTTCTATGCGGGGCTTTCTTCGCTGAATACACAACTGTTGCTGCTGGTTTATTTCATCGCTATTATCCTGCTGAAGATTGTTGCGTCGGTAGCTACCAACGGCGGCGGAGGTGTCGGAGGTATTTTCGCGCCTTCGCTCTTCATGGGTGCGATTGTCGGATTTGTCACCGCGCGTATCATGAATATAGCCGGTCTGATGGTGCCCGAAACGAGTTTTGCATTGGTGGGTATGGCAGGACTGATGTCCGGCGTCATGCATGCCCCGCTGACGGGTATCTTCCTTATCGCCGAACTGACCGGCGGCTATCATCTGTTCATGCCGCTGATGATTGTGAGCGTCATCTCGTATCTGACCATCATGCTCTTCGAACCTCACTCATTGTACGCGATGCGTCTGGCGCAGAAAGGCGAACTGCTCACGCATAACAAAGACCGCAATGTGCTTACGCTGCTGAAGATGGACAGCGTGCTCGAGACGGATTTCGTGACGGTATTTCCGGAGATGACCCTTGGACAACTCGTGCAAGTCATTTCGGCCAGCAAGCGTAATATCTTCCCTGTCATCGACAAGGACGGTCACCTGCGCGGAATATTATTGCTGGATGAGGTTCGGAATATCATGTTCCAGCCGCGGTTGTACAAGCGCTTCACAGTGGAGCAACTCATGACTTCTCCGCCCGCGGTGCTGCGGTATGATCTGCCGATGGAGAAAGTGATGGAGACATTTGAAGATACCGGAGCATGGAACTTACCGGTAGTGGATGAAGAACGCCGCTATTTGGGCTTTGTGTCCAAATCGAAGATTTTCAATTCATACCGCCACGTCCTCGTGCATTTCAGTGAGGAGTGATTTGCAGTACTGCAACAGTTCCGCCGCTTCTTTGGCGGAACGCTTATACTCGTCCATACCCAAGGCTTCTGCCTGCTCCAAGTGCGCGATGATAGACTCCGCACGCTGTATGGCTTCGTCGTATGTGAGTTTATTTTCCTTTTCCATGAATAATGACCCCTGCGGTATAGAATAATATCTTCATATCGAGCAGCAGCGACATGTTCTCTACATAGACTACGTCTGCATTCAGCCGCTCAATCATCTTCTCCATCGTATCGGTGTATCCGACTCGGATAGGACCCCAACTGGTCAATCCCGGACGCACCTTGTATATGAGGCAGTAATATGGTGCCTCTTCCATGATTTTCTCAATAAAATACGGTCTCTCCGGCCGCGGACCCACTATCGACATGTCGCCGCGCAGGATATTCCATAACTGCGGCAGTTCGTCCAAGCGGTATTTGCGCAGCCATTTGCCTACTTTCGTGATACGAGGGTCGTTATCGAGCGTCAGATGCGGAATGCCGTTCTCTGCATGGTCCACCATCGTGCGGAACTTATAGATATGAAACGGAATACCGTATAAACCGATGCGTTGCTGCGAGTAGAACACCGGTCCTTTGGATGATAACTTCACCTGTAGCGCAATAATCGCGTAGAGGGGGGAGAGTAGTGCCATTCCCGTTGCGGAGACAGCGACATCGAAGGCACGCTTGATACATAGTTCCGAATCAGTCATTGTTTGCTCGGTGATGCGAATGAGCGACGGGCGGTCCAGATGACCGATACGCGCCGCACCGGTGAGCATGTCATATACACGCGGCACCATGCTGATCTCGCAGGAAAGCGGGTATAGTTGCGCGATGAGTTGGTATAACTGGCTGTCGGTGTATCCATCCGGCAGGTCGATAATCACTTCGTCCTGTTCTCCCGGTATCAATTTTCTTGCCTCTTCCATGGAATGCACAGTCTTGGTGCGCAGAATTCCGCGGCGACGGGAAAGAAGCGTGATCGTCAGACGCGGGATGTAACTAAGCACGAACTGCATGCCGAAAAGCACAGCCAACGACACGAAATAACGCGAGTAATACTCCGTGGGGTCATCGATGATGATGATGAAAAAGAAGATGATGGAGATGATAAGCGCCGATCCGAAAGTACGCATGAACTCGCGCCAGAGCGGTTTTTGGAACGGACGCAGATAGTACCCCGAGAGGTAATAAATCACCAGGCAGATTATCGGATATACCATCAGCGGCACCCAGAAACTGAAAGCCGGAATCAGCACGTCATCCAATAAGGCGGCGCGTCCGTCATACACCATCCATCGGAAGGCCAGGAAACATATCCAAACCAGTTCGCTACTGATGAGGTCCGCTATGAGATACCATAATTGTTGCTTGCGTCGTAAGTTCATTCTTTCTTCTTCATTCCCGAATAATGCGGAAAGTGCCATCCGCGTTCACCTTGATAATGCTGCTCGGCTCGCAAGGCACGTCATCTTCTCTCCGGAACCGGCAGACATAGTCTGCGCGGTCTAATACCTCTTGTTCTATCTCGTGATAGAATCGGGCTGTCGGATGGCCGCTGATGTTAGCCGATGTGGAGACTATCGGATGTCTCAACTGTTCGCAGAGCGCTCTGCTGAACGGCTCGTGCGTGATGCGAATGCCGATTGACCCGTCCTCCGCTATCAGGTTCGCAGCTATATTCCTCGCCCCCGGATAGATGATTGTGAGCGGCTTTTGATCGGAGTGTTCGGAATAATCTGAGTTTTCCGAATAATCAGAGGCCTCCAACAATGCCCATGCCGCCTCCGGCACATCCGTCACATAGTAGTTTAATTTCGCCGGGCTATCCAACAACACGAGCATCGACTTGCTGTCCTCGCGTTCTTTGAGCGCATAAAGCCGTTTTACAGCCTCAGCATTTGTGGCATCACATCCTATACCCCACACAGTATCCGTAGGATAAACGATGATTCCACCATCGCGTAGCACCTTCAATGCCGCTTGTATGTCCTCTCTGTCGTAACGCATTATCTGTAAATTGGAGTGCAAAGGTACTATAAAATATTGATTTTGGCAAATAAAGAAGGCAATTTTAAGAATTTTTCTTAAAAAAAACATTACTCACTTGCACAATTGCAAAAAATGTAGTACTTTTGTACCCGATTTAGTATGTGCGGAAGGCACGCTAAGCCGTTTAACAGTCAGAAAATAACAATTAAATATTTAGCAAAAATGAAAGAATTAGATCTTACCAAGTATGGTATCAAGGGCGCAACCGTAATCGCCCACAACCCTTCTTACGAGTATCTGTTCGCTGAGGAGACCAAGCCGGAGCTCACAGGCTACGCTAAAGGTCAGAACACCGAACTGAACGCAGTAAACGTAATGACCGGTATCTACACCGGACGTTCGCCGAAGGACAAATACATCGTCATGGACGAGAACTCGAAGGACACTGTTTGGTGGACCAGCGAGGGCTACAAGAACGATAACCACCCGATGTCCGAGGACGTTTGGGCAAAAGTAAAAGAGCTGGCTATCAAAGAGTTGAGCGGCAAGAACCTCTATGTAGTGGACGCTTTCTGTGGTGCTAACAAAGACACCCGTATGGCCGTTCGTTTCATCGTGGAGGTAGCTTGGCAGGCACACTTCGTTAAGAACATGTTTATTCAGCCGTCCGAGGAAGAGCTCGCTAACTTTGAGCCGGACTTCGTTATTTACAACGCTTCCCTCGCTAAGGTAGAGAACTACAAAGAGCTCGGCCTCAACTCCGAGACCTGTGTGGCTTTCAACACCACCAGCCGTGAGCAGGTTATTCTGAACACCTGGTATGGCGGTGAGATGAAGAAAGGTATGTTCTCCATGATGAACTACTACCTGCCGCTGAAGGGTATCGCTTCGATGCACTGCTCCGCTAACACCGACATGGAGGGTAAGAACACCGCTATCTTCTTCGGTCTCTCCGGAACCGGTAAGACCACCCTCTCCACCGACCCGAAACGTCTCCTTATCGGTGACGACGAGCACGGATGGGACGATCAGGGTGTCTTCAACTTCGAGGGCGGTTGCTATGCAAAGGTTATCAACCTCGACAAAGAGTCCGAGCCGGATATCTACGCTGCTATCCGCCGCAATGCGCTGCTCGAGAACGTAACAGTGGACGCTAACGGCAAGATCGATTTTGCTGACAAGAGCGTAACCGAGAACACCCGTGTTTCCTATCCTATCAACCACATTGAGAAGATCGTTAAACCGATCTCTGCAGGTCCTGCAGCGAAGAACGTCATCTTCCTCTCCGCTGATGCTTTCGGCGTTCTGCCTCCTGTATCGATTTTGACTCCGGAGCAAACCAAGTACTATTTCCTGAGCGGTTTCACCGCTAAGTTGGCAGGTACCGAGCGTGGTATCACCGAGCCGACTCCGACCTTCTCCGCTTGCTTCGGACAGGCGTTCTTGGAGCTCCATCCTACCAAATACGCAGAGGAGCTCGTAAAGAAGATGGAGAAATCCGGTGCGAAGGCATACCTCGTTAACACCGGTTGGAACGGTACCGGCAAGCGTATCTCCATCCGCGACACCCGTGGTATCATTGACGCTATCCTCGGTGGTGACATCCTCACCGCTCCGACGAAGAAGATCCCGTACTTCAACTTCGAGGTCCCGACAGCACTGCCGGGCGTTGATCCTGCAATCCTTGATCCGCGCGACACCTACAAAGACGCTGCCGAGTGGGAAGTGAAGGCAAAAGACCTCGCAGCCCGCTTCATCAAGAACTTCGATAAGTACACCTCTAACGAGGCAGGCAAGGCACTCGTGGCTGCCGGTCCTCAGCTCTGATTTGTATCCCCAACAAGTCATAGAAGCCCTGCGCCATGTGCGCTATCCGGGGACAGGTAAAGATTTGATAGAGAGCGGGATGCTCGAAGACGATATTCGCATATCGGGTTTCGAGATCTCGTTCTCGCTTATCTTCCAAAAAGACAACGATCCTTTCCTCAAATCCGTGGTCAAAGCTACGGAAATGGCTTTGCGTACCTATATTAATCCCAATATCGTTGCGCACATCCACACGAAATTCGTTAAGCAGAACATCCAATCCCCTGTCTCCAATCACCAATCTCCCATACATGCCGAGCATGTCATCGCTATTCATAGCGGCAAAGGCGGTGTGGGAAAATCCACCGTGACGGCCAATCTGGCGGTGACATTGGCGCAGCAGGGTTATCGCGTCGGACTGCTCGATGCCGATATACACGGACCTTCGATGCCGAAGATGTTCCATACCGAAGAGTGCCGGCCTTTCTCTGTAGAAGAGGAAGGACGTACGCTCATCGAACCCATTGAACAATATGGCGTGAAGATGCTCTCTATCGGTTTCTTTGTGGACCCTTCGCAGGCCGTCATTTGGCGCGGAGGCATGGCATCCAATGCCATCAAACAACTCATAGAGGATGCCCATTGGGGCGAACTCGATTATTTCCTGATAGACCTTCCGCCCGGCACAAGTGATATCCATCTTACACTGATATCCGAACTGCAACTCACCGGTGTCATCGTTGTGACGACACCTCAACCCGTGGCGCTTGTGGATGCCCGCAAAGGTGTGGAAATGTTCAGAAACGAGAAAGTGAATGTGCCTATCCTTGGCTTGATTGAGAATATGGCATGGTTCACTCCTGCCGAATTGCCGGAGAACAGATATTATATCTTCGGCAAAGATGGCGGTAAGGAATTGGCGGACGAACTGCAAATACCGCTCTTGGGACAAATACCGCTCGTTCAATCCATCCGTGAGGGCGGAGACGAAGGCACGCCTATCGCCTTGCAGGCAGGTCATCCTGCCGCTGCGGCTTTTGAGAAGATATGTCGCGCACTACAGAATTAGGTATAGCACCGGTAAATAAACTGCTTTTTCAGTATGCTATGCCCGCCATCATCGCGATGACGGCCACTTCGCTGTATAATATCGTGGATTCGATATATATTGGTCATGGTTGCGGAGCGTTGGCCTTTGGGGCTCTCACGGTGGCTAAACCCTTCATGGATATCTGTGCGGCTTTCGGTAGTCTCGTAGGAGTGGGCGCTTCATCGCTTCTTGCGATATACTTAGGCGAGAAAGACTACGATAAAGCGAATCGTGTTCTGGGTAATGTCATTGTGATGAATGTCATTCTCTCGGCGATTGTAATGGCAGTTGGACTTGTATGGTTAGACCCTATCCTGTATGCTTTCGGTGCGAGTGCTGACACGATAGTATATGCGCATGAATACATGGAGATAATCCTGTACGGGAATATCCTTACCCATGTCTATTTCGGCCTTAATGCCATGCTCCGCTCTGCCGGTCATCCGCGCTTCTCGATGACGGCAACAATCGTAGCGGTGGTAGTGAATATCATCCTCGATCCGCTCTTCATTTTCGGAATGGGAATGGGGGTTCGAGGAGCTGCTTTGGCCACTGTCATCAGCCAAGGAATAGCAGTCGTTTGGCAGTTCACAAAATTCATGAATAAGAACGAATTAGTTCGATTTCATCGGGGAATTTGGCGACTTAACAAAGAGATAACTTTTCGTGCTTTGGCCATCGGAATGTCACCTTTTCTCTATAACATTGCGCATTGTTTTGTAGTCATCATAATCAATAATCAATTGAAGAATTTCGGAGGCGATATGGCAATTGCTTCGTACGGTGTCATCAATCGTCTAACCTTCGTTTTCGCGATGATGGTGATGGGACTCAATCAAGGTATGCAACCTATTGCAGGATACAACTACGGCGCAAAGAAATACGACCGGATGTTAGAGTCGTTCTTCCTCACCTGTCTCTATGCCACCGGCGTGATGGGTATCGTCTTCTTACTGGGAGAATGTTGCCCGGAGGTGTTAACGCGTATGTTTACGCATGACCCTGTGCTTGTGGCACAAACAATCAAGCCTATGCGTATCATCTGCTCTTCGATGCTCATCGTCGGTTTCCAGATGGTAACAGGAAACCTTTTTACCTCAATAGGTAAAGCTGGTAAGGCTATTTTCCTGAGTCTTACGCGCCAAGTTCTTTATTTGATTCCATTGGTAATCTGGATGCCGACGCTTTTTACTGATCCCATCGACGGTGTTTGGTGGGCTATTCCGGCGAGTGACACCCTTTCTGCCATCACTGCGATTGTCGTACTTCTTCTTTCACGCCGTAGTCTGCATTTGAAAATGCAGGCATAAAAGTCTTTTTTGTAATTTTATGTGAAGAGAATATATATACTTTGTATATATATGTAAATTGTTGTATTTTTATATTTGCATATATCATTTTTTTTTCTTACCTTTGCGCCCGATTTTGAATAAATTCAAAAAATTATGATATACCGATTTACATTTTCGTGTGAGGAAGGCGATCCGGCTTTCCGCCGCGTATTTGAGGCAGACGCTGATGCTACGTTTCTGCAGTTGCACGAAGCCATTCTGAAAAGTGTAGGTTATCCGGATGACCAGATGACGTCTTTCTTCCTGTGCAACGACGAATGGGAGAAGGGGCAGGAGGTAACGCTTGTAGAGATGGATTCGAACTTCGAGTATGACAACATGGTGATGAACGAGACGCGTCTGAGTGATTTGATAGAGGAAGTTGGGCAACGCCTGATTTATATCTTCGATCCGATGTTCGAGCGTTATTTCTTCGGTAGCCTGAAGGAGATCAAGCCGGGTAACATGAACGGCGTAGAATGTGTGGAAAGCAAAGGGAAAGCTCCGAAACAGTTGAAGAGCGATGATCCTTTAACCGGTGCCGGCGGAAAAGGAGGTGACGACGACTTCATGTTCGATGACGAGTTCAAGGATGAGTTGGACCTCGGCGATATCGATTACGAAGGCTTCCAAGACCTCAGTTTTGACGATGGAACGATGTTCTAAAGCCGAATGCTGACAACGGAATGCTCAAAACTCTTGTTTTGCTCCTTGGTCCGACAGGTGTCGGGAAGACCGAACTGGCATTGCGCCTAGCAGAACGGTATGGTTGCCCGATCGTCAGTTGCGACAGTCGGCAGATATTTCGTGAGATACCTATCGGTACAGCCGCCCCTACAACGGAAGAACAACAGCGCGTGAAGCATTATTTCATCGGAGAGCGGTCCATAGAAGAAGAGTATAATGCCGGACAATACGAACGGGATGCGCTGGAATTGTTAAACAATCTCTTCGCAAAACACGACGTGGTGCTTATGACCGGCGGGTCAATGTTATATGCCGATGCGGTGTGCAAAGGCTTGGATGACCTGCCGTCTGTTTCTTCTTCTATACGCGCGGACGTGCAGCGCGAGTATGCGACCAAAGGTCTGTCATGGCTGCAAAGTGAAGTGCAACGGTTGGATCCGGCGTATTGGGGCGAAGTGGATAGACAAAATCCGGCGCGGTTGGCGCATTGCGTGGAGTTATGCCGAGTGACGGGAAAACCCTATAGCGCCTTGCGCTCTCATACTGCCAAAGAGCGTACGTTCCGTATCGTGAAGGTCGGGTTGGATCGCCCTCGCGAAGAATTGTACGCGCGCATAAACGAACGTGTGAAACAGATGATGGCAGCTGGCTTGCTGGAAGAAGTAAAAGCCGTCTATCCCCAACGCGCACTCAATAGTCTGCAGACGGTGGGATACAAAGAGTTATTCGCCTATATGGATGGGCAGTATGATCTGGAGCGGGCGGTAGAGCTGATACAACAGAACTCGCGTCATTATGCCAAACGTCAGTTGACGTGGTTTAGACGCGATAAAGAGATACATTGGTTGAATGCCAACGATGATTATGAGAAAAACTGCAATAGTATTGATGATTGGTTGCGCGCTGATAGCGTGCAAGAAGAATAGCGTGTCATTCACCTATTCTCCCTCGTCTCCCAAGGCAGGCGAGACGGTGACGTTCTATAACCACTCCTCGTCCGGAGAGGATTGGAGTTGGTCTTTCGGTGACGGAGCCACGTCGGCGAGCAAAGCGCCGCAGCATGTGTATAAACAACCGGGAACGTACCACGTGACGCTGATGGTGGATAACAACAAATCCTGGCGCGCAGCGGAAGATATCACGGTGTATGATACCGTTCCTTCGTTCTCGTGCGCAGATACTGCATTCGCGATTTACAAAGATTACACCTTCAAGGCCAGTGTATATAACCCGTACAACTACAAGATTACGTACGAATGGATCTTGCAGGACTCCATCGTAAGTATGGACGGAGGCGTGCTCAAGTGCTATTTCACGCACCCGGATGATTCGGCGCGTATAACGCTGCGTCTTACTGTCAACGGTGAGTCTCTGGATATCAAACGCGCCTTCTATATCAAAGACCGGAAGACCAATTCGATGCTCTTCCGTACGAACAGTGAAGATTATCGCCAGCGTATCTTCGGCGAGCGTGCCGAGGGGTATAAACCGACAACGGACAGTGAACTCTTGGATATAGAGCAAGATGTGGAGCAGTGGTATAACGACAGCACCTTCCGTTTGGCGGATTTGGCGGCGACTTTCCCGGGTATTCAGGGCTTTAAGATTGCCAATCGCAAGATATACTACCGCGCAAACGGTCTATGGGTGGCGAATATCGACGGTGCGTACAAGGTACAGATAGACGACAAGCCTTGCGTGGCCATGACGCTGGATAATACGGACAGCCGCATCTATTGGGCGACTGCCGAAGGAATATGGTATATGCCGTTTGTGGGGTCGGATAATAATAAGTTTGTCACCACGCCGACGCTGCTGAATAAATTGAAAAATGTAACTAAAATAGCCGCAGATGCGGAACCAAGATGACACAACCGGATTATATATTTGAGACCTCATGGGAAGTGTGTAACCGTGTAGGAGGTATCTATGCCGTATTAAGTACCCGCGCAGCCAGTATGCAGGCTGAGCACCCGGATAAGGTATTCTTTTTCGGCCCGGATTTCGGAGCACACAGCGATATCTATTTTCGTGAAGAGAAAGGTTTGATGAAGGGCTGGAAAGCGCCGGCAGAGATACCCGTACGTATCGGCAGATGGGACGTGCCGGGCAATCCGATAGCTGTCCTGTTGAAGTTTGATGCTTTATGGGAACGCAAGGATGCGATATACGGTTGGGCGTGGAGCATGTTCCGCGTGCAGAGCCACGCGGCCTACGGCGACTATGACGAGAGTTGCCTCTTCGGATATGCTGCCGGCATGGTGATGGAGAGTCTATATAATTGGTTAAACGCCGCTCCGCGGCAATTAAACGCGCCAAAGGCACAGTGTAAACGCACCGAAAGTGCCTGTTTAAACTTCTGCGCCCATGCCAACGAATGGCAGACAGCCTTTTCGATCTTCTATCTGCTGGATCATTGTCCGAAGATTGCCACTCTCTTCACAACCCACGCAACGGGTATCGGTCGTTCCATCGCCGGTAACGGCAAACCGTTATACGACTATTTCCATGCCTATAACGGCGACCAGATGGCGGCGGAACTGAATATGGTGAGCAAGCATTCGGTCGAGAAGCAAGCGGCGCATTGGGCTGACTGCTTTACGACGGTCAGTTATATCACTGCGCGCGAATGCGAGCAGCTTCTGGACAAGAAAGTGGATATAGAGACCCCGAACGGATTTGAGTCGAAGTTTGTGCCGAAGACGAAGGACTTTGAAGCGAAGCGCAAAGAGTCCCGTGAGGCGCTGCGTACCGTGGCAGGAGAATTATTAGGCGGAGTAGTACCGCAAAATGCATTGCTGGTCGGTATTTCAGGGCGACTGGAGATGAAAAACAAAGGAATAGATGTCTTCGCAGCAGCGCTGGACCGATTAGCCCAGAAAATTTACCATAGCGACCAGCCTGAACGCGAAGTGGTAGCATTTGTGATGATTCCGTATCTCGATCGTGCGCCGTCGCGCAAGGGAAAAGTGAGTGCGGTATTTGTGCCCTATTATCTGGATGGCCATGATCCGCTGTTCGGAAAGACCTACTACGACCTGCTGATGGGTCTGGATATTACGGTCTTCCCGAGTTATTACGAGCCATGGGGTTATACACCTCTGGAGAGTTGCGCCTTCCATGTGCCGACGATCACGACCAGTCTGGCAGGTTTTGGCGAATGGGCGTCGCGGCAGAAACAACCGAACGGTGTGGTCGTCATAGAGCGGAATGACAGCAACTTCAATCAGGTGGTGGAGGAAATCGCAGATACACTTTTGCGCTTTGACCGCTTGTCGAAAGAAGAGAAAGCCGAAGTGCGGAAATGCGCTGCGGCGACAGCCAAAAAAGCGGACTGGAAGCATTTCTTCAAGTACTACCGCAAAGCGTACGAAATAGCCCTGAAAAAGAGGGATAAAAGATTAAGTTTATGAAAAAGAGTTTATTGATAATGGCGATGATGCTGCCGATAGCAGCCTTCGCATGTACCAATTTCTTGGTAGGCAAAGCCGCGTCGGTGGATGGAAGTACGATTGTCTCGTACGCTGCCGACTCGTATGGTATGTTCGGATTTCTGCATTTTGCTCCGGCTCAGGATTGGCCGGAAGGAGCGATGCGCGAAGTGAAAGACTGGGACACCGGACGTCCGCAGGGACAGATACCGCAAATAGCGCATACCTACACCGTAGTGGGAAATATGAACGAGAACCAGGTGACTATCGGAGAGACCACCTGGGGAGGACGTGAAGCCTTATGGGACACCGTCGGCGTGGACTACGGAAGTCTGATCTATATCGCGTTGGAGCGCAGTAAGACGGCGCGCGAAGCCATCGAATGGTTCATCACCCTCGTGAACGAATACGGCTACGCTTCGGAAGGCGAGTCGTTCTCCTTCGGTGACCCCGACGAAGTGTGGATCATGGACTTGATTGGAAAAGGTCCGGGTAAGAAAGGTGCCAACTGGGTAGCCGTACGTATTCCCGATAATGCAATCAGCGGACACGCCAACCAGGCGCGTATCACCACGTTGCCGGTGAACGAGAAACATAAACTGACCAAAGAAGAGAAACGTCTGCAGAAAAAACTCAACTGCATCTGCAAAGGCGATTGGATGTGGGATAAAGACCTCATTGCTTTTGCGCGGGAGAAGGGTTACTTTACCGGAGCTGACAAGGATTTCAGTTTCCAGGCAGCCTATAATCCCTTCGACTTCAGCGGCTTGTATGCTTGCGAAGCGCGTGTATGGACGTTCTTCCGTCATTTCTCGGACGAGATGGATCCGTATCTGGACTATGTGACAGGTAAGACCTTCCGCGAGACGGGCGGACAATACGAAGGAAAACATATGCCGCTTTGGATTATCCCGAATAAGAAAGTGAGTGCGCAGGACGTCAAAGAATGTATGCGCGATGAATATAAAGATACACCGCTGGATATCACCCAAGGTTCTGACGCCGGACCGTGGAACAGCAAACTGCGTTATGGCGGTTTGGGCTTCAAACTGGACTCCGTTCAGTACTGGTACGAACGTCCGGTAGCTACCCAGCAGACCGCGTGGTCGTTTGTGGGACAGATGCGCTCATGGAGCAAATACGGTATCTTCTGGTTCGGCGTGGACGATGCGGCATGCTCCTGTTATGCGCCGATGTTCAGTTGCCTGAACCATGTGCCGGAGTGTTTCGCGGAAGGGAATGGTGATAGTTATACCTTCTCGCCGACCAGCGCTTGGTGGACCTTTAACCTCGTGGCGAACTGGGCATATACCAAATATAGCCGCATGTATCCGCATATCCGCGAAATGCAGCAGATATGGGACGATAAGTTCAATACCCAGATAGCCGGAGTGGATGCGGAGGCTGCGGCGATGAGCGAAGAGGATGCAAAATCATTCCTTACATCCTATTCGTGCTCGCAGGCAGAGAACATGGTGGCCGATTGGCAGCGCTTGTATCTCTATCTGGTGACGAAATTTATCGACGGACAGGAACGCAAAGAAGAGAACGGCCAGTTCAAACGGAACGCCTACGGCAACAGTTGCGGGCCGAACCGCTTGGCTCTGCCGGAAGAGGCGCTGTGGAAGGTAGCACCGGAAATCAATCACGAATAAATAATCAAACATCCCATAATGAAGAAATTTAAGGAATATAAGCAGTTGAATCTCCCCGAGTTGAGTCGCGAAGTGTTGGCACAGTGGGAGTCAGAGGATTTATTTGGTAAGAGTATATCCACCCGTGCGGGCCATCCGCAGTTCTTGTTCTTCGAAGGACCGCCTTCGGCGAACGGTATGCCGGGTATTCACCATGTCATGGCGCGAACCATCAAAGATACCTTCTGCCGTTTCAAGACGATGCAGGGTTTCCAGGTGCGCCGCAAAGCCGGCTGGGATACTCATGGTCTGCCCGTTGAACTCGGTGTGGAGAAGATGTTGGGTATCACCAAAGAGGATATCGGCAAGAAGATCTCCGTGGATGAATACAACGCGGCTTGCCGTCGCGAGGTGATGAAATACACTAAGGAGTGGACCAACCTCACCAAACAGATGGGCTACTGGGTCGACCTTGATAACCCCTATATCACGTACGACAACAAGTACATCGAGACCCTGTGGTACCTGCTCAAAGAGCTTTATAAAAAAGGTTTCCTCTACAAGGGCTACACCATTCAGCCCTATTCGCCGGCAGCCGGCACAGGATTGTCTTCTCACGAACTGAACCAGCCCGGTTGCTACCGTGACGTCAAAGACCTCACTTGTACCGCCCGCTTCAAAGTGAAAGACGGTCGTTTCATCATCGCCTGGACTACCACGCCGTGGACTTTGCCTTCGAATACCGCCCTTTGTGTCGGACCGAAGATTGACTACGTGGAAGTAAAGACGCCCGCCGGAGAGCATGTCATTCTGGCGGAGGCCCGCTTGGATGCGTATAAGAAAGAACTATGCGGTATGGACGCAGACGGTAACTTGTTGGAGCCGGAAATCATTGCCCGTTATAAAGGAACGGACTTGGTAGGGCTCAAATACGAACCGCTCTTCCCTTGGGTCAATCCGGGCGAAGGAGCTTATCGTGTCATTCCCGGTGACTATGTCACCACGGAAGATGGTACCGGTATCGTGCATATCGCGCCTACTTTCGGTGCAGATGATAAGAAAGTGGCAGATGCTGCAGGCGTACCGGGGCTCTACATGCAAACCAAGAACAACGGTCCGCGGCCTATGGTCGATTTCACCGGCAAGTACTGGCGTGTGGAAGATCTGGACCAAGATTGGTACAAAGCCAACGTCAACGACGAACTCTACCGCAAGTACGCAGGCCGTTGGGTTAAGAACGCCTACGACCCGCAGTTCACTATCGACGGCAAGTACGACGAAGCCGCTGCGGCAAAAGCAGAGAGTCTGGATTTGCATCTCTGCCTGGAGATGAAAGCGGACGGACGCCTGCTCAAGAGCGAGAAACATGTGCATACGTACCCCCACTGCTGGCGTACCGACAAACCGGTTCTCTATTATCCGCTCGACTCGTGGTTCATCCAATCGACCAAAGCGCGCGAGCAGATGATCGCTCTCAACAAGACCATCAACTGGCAACCCGAATCTACCGGAACAGGGCGTTTCGGTCAGTGGCTGAACAACCTCAACGACTGGAATCTCTCCCGTTCGCGTTATTGGGGAACGCCATTGCCAATCTGGCGCACGGAAGATGGTAGCGAAGAGATATGTATCGGTTCTATCGCCGAACTCTTCGCGGAAATAGAGAAGTCTGTGAAGGCCGGTTTCATGAAAGCGAACCCATGGCCGAAACATAAAGTGGGTGATTACAGCAAGGAGAACTACAATCCGTCCGTCATCGATCTCCACCGTCCCTATGTGGACTCGATTATTCTCGTCTCGCCGTCCGGCAAGCCCATGAAGCGTGAACTCGATCTCATCGACGTATGGTTCGATTCGGGCGCGATGCCGTATGCGCAGAACCACTATCCCTTCGAGAACGCAGATCTACCGCGTACTGCGGACTTCATCTCCGAAGGCGTGGACCAGACGCGCGGATGGTTCTTTACCTTGCATGCGATTCACACCATGATAGAAGGAACAGTGGCATACAAAAATGTCATCTCCAACGGTCTGGTTCTCGATAAGAACGGCAACAAGATGTCCAAACGTCTCGGCAATGCCGTAGATCCTTTCGGCGCACTCAATACCTACGGTGCCGATGCCGTACGCTGGTATATGCTGACGAACTCCAGCCCGTGGGAGAACCTCAAGTTCGACCCGGAAGGCGTGGATGAAGTGCGCCGTAAATTCTTCGGAACGCTCTATAATACCTATTCGTTCTTTGCGCTTTACGCTAATGTAGATCATTGGACGGTCGAATCCCGACAGTCAAACGACGGTCAACCGACGGTCAAAGACAACGTTGTACCCACGCAAGACCTCTCTGAAATCGACCGATGGATCCTCTCGAAGCTCAACTCCCTCATCCAAGAGGTCACAGAAGCGTACGAAGCATACGAACCCACCAAAGCCGGACGTGCTATCTCGGATTTCGTGCAGGACGACCTCTCTAACTGGTATGTGCGTCTGAACCGCAAGCGTTTCTGGGGAGGTGAGATGAACGCAGACAAACAGGCTGCATACACCACCCTCTACACCTGTCTTAAGACCGTAGCGCAACTCATGGCGCCGAACGCACCGTTCTATGCAGACCGTCTCTACCGGGACCTCACGGGCGAAACGGTACACCTCAGCACGTGGCCCAAAGCCGATGAGGATCTCATCAACAAGACGCTCGAGCGTCAGATGTACCTCGCGCAGCAAGCGACATCTACCATCCTCTCGCTCCGCAAACGCGCCGAGAAGAACGTCCGTCAGCCACTCCAGAAAGCCGTTATACCTACGCCGGATCAAGAGACAACCGATGCGCTCCTTCACGTTGCTGACCTTATCAAATCGGAGGTGAACGTCAAAGAGCTCGTTATCGTTCCTGCCGAGCAATCGGAGATCCGTCTCGTCAAGAAGATCAAACCGAACTTCAAAGTCCTTGGTAAGAAAGTCGGCGCGAACATGAAAGCCCTCGCTGCCGCTATCAACGCCATGTCCCAAGACGACATCGCGAAGATGGAAACCGAAGGTTCTTTCAACTTTCAACTTTCAACTTTCAATTGCACGATAGTGCCGGAGGATGTGGAAATTTTGACGGAAGACATGCCGGGCTGGCTCGTTGCCAACAACGGTATTCTGACCATTGCGCTGGATATCGAACTGACCGATGAACTCATCGAAGAGGGTATTGCGCGTGAACTCATCAACCGCATCCAGAACCTTCGTAAATCTTCCGGCCTGGAGATCACCGACCGCATCGAGATCGAACTCGAGGACCGTCCGGAGATTCATAACGCAGTGCTCCACTGCGGCGATTATATCGCATCTCAGGTGTTGGCTACTTCGCTCACACTCGGCACAGCCGTATCCGGAGAGTCCGTTGAAATGGACGGATATAATATCAATATAGCAATCAAAAAAGCATAAATCATGATTAATAGAAAATTTATTTACTTGGCGCTTGTTGCCATCGTGGGAATAGCATTCAGCAGTTGTTCTATGTTGGACAAGGACACGTCTTATTCTTTGAGTGACCTGCAGGGTAAATGGTTAGAGGATGGCACGGAGCATTATGTATGTTTTACCACAGAGTCTGCTGCTGACCTCAAATCCGGTTATCTATGGGGATACGAGTGGGGCGGCTTTGGAGATGATGTCACAGAGTCGGATGTGTTGGCTGACAAATACGGCAACGGATGGTTCATGTACCAACTCTCGAAGAACGAACTGCTGGAGATCAACAAGATGAACCAAGGCTGGGGTGATATACCCCAAGTATATACAGTAACATTACTGACGAGTACGAAGATGACGTACAACAAGAAAGGGTATCCCAAAGAGAAACAGAACTTTACTAAACAACTGAAGTAATGAAACGTGCATTGATCATCACCGGTATCACCTTGGGTTCCTTGCTGCTGGTACTTGTTGCGGCTGTGCTCATCGTGATATACGTAGTTTTCACTCCGGCCCGATTGACACCTATCGCGCGTCAGGCTGCGGCGGAGTATATCACCTGTGAGCATGAGATAGGGGAGGTGGACCTCACGTTCTTCTCTACCTTCCCGCGTTTTGGCTTGCGTGCCGACGGGTTGCTGTTGATCAATCCTAAAGCCGGCAGTCAGAACGATACGGTCGTGTCTGCCCCGCGATTCACGGTAACGGTGAACCTCATGGAGTTTCTGAACAACAAAAACCTGGTCATTCATGAGGCGATATTGGATGACGCATCGGTGAATTTCTTCATTGCGCCGGACGGAACGACAAACCTCACGGATGTCTTCGTTACCTCGCCGGACACCACCGATACTACCGCTTTCTCCTTGCCTTTCGATGAGCTGCGCGTAGATGGTCTGCATATCAAAGCCCGCGCTATCACTTTCGTCGATGCTAAGGATACCATCGAGGCCGCGTTGGGCATTACCGAACTGAGTGCGAAAGCGGAGAGTTGGGACGACATGTTGATTGCACTGGAGGCCAGCGATGTATGTGCAAACCTCAAAGGTGATACCTATGCAGACTCCCTCCATGTGGAAATTTTGGCGCCTCTGGCGATGAATCTTGACGACATGCGTTTTGCGGTGGATGGAGCCAGACTTGCGGTAAACGATTTTAACTTGAGACTCGAAGGAGAAGCGACTATTGGTGACAGCATTGCCTTGGATGCCAAAATCGAGACGGATAAATGGCAGATAAAGCCCCTTCTGGCACTTGTGCCGGAGAAATTCACCAAGTCGCTCTCGGACCTCGATGTGGACGGTACGGTTCAACTGGAAGCAACAGCACAAGGCTATTATGCCGATTCCGTCATGCCGCATATTCAGGCGCACCTCATCCTGAAAGACGGTGAAGGTAAATACAAACCGCTGCCGTACGACTTGCGTGATATGAGACTGGATGCCGAGGCGGACTTGCGAATGAATAAAGGCGAGCAATCCAGCGTGACGATACGCACGCTCGAGGCGAAGACCAAGAAAAGCGCATTGACAGCCAAGGGTACAGTGGAAAACCTCTTGGGCGACATGCTGATGGATTTACATCTGACGCTGGATGCCAACCTGCCGGACTTCGCGTATTTCTATCCTGAGAAAATGACGCTTGGCGGTCGCGCGAAAGGAAAAGCTGATGCGCGGATACGCCTGGATGATCTCACGGCTATGCGTCTGGACAAAGGACGTATTGACGCGGACCTCAACCTGTCCGATATCCGCTATGCGACGGATAGCATGGAGGCGGAACTGCCGATGACGCACGCCCGTATTCAACTGCCGAATCCCAAACCTTCCAAACCCACACTCAAATGGGCACGTATCGATATGGAGACCGATAAAGTGGATTTTACAATGGCAATGCCATTGACCGCAGCACTCAAAGCGTCTGCTATCCAACTGGAGACCGGCAATGTGCTTTCCGAGAATCCGGTGCTCTATGCTGCCGTAGGACTGCAGTCTGACCGGCCGGTTGAAGTAGAGATGGATTCGATGGGCGGGACGGTGGATGCACCGAATCTGAAAGCATACGTGGAGTACAACACCAAGTCCGAGACAGGCTTGGAGAAGGCGCAGGCGGATATCAGTTTCGACGGACTCGACGGATTCTTCCAGGATATCAAAGCCGACCTGAAAGCATCGCAACTGAGCGCAACCATGAATGCCGGCAAGTCGCTGAAAGCCAAACTCAAAACGCAGGCACTCAATGCACAAATGGGGGAAGAATTGTTTGCGAAGACAGGTGATTTGGCGCTGGACGCCTCCGCTCGCTATAATAGCAAGGGTGAAAACGCACTCCTCAAATGGAATCCGCGTCTGAAGATCAACCTCAAGAACGGAGAAATGAATATGCCGGAACGTCTACCCGAACCCGTCTATATACCTTCGATCGAATTCAGTTATTCGAATAGGGAGATGAATATAGCCGACGCACGGGTGGAATTGGGCAATTCGGACCTGAACCTCAAAGGGAACGTGCGCAATATAGGCAAATGGTTCCGACACAAAGCTGTTCTCGAAGGACAACTCGATATCGTCTCCGACCATTGCGATGCCAACCAACTCCTCGCGTGGTTCAGTGCCGATCAAGGCTCGGAAGAAAAATCAGAATCCTCCGAAAAATCAGAAATCACCAATCAACAATCACAAATCAACAATGACGCCGACAAGGCGTCTGACCCTTTCTTGGTTCCTACGGATGTGGACCTGGCGCTCAACACACACATGCGCGAGGTAGAGATATTCAATCAGGTGGCGAAAGACTTGAAAGGCGGGCTGTATGTCAAGGACGGCAAACTGATTCTCGATGAGATGGGCTTTGTATGCCGTGCTGCCAAACTGCAACTCACGGCGATTTATCGTACGCCGCGTAAGAACCACCTCTATCTGGGTTTCGACTACCACATGATTGATGTTGATATAGACGAACTGCTGACAATGATTCCGAACCTCGAGCAGATGGTTCCGATGCTCAGCTCTTTCAAGGGTGCAGCGCAGTTCCACTTGGCGGCAGAGACCTACCTCACCAGCCAGTACCAACCGAAGATCAGCACCCTTCGCGGCGCCGCTTCGCTTACCGGTAAAGACCTCGTAGTCATGGATAGCAAGACCTTCTCGAAAATAAGCAAACTGCTGCTCTTCAAGAAGAAGACGGAGAATAAGATCGATTCAATCAATGCCGAACTGACTGTTTATAAGGACCAGATTGACGTCTATCCGCTCTGCGTGCAGATGGATAACTACATGGTGGCTCTCGGAGGACGGCATAAGACGGACATGACCTTCGACTACGATATCAATGTACTCAGCCCGATTTACCTCGGCGTGCATGTAGGAGGAAACATGGACGACTTGAAGATCAAACTGGCGAAATGCAAGTACGCCAAGGACTTCAAACCGCATTGGTATCAGAAAGCCGACACGCAGTCAAGGGAACTGCGTCAGTTGATCAAGCAATCGATGGAGAAGAACGTACGTATCCAATAACCCCCAAATAACAAATCACAAATGACACACAACAAATTATTCCTTTTAGGAATTGCTGCTATGACATTATTGGCTTGCAACCACCCCCAATCCAACCCGTTGTTGGATCAGCCGAACACCCAGTTTGGTGTACCGGCGTTTGACCAAGTGAAAATTGAGCATTACCTGCCTGCTTTTGAAGAAGCTATCAAACAGAATAAAGCGGAGGTCGATGCCATAGTGAATAACGAAGCCGAACCGACGTTCGAGAACACCATCGTGGCGCTCGACCGTTCCGGTCTGCTCTTGGACCGCGTGGTTGGCGTATTCTTTAATGTCCTCGAGGCGGACGGAAACGATGAGATGAATGAGATCGCAGAGAAAGTGAGTCCGATGCTGAGCGAACTGAGCGACGGTATCATCCTGAATGACAAACTGTTCCAGCGTGTGAAGTTCGTCTATGAGCAGCGTGACCAGTTGGGTCTCAATCCCGAGCAGATGCGTCTGTTGACGGAGACCTACAAGAACTTTGCGGACAACGGAGCGAACCTGCCGGAGGACAAGAAAGAGCGTCTCAAAGAGATCAACCAGGAACTCGGACTGCTCTCTCTCAAGTTTGGCAACAACGTGGTGGCGGAGACCAATTCCTGCCAGCGTTTCATCACCGATGAAGCGGAACTGGCGGGGCTGCCCGAGAGCGCCAAAGCCGCTGCTGCAGAAGAAGCAGAGGCTGCCGGCCATCCGGGAGAATGGCTCTTCACGCCCAAACGTACCTCTTTCACGCCGGTGCTCCAGTACTGCGAGAACCGCGAACTGCGCAAACAGCTTCTTATGGACTATACCACCCGCGCAAACCATGACAACGAGTTTGATAACAAAGCCGTCATCATCCGCGAGATGGAATTGCGTATCGAGCGTGCCAACTTGTTCGGTTATGACAACCCTGCCGACTATATCCTCGCAGACTGCATGGCGAAGAATCATCAGACGGTTGATACTTTCCTCCAGTCCGTTTGGGTGCCGTCTCTCGAAGCTGCCAAACGCGAAGCTGCCGAGTTACAGAAGATGATGGATGCAGAGAAAATGGCGCAAGACCCGCACACCGATGATCAGGTTCTGCTCCAACCTTGGGACTGGTGGTTCTATGCCGAGAAACTGCGTAAGGCGAAATATGACCTCGACGAAGAGGAGATCAAACCCTATTTCGAACAATCCAATGTCCGCAAAGGTGCGTTCGGCGTAGCTACCAAACTGTATGGCCTCCAATTCGAGAAATTAGAGGACATGCCGGTGTATAACCCCGAAGTAGAGGTCTTTAAGGTCACCGAAGCGGACGGCTCGTTGGTTGGTATTCTTTACACCGATTATTTCCCGCGTGCGGGTAAGCGTCCGGGTGCATGGATGAACCAGATCCTGCCGCAGTATATCGATGCGGAAGGCGTAGATCATCGTCCGGTAGTTATCAATGTGGGTAACTTCAACAAGCCGACTGCAGGCAATCCGTCCCTTCTCTCGATGGATGACGTAGAGACCCTCTTCCATGAGTTCGGCCATGCGCTGCACGGACTGCTGTCCAAAGCGCATTACAAATCGCTCAGCGGTACGAATACCCCTCGCGACTTCGTGGAACTGCCTTCGCAGTTCATGGAGAACTATGCGTATGAACCGGAAGTGCTCAAGACCTATGCTTTCCATTACCAAACAGGCGAGGTGATTCCGGATGAACTGATCGAGAAAATCAATGCGGCCGGTAAGTTCAACCAGGGATTCGTGACGACGGAACTGCTCTCTGCTTCTATCCTCGATATGGATTTCCATGAGTTGACGACTGCGGAAGGCCTCGATGTCAATGCCTTCGAGAAACAGAGCATGGAGAAGATGGGTATGATTGATGAAATCATCGTGCGTTATCGTCCGACGTTCTACAATCATATCTTTACCACGGGTTATGAGGCTGGCTACTACAGCTATACATGGGCTGCGGTGCTCGATGCAGACGCATTCGCGGCGTTCAAGGAGACCGGAAATCTCTTCGATGCGCAGACAGCCGCTCGTTTCCGTCACTTGCTGGAGCAAGGCGGTACACGCGATGCACAGGAACTCTACCTGGAGTTCCGCGGCAAAGAGGCAGATCCCCAAAATCTTCTGCGCCGCAAAGGATTTATAGACTGATTTCTGATCTCTGATTTCTGTGAAACGTAGCACTCAAACACTTCTATACCATCTGTTGCCGGCAGTCTTTTGGCTGCTGGCAATAGGCGGTAGTTTGGTTCCTGCGTTGCCTTCTCTAAACACTAAACTCTCAACACTCAACTATTATAGCGGCTATTGGGTTGCCGCCATAGTATTAATTGTTATCCTTTTTATCGGGCGTATCAAGCGTCATGCGTCATCTGTAGAGGAATGTTTCCTAATGGCCATATTCTTAGGCATCGCTTCCTATTGGCTGCCTACGGTGGTTTTTCTGACGATACCCGTTTGGGCATATCTCATCTACCAAAATCTCTTTAGCGGCCGCTCGTTTCTGGCTACTTTCCTCGGCTATGCTGTGGTAGCTATATGGGCTGCTGTATTCATATTCTTCGGATGGATAGCAAACCCTTGGGCGCATTTCTTTGCATTAGAAAACGCCCTCGGGTGGATACCCTTGGGCGCTATCTTACTGGCGTGGCTCGCTTCTACCATTGTACGACAAATCCTGCGTGCACGTTGATACCCGCTTGCGGGAAATACCATACGTACGTACCGTCTGTACCTCCGTTGTTCACGTATTTCGTGTTGAATAGATTATTGCACTGGCATTTGAGCGTAATGTCAGGTATATTGCTGTTCTTTATCGGAAGTGCGTATGCAAGCAGCAGGTTGGTCACCGTGTAGGCTTTTAACTGTGCGTTGGCATCTTCGTAATTGCCGAGGTACTGGCTGCTGACCACCAGTGTTTGGATATCGGCATTGAAGCCGGCGTAGTGAAAACTAAAGGTGTTGCCTGCGGTCCAGTCCGGCGAGAAAGAGATGGTACGCCAGGTATTGCCGTCTCTCCACCGGTTACGACTCCACGTCAGGTTGCCTCTCCATGCAAACCAGGGTGTCCAATCGACACCGAACTGGAACTCAGCGCCGCACCGGTATGAGTCCTTTACGTTCGTCGTGTTCAGATAACCGACGCTGCTCACATCGCCTGTGGCTATCAACTGATTGTCGTAGTCCATGCAATAGAGGTTCAATCCGATGGTCCAAGGCATCGTGTAGCCGCTCTTGAGTACGCCCGGCGAAGAAAAACTGTATCCCAACTCATAGTCAAACAGCACCTCCGGCTTTGGATCCTCCGGCGCCGTGTTGGTCACGAAGTTATTACGCGTCGGTTCACGATGCGCCATAGCAAAAGTGGCAGACAGACGGTGGCCCTTGTTGTCGTACGTCAGACCGGCTTTCGGGTTGAAGAAATGCCAGGTGTGATGTTTGTTAATCGGATCGCTGGCATCCAGAAAACTGGTCTCTTCGTTATCGCCCCAGATACGATAGTCCACAAGACGGTATTGTACATCGCCATAGAGGCTCAGTTTCTCACGGCCGCGGTGCAGTACGCGCCAGTTGGCTTTGGCATAGATATTCGCGTCTGTCTTCAGACCGTGACCCTCGTAGTAAGGAATAAAACAACGTTGAACCGAGAGAGTGGTGTCTATGTTGCCGTATTGCAGACCGCGGTATTGGTTGAAGGCGACACCCATCTGTACATCCACTTTCTCATGCACATATTTCGTGCTCAAGATACCTCCGTAGAAATGGTTACGCAAGCCTTTCTGGGTGATGTTGTCTGCCTCGTAGGTGGTCCAATCCGTAATTAACATCTCGTAAAAACCGGTTCCGTAGGTGTAGTGCGCCGTGGCGGAAAGCGTCCAGTGCATATTGAAGCGGTGACCTACATGCAGGTGGACATGGTGTTGCTGGTAGTTGTCTGTTTGGTTGTCGTAATAGGCTATGTTGCCGTTTTTATCGATGTACTCGCCGGCGGGATTATAGCGTCGCTCGGCTTCGTTCTGACTGTAGGCATGCGCATCGTCCACGCCGTACCATGCCATATAGGTCTTCTCTTTTCCGCCAAAGGCGGTGAGGGTAACTGCTGTCTTGCTGTTCTGCCAGCCTAACTCACCCTGATAGCTGAACAGGTCTGACCAGGCGCGGTCTATGTAACCGTCAGAGTTTACTTTGGAGAATCGTCCGCCGAGATGCCATGCGCCTTTCTTGGAAGCCCTGTCACCCCAGTAACCGTCTATCTTCACCATCTCGCGGAAGGTATTGTACATACCGCCGTTGAAGTCTATCTCGCCGCGTATGGGACCGGGATGTGCGCTCTCGGGAATAGACGCGTCCAAGGTCCGGAGGTTCACACTCGCGCCGAAACTGCTGCCGCCATTGGCGCTTGTACCGATGCCTCGCTGAACCTGCAGGCTGCTCACACCGCTCGCCATGTCCGTAAGATTGACCCAGAAGACACCTTGACTCTCCGCGTCATTCAGAGGCACCTCGTTCATCGTCATGTTGATACGTGTCTGGTCCGTTCCGCGAATATGGAAATACGTGTAACCCACGCCTATACCGTCATCGCTCGTCACCACAATCGACGGACTGGTACTCAGCAGGTACGGCAAGTTCTGACCCGTGTTATCACGGTTCAGCTCCGCATGGCTCATCTCCTGTTTGCTGTTGGTCACTTGCATAACAGGCGCACTCACTACGATCTCCTGAAGGTTAAAATCACTCGTGGACAGCGTGTCCACGTTCTCCTGCGCACTCATTTGCGCAGATACAACGAGCGCGAAAGCGCTCACAAAGAGAATTTTTTTCATTTTCTTTAGCAGCATTACCTGCCCAAGTTCTACGGGTGTAATCTCAGTAATCGCTAGAGCGAAAACACCCCGAATGACAAATATAAAATCTTAAATCTTAAATCACCAATGTTTCTTTCTGCTAGAACCTATAGCAGAAAGAAACGAACCATCCCCATTCCGCCATGTGGCGGTTGTCTAACCCTCGCGGGCGGGCAAGGTTGTTCAATCCGAAGTCATATCCGGCTTGCAGACGGTAGCGGTCCCATTCCAAACCACCGCCGAGCCCCCATTGGATATTCGCGCGGAGGAGTTCATCGGCAAAGCGGTCGTACGGACTCGTCGGAACGCCGTTGGTCTCCAGCCATGTCTGCGCTGCGGTACTCAGGTGCGTCTGCAGGTAGTCGTATTCTGCCAGACCGATATGCAACTGCGGACCGGTGTAGAAGAACAGACGTAACTGCTTCCACAGCGTAATCGTGTAGTATGCGCGCACGGGGATAGTCAGATTATGCTCCAGCACCCGATGGGTGATATACTCCGTTTGTGTCGTCTGCGGATTCATGCTGCGCCAGTGTTGCTCGTTCTTGCCGTAAGTCAGCGTGTACAGCAGACCTGTCTGCAAACTGAAATGATACGGCAGCAGGAAATCGAAGGTAGCACCTACGCGTACGCCGTGCAGGAACATATCCGGATAACTCAGGTTCCGCGTACGCTGCTGATGCTGGGCGTAGCCCACCTCCAGACGATACTCCACGCCAAACTTGTAACTCTCTTCCCGTTGTTTGGCTGTGGGGTCGAAGAAGGTGTTATCCTCTATCTGCATCGCCGGCTTGCGTACGTCATCCGCGTACGCGCTCACCCCCAACGCACCGATTAGTAGTATAAGAAAAACTCTTTTCATTCTTTCATTCTTTCATTCTTTCACTCTTTCATTCTTTCACCTTACCCTTACCAAATAGAAACTCGGTTTTCAGGTGCGATATACAGCGGGCTCTCCGGAGTCACGTTCCATGCCTCATACCATGCGCCGATCTGCGGCAGCGCGCCGTTGACGCGCCAGCGGCCCAGGGAGTGAGGATCGCTCTTCGTGCGGTTCAGGATCTCTTCCGGACGGATATTGCCTGCCCATACATTAGCGTAAGCCAGGAAGAAACGCTGCTGCGGCGTGAAGCCGTCACGGGTCTGCAGACGCTCTGACTCCGGCTTCGACTCCTCGTTGAGTGTGAATGCTAAGAACGATACTTGCAGACCGCCGTGGTCAGCGATGTTCTCGCCGAGCGTGAATGCACCGTTGGCATGTACGCCCGGAGCTACCTCGATCTTGTTGAACGCCTCTTCCATCACTTTCGTGCGCGCATCGAAAGCCGCTTTGTCTTCGGCTGTCCACCAGTTGACCATGTTGCCGTCTTTGTCGAACTGGCAACCCTGATCGTCGAATCCGTGAGTCATCTCATGACCGATCACAACGCCGATGGCGCCGTAGTTGAACGCATCGTCCGCATTCATGTCAAAGAACGGATACTGGAGAATTCCGGCGGGGAAGCAGATCTCGTTGCTCGAGGGGTTATAGTAAGCGTTCACCGTCTGCGGCGTCATGTACCATTTTTTCTTGTCCACCGGCTTGCCGAGGAAACTCAGGCTATAGTCCAACTCAAAACGCGCTGCGCGCTGGAGGTTGGCATAGTAGGTGTCTTCCGGGTTAATCTCTAATTTGCTGTAGTCGCGCCATTCGTCCGGATAACCGATCTTGATGGTCATCGCGTTCAGTTTCTCGAGCGCTTTGTCTTTCGTCTCGCGGGACATCCAGGCTAAGTTCTCGATACGGATACCGAGGGCTTTCTGCAGGTTCTTCACGAGCGCCAACATACGCTCTTTGTTCTCCTCGGGGAAGTATTTCTTTACGTACATCTGACCTACTGCCTCGCCGAGCGTACCGTTCACGGTACCTACCGCGCGTTTCCACAGCGGACTCGGTTCTTCGCGACCGGACAGCACGCGACCGTAGAAATCGAACGAAGCCATGTATATCTCTGTCGTCAGATACGAAGCCGCACCATCGATTACCTGCCATGTGAACAGGGTCTTCAGGTCCTCAAGCGGTTCCTCGTCTAACATACGACCGGCTTCCTGCAAATGCGGGATCTGTCCGATAGAGAGGCTGTCGAGATCATGGATACCGGCTGCCTCGAAATAGACTTTCCAATCCACTTGCGGAACGAGTTGCTGCAACTCATCCACGCTCATCTTGTTATAGTTCGCCTGCGGGTCGCGTAACTCTACGTTGCTGTACGCTGCCTTCGCCAGACGCGTCTCAAGACGCAAAACCGTCTGCGCTTTGTCCGCTGCATTCTCAAATCCGAAGAGACCGAACAGTTTCTCTACATACGCTACGTATGCATCGCGGATCTTCTTGGTTTGCTCGTCTTCATCGAGGTAATATTCTTTCTCGCCCAAAGCGAATCCGGCTTGGTATTCGTTGAGAATATTCATCGAACTGTTCATCGCGTCGGCATCGACATACATCGCCCAGAGCTGGAAATCCATTGCTCCGCCGAGCACCTTGCTCAACTCCGAACGGGTGCCGATTCCTTCGATTTCATCGAGGATTTTCTGTACAGGAGCAATACCTTCTGCATCGCGGCGTGCGGTATCCATAGCGAGATTGTACATGTCGCCGATCTTCTGCTCCACGGAGCCTTCTTTCACCTTTAACCTTTCACCTTTCACCTCTTCTGCAATCTCCTGAATCAAACCGTTCACTTGCTCGAGGTTCTGCAATCCGAGTTTGTCGAACGATCCGAAACGACTGTATTCCGGTGTCAGAGGGTTATTGGCCATCCATCCGCCACAGGCGAACTGATAGAAGTCGTTTTGTGCCACGGCGGTGGTATCTAAGTTGTTGAGATCGATACCTGTCGTCTGTTGTTTGGTTGTACATGCTGTTGTCATCATTGCAATCGCTGCAAGCGTAAAAATAATTTTTTTCATATAGTTGAATATTTGCTTTCTTTATGCCGAAGTGTTACTCCGCACACTTTTGCCGCTGCAAAAGTACTACAAATTTTTCAAATACACAAGATTTTTTTCAAAAAAATCAGTTTGTGCTCGCACAAGTGTGAGTTTTTTTGCAAAAAAGATTGTTGTTTGCACGAAAGTGCGAACGTATTTTCGAAGGGGCCCCTTTGGGGGAGAAGGTCGAAAGTACTACAAATTTTTCAAATACACAAGATTTTTTTCAAAAAAATCAGTTTGTGCTCGCACAAGCGTGTGTTTTTTGCTAAAAAGAGGGTTGTTATTGTTTTTTTACTATGAAATAATTGTGTATGTCAAAAAAAAACAGTACTTTTGCGGCGTAATTAAAATCCAATGTTGAAAGATTGCAATAACTATGCTATTACGAAAGATTTACTCATTCCTGTCGTTGCTTTTGATAGCCACTACGGTATCTGCTCAGCAGCCTGAAATCTCTGTCGCGGAGCGCAATGCTGCTCAGGGATTCAATGATACCATAGACCGTCTCGCTCCGGATTTCGTAAAAGTGAGCCTCTGTATCGCTGACCCGACTGATCAAAGCCAGGATTATTTGGGAATAACTGGTCATGCTTTTCTGCGTTTGCAATGTCCGGCATTCGGATTGGATTATTGTTTCTCTTATGAGAGCGAAAAAATCAAAGGTCAGTTATGGGATTACATTACAGGAAAACTTAAGATGGGCATGTTCGGTATCCATACGGAAGAATATATTCAGGATTACCAAATATGGCAACGCGCGGTGCATGAATACCGTATCAACATGCCACCCGATGCCGAGCAACGTCTTTGGGAGCAGATGGATAATCACATGCTCAACGAGAAAGATATGCAGATGAATCTATTTAAGTTCGGTTGTGCAAATACTCTCCTTCGCTACGTCGAACGAGCCCTCGCTCCGACACAAATAGAGTATAACTGGCCCGAGAAATTCTATAATCTGTCAGCTATCGAAATAGCAGAAGAACATCTGGAGTGCTACCCGTGGACGCTATTAGGGATGCGCCTGACGGCAGGAATGGAATATAACCAACTGACCACCCCAAAACAGAAAGTAATTTTCCCTACCGACTTATTGGAAGTATGGTCGAATGCCACAATTAACGGAGAACCCATGTTGGCTTATATAGGAGATTTGGTAGAAGCAGAGCCGGTTGTCGCTGAGAGACCTTGGTTTACACCGCAATTATGCGGCATCTTATTGTTGATTATCATTGCTGGAGGAATAATATGGGCTATTATCCGTAAACGTTAATCCTAAATCTCCAATGTCCAATTTCCAATCTTCAATAAAGAAATATCCTCTTCTCCCCTTCTCCCGACTCGTATATGATATAGTACGTTGGCTGCCAAGGGTATATCGTTTCCCATTAGCATGCAGATGGCGAAATGGGGCAAAAGAAAAAGCCCGTATTGAGCAAGCAATACGAATTGCTTTGGCGAATCATCCTGCTTTTCAAATGCGTGTGGATGGACACGGCAACCATTATCCCTCGTCGTTGAAAGATATACTTCATGGTCCGTACCATGATTTTGACCTTTCCGTACAAGGTGAGGATTTGATAATAAAAGTGCAGATAAGTCGCATTCTCGGCGATGGGCGCAGTGCTGAAATTTTATTGGATGATATTCAACGCGCCTATGTTGGTTTACCTTTAGAGCCGGATGCTTATTGGGAGTATGTAGAGAAATACGAGCGCTATAAAACGGATACGCATTATCTCTCCAGCCATGATTGGATGATTAAAGAGTTCGCAGATTCGTCTGTTCCTGTCCACCCGACGATGGATCGAAGATCTGTGTTAACGCTTCTTCCTCCAAAAGCCGGGTTGTTTGCGGATGATTATACATCTTTGCATGAACAGATAGATCGCTTGAAGATGGAGCAGTTTATCTCTTACGAAGGTCTCTTCTCGCTCTGCACTGCCTTGGCAATTGCCGACTATTGTAATACTGATTCAGCGGCAATCACATGGGCGTATGAAGGCCGCGAAGCACCGGAAGAGCAACGTATATTCGGAAGCCTTCATCGCGACGTACCGTTCAAAATAAATTATAAATCAAAAATCATAAATCATAAATCGGATTTGATTCGCGAAGCAAGGAATCAAATCCGTTCCGGTATTGCCCATAGCGATTATCCCTATACGCTGACGGCACCTTATAACAAGCGATGGAACTACGCCGTCAATGTGCTGCGCATCGCCGAACCGGAAAATATGCTCCGGAATTTCGACCTGCCCTTAGAGATAGTTTCTGTTCCGGAACAGAAATACGCCTATGCGCTCCTCGACGTAGAAATCCATGAGCATCAGGATGACTTATCCCTTTGGTTCCGCTATTCCGCTACCCATTATAAGGAATCTTCTATCCGACGCTTTGCATCCCTTGTCCGCAAATATGTCGAATGGCTGTTAAAAGAATAGTTCGTCATCCCGTCATCCCGTCATTACGTCATTACGAAAAAACACCTATGACCGCCCTTATAAATGATATAGACCTCCGCGCTTTGCTCGAGCAGTCGCTTTTGCAGGCGGCTATCGCCAATCCGCATCGGGAGACAAATCCCGTGCGGACAATAGACCAATGGCTCGCGTATGTAGAGCGCTTCGCGCATCTAATGCCGTGGCAAGGGATGGATATCGGCGAAGATGCTTCGTTCTTTCGACGCATCGACCAGAATATCGGCTATTTCTATTTCCTGCTCGACCAGCCTTTGGATGCCCTTCGCGACAAGGGCTACATCTATCCCTCGCTTCAATACGAACCGCGAGTCGCGGCGTGGCTTAAGGCCTATAATAAAGCTTGGGGCGAATACCTCAGCAGTTCGGATAGTTGGAATGACTCCTATTATAATCTTGCGCGCACAGATGCGCGTTTTGAACTGGAAACCGATCGCTACGAATCGCCCAACCATTGGCATTCTTGGAATGACTTTTTTGCTCGAAAACTTCGTTCTGAATCCCGTCATCCCGTCATCCCGTCATCCCGTAATTCTGTTAACCCATTCCTTTCTCCTTGCGACGGGGAGATCGCGTTCTCGCCAATCAAAACCGCTTCTATCGCTAACTGGCTGGATCTGCTCGGCGACAGCCCGTATCGCGATGCCTTTGCCGGCGGCGAGACGACTCATATTGTCCTCGATGTCTTTGACTATCATCGTTTCCATACGCCCTGCGACGGTACGGTGCTGGAGTGCAAAACGATAGAAGGCATCCATGCCGGCGGAGGTGTCATTATCTGGGACGAAGAGCAGGGTAGGTATCGCTATGACCAACTCGGAGCCACGGATTTCCAGATGCTTGAGACGCGCGGCGTTCTTGTCCTCGAAACCCCCGCTTTCGGCAAAATCGCCCTTGTCGCCGTCGGTGTCCAGCAAGTCTCTTCCGTCCAGTGGACTTTCATAAATCATAAATCTGAAATCATAAATCATAAATTAACTCAGGGCACCGAGTTAGGTTCTTTCCTCTTCGGCGGCAGCGACGTCGTCCTTTTCTTTGAGCCAGGCCGTGCTCCGCATATTTCGCCCAAATCCATCAAAGCAGGTGACGGAATAGCGTAAAGCGTTTCGACTTCGTGATCACGTGGTTACGTAATCACGTTATTACGAAAAAAAAGAAAACGTTTTTCTTCAAAAAACTTGCATAATTCAAAAAAAAGCAGTACCTTTGCCAATCGTAAACTGAAAACTGAATACGGAATACTTCTCATAATACGATATGACTAAGCAAGAAATCATAGAGCAAACAAATGCCTTTTTCATTCATACGCTGGATTTTGACCCGGCGATGATAACTCCCAATACAGAGTTGAGACGCGATTTGGGTATCACTAGTGTGGATGCTGTCGCAATAGCCTCATTTGTGCAAAAGACATTCAGCTGCGCTATAATCATTCCTGAGATCAAAGCCCTCGTTACCCTCCAGGATCTCTACGACTACATTGAGCAGCACAAAAATGACCCTTCCTAATCCGTCATTACGAATCCCGCCCTTCCTAATCCCGAATTACGAATAACGTCATTACGAATTACGTATTACAATAAAATCTAACTAATATGACTGACAATTATCTCAATATCCTTGCGGAGACGATCCGCAATAACTGGGATGCTCCCGCCCTCACGGATTTCTACCTTACGGAGGACGGTACTGCCCAAGACACCACCCGCGGCAACCATTATACCTACGGCGAGATGTATGCGGAGATCTGCCGCATAGCAGACCTCCTCACTGCCCTCGGTCTCCAAAAAGGCGACCATATAGCCATCTGCGGAACCAACTCCGCCCATTGGGTCATCGCCTATCTTGCCATTGCCAAGATGCAGGGTGTGTCGGTGTTGGTAATGCATTCGCTGACGCCTGAGCAGAAGGCGCAGTTGTTGGGCTTCTCTGACTCTAAGGCGATAATCGTAGATCGCGAGTTGTGGCAGGAGATGCAAGTTCCTCAACTTCAGCATGTAATAGCCATGAACGATTGGTCAATTTTGTCCTCTGCACAGAATCATGAGCAAGGTAAAAATAATATGACCGTTGATAGGGAAAGCGTCTCCATATTACAATGCTCTCAGGATGAATTACAGACTATCTGTTTTACATCCGGTTCTACAGGAAGACCAAAAGGTGTTATGTTGTCGTATAGAAATGTAAGCGCTTCGTCTCATGGGGTTGCAGATGCGTGTGTGCTACATGCTAATAAAAGAGCAGTATCTTTCTTACCATTGTCCCATGCCTATGTACTAGGAGGACAAGTATTAACTCCGCTTGCACATGGAGCATGTGTGTATTCGTTATGCGGCGTGTCATCTCCTGATTTTATGTTTGCCGCTATAGCGATGATTCAACCCTATGCAGTATTCCTTGTTCCAATGCTTGTAGCCAAATTAGGCGATGAGAGATATCGTGCATTACTGCCGATATTACTGAAATCATTGGAATACATGGTGATCGGTGGTGCAGATTTTCCTATTCAGACAGAAAAAGCCTTAGCTGCTATGCGTGTACCTATTGCACCTGGGTATGGTGTGACCGAAACAGCGGCCTTAATCAGTTTATCGCCGTTCTCTCAACATCGATTAGGCGCATCCGGTCGTGTCATATCCACGCTACAATGCCGCATCTCCCCTATAGGTGAGATTCTTGTCAAAGGAGAAAATGTCATGCTCGGCTATTACAAAGACCCCGAAGCCACAGCCGCCAAAATAGACTCCGACGGCTGGCTTCATACCGGCGACAAAGGCCATCTGGACGAAGACGGCTATCTCTATGTAGAGGGCCGTCTGGAGCAGGACATCATCGTCCTGCCCAATGGCGAGAACATCCGCCCGGACAATATCGAATCCCTCATCAATGCCCTTCCCGAAGTCTCCGAATCCATCGTCCTTGCCCGCGACGGCAAATTGGTGGCTATTGCGGTGCTCTCGTCCCCTTCCCTTCAGGGGAGGGATAGGGTGAGGCTTTCTATCCTCCGCGCCGTCAATCCGCAGTTGCCGCTCTTTAGCCAACTCTACGATGTCGAGATTACGGATGTTCCTCTGCAAAGAACCGAAAAACAAACGATAAAAAGATATCTCTATTCGTAATTGCGTCATTACGTAATAACGAGATCCCGAATCCCGTCATCCCGTCATCCCGAAAAAATTAACGGTTCGTAATTCCGTCATTCCGTCATTACGAATCCCGAAAAAACATCATCATTAACCCCTTAAATAAATCTTTTATGAAAATAGGCACTGCCGGATATTATTGGTTAGACACATGGATCCTCGCGAATGTCATCCAACTCGCTACCCAGAACTTTTGTAAAACCTTTCTCAATCTGCAGAACGATCCCTGTGGACGGCAGTTTGACCAGATGACACAGGCGGCACGTTCCTGTACCGCCAATATCGCCGAGGGTAACTCGCGCCATTACACATCCCGCGAGACGGAAATGAAACTGACCGATGTCGCGCGCGCCAGTCTCTCTGAATTGGCGAATGACTATATCAACTGGCTCTTGCAATCCGATCAGTTGCCTTGGTCTAATCAATCATCGGAATATATCTCCATCGCCACTCTGCCTCTGGACGCTCCCGACTATAAGGACGATGTCCAATACCAGAGTTCTCGCCATATTCTTGCGCAAAAGCACAAGTTCGACCCCTGGCTCAAGACGACCGATTCCATGCAGGCTGCACGGTGCATTTTGGTACTCTGCAACCGTTTGACAGCCATGCTTAATAAGCAGATAGAGAAACAGTTATCATCCTTCACGGAAGAGGGCGGTTTCACCGAGGCACTTACTGCCGAACGCCTCAAACAACGTACTGCCGACAGCCTCTCCGCGGACGCCCCGCAATGCCCCGTTTGCGGCAAACCGATGCTCAAGCGAATGGCGAAGAAAGGCCTCAACTCCGGCAAGCCCTTCTGGAGCTGCAGCGACTATCCCAACTGCACCGGAACAAGAAAATTTGAAAGTAACCCGTCCTAATCCCGAGAAATTAAACCCTTCGTCATCCCGTCATTACGATATTTCCTCTTTCGTCATTACGTCATTACGAATCCCGTCACCCCGAAAAAATGAAAATCTCTGACCAAATACTCTCCGGCGAGCGTCCCTTGTACGCCTCCCGCGATCTTCAACTCTCCCGCGTCACCATCGGCGAAGGCGAGTCAGGACTCAAAGAGTCTCGCCATATTCTCGCTGAAAACTGCCGTTTCGAGGGCATGTACGTCATCTGGGAGTGTGAGGACGTCACCTGCCGCAACTGCTATTTCGCGCCTTCTGACCGAGCTCCGCTCTGGTACTGCCGCGATCTCCGTCTCTTTGATTGCCTCATTGATGCGCCCAAAGCCTTCCGCGAGATAGACCGGCTGACCCTTGAGCGTATCAAGATAACCGATGGCGCGGAAGCCTTATGGCACTGCCGTGGTGGACAGATCTCCGACCTCCGGATAGAGCAGGGTACCTACGCTTTTATGCATGCTTCCCAATTTCAAATCTCCAATATCCAATTGCAAGGCAAATATATCTTCCAGTACGCCCGTAACATCGAGATTCATAATGCTATCCTTGATACCAAAGACGCTTTCTGGAATAGCGAGAACGTCACGGTCTATGACTCCGAAATCAAAGGAGAATACCTCGGTTGGTATTCCAAAAACCTTCATCTCGTCCGTTGCCGCATAGCCGGAACCCAACCGCTCTGCTATGCCGAGAACCTCGTTCTGGAGGACTGCTCTTTCGCGCCTGACGCTGACCGCGCCTTCGAGAAATCATCAGTCTACGCAACCATCCTCGGCGAGATTACCTCTATCGTTAACCCCCTCCCCGGTTCAGAAATCAGGAAAAGATAATGTTCGTTATCCCGTAATTACGTCATTCCGTAATCCCGAGAAAATCTGACAACTGAATGCTAATCACCAAAAAAATCGCATTTTGCTGCGATTTTTTTGGTCCAATCCTTGCACAATTCAAAAAAAAGCAGTACTTTTGCGGCGGATTCAAAATATCATAAAATATAGTATAGTTATTTTACTGCTTTATTATAAGATAGATTGCGATTATGTCGAAGAGTACGAAGGGAAATAATTTGCCGCGAAGAGCGGAGCAAAACCTGCATATAGTGGGAGAACAGATCCGGCTGGCGCGCTTGCGTCGGGATCTAACCATAGCGCAGATAGCAGAACGGGCGGGTTGTAGCGAGTTGACCGTTATGCGCGTAGAGAAAGGAACACCGACGGTAGCTATCGGTATATACCTGCGTATCCTTTTCGCACTCGGGCTGGATGAGAGTATTCTATTCCTTGCCAAAGATGATGATCTGGGCCGCACGCTGCAGGATCTGGACCTGAAACATCGCCAAAGAGCATCTAAGAAATGAAATACATCCAAATCGATATGGACGCCAAGAGTCTCCCACAGGCAAAACCTGTAGGTGCGCTTGGCTATGACATGATACGCGGCAATGCGGCGTATCAATGGGAGTTCGATGCGCACTGGCTTCATGACCACCGAAATATTCAGTTAAGCGGAGATTTGTTGAATGCCGGTGGTTTGCAGTATGGCTCAGGACGTTTGTTCGGTTTCCTGCAGGACGCCATGCCGGATAGATGGGGCAGGAGACTGATTGACAAGCGCGAGCGAATACTGGCAGTGCGCGAAGGGCGCCCTGTTCGGCATCTGACCGACATCGATTATCTTACGCAGATTGATGATACGACCCGTATGGGAGCTTTGCGCTTACGCGAAAAGGAGCAATTATTAGGAACTCAGTTTGCCGATACCCCTGTTCCGCCTTTGGCTCATCTTCCGGAATTCGTGGACATGGCGCAGATGTATGAGCGACAGGATGAACAAGGAGGCGCAATTCGTGAGGAATGGTTGTTGAATTTGTATAAGCAGGGTTCCTCTTTAGGAGGTGCGCGTCCAAAAGCTAACGTGCGAGATGCGGATGGGGCCTTGTGGATTGCTAAAATTCCTTCCGTTAATGACGATTATGATGTGGCGTTATGGGAGTTTTGGGCGCATAAGATGGCGCGTGTAGCAGGGATAGAAGTGCCGGAGATGCGGCTGTTGACGCTACCGGGTCAGAAGTACCATACCCTGTTATCCAAGCGTTTCGACAGAGACGGAGAGCAACGCATTCATTTCGCATCTGCAATGACGCTTTGCGGATTGCAAGACGGGGCGGATGCCACAACAGGGAATGGTTATTTGGATATAGTCGATGTGATTGTCGGGAATGCCGGAATTGTGGATCCGCAGAGCGCGCTGGAGCAGTTATACCGGCGTGTGGCGTTCTCGATATGTATCCGTAACCACGATGACCATTTTCGTAATCACGGCTTTTTGTTAACAGAAAAAGGGTGGGTATGGTCTCCTGCTTATGATCTTAATCCGTCCGATTTTGACACGCAAAGTCTGCTTGTCTCGCGCGACAGTAACGATTCCTCTTTAGAGGTGCTGTCGGCTGCTGCAACCGATTATTTGCTGAGCGCTACCCAAGCAGAGCGGATTATTAACGAGGTGCGCGCAGCGATGACCCATATCCGCCGAATTGCCCGCCAATGCGGCATCTCCGATCGAGAAATGGCGCGATTCATCTAACCCCCTCCCCGGCTCAGAAATTCGAAAAATAGAAAAATAACCCTTATTCATCCCTTGATTTCGAGAAATTAAACCCTTCGTCATCCCGTCATTACGAATTACGTCATTACGATATTCCCCTTTCGTCATTACGTCATTACGAATCCCGTCATTTCTAATCCCGTAATTACGAATTACGTCATTACGATATTTCCTCCTCCCCCTAAGCCTCTAACCCTCTAACCCTCTAACCCTCCCCCTAACCCCCGACCCATGCTCCTCTCTGATCACATCTTCTCCCCCTCCATGCGCTATGAATCGCATCGATTTTATGTCAATCGCCCCGGCGACGAAGACGCTTTTGTCTTCGGCGGCATTCTCGGCGCGGCGCTTGCAGCGGTGTCTCTCGTCGATACAGACGAAGGAAATGCACGTGGCTTACGGCTCTATACGGATGACGAAAAAGAGGAGTTCTTCGCCCGCTACGACCGCGAAGTCCTGCATGACGACTGGGGATATCTTGATGCTGAAATAGACCAACTCCATGATGCCTATGTCCAACTGGCCGTAGCCGATGTGCCGCTCTCTGCTCTCTACCCTCATGTCCGATTACTGAACCTCGCGCTGGACCTCATGGTGTCCTATATGCATCGCTTGGCCGTAGAGCAGTATCGTGAACATATATGGGATCTCATCCCATGGACGGAACCTTTCGCTCAATGGCTCTGGAGCGCTTCGCAGGTGGAGACCCGCCGCCAGCGATACCTCCAAACCGATTGGACCGATGTCATGGAGGTGGTTACGCTCGCGGATAAGAAAGAGGAACCGTTGGCGCCCGTCTTTTTCTTTGAAGGAGAAGGAGCGCAAGATATCATGTCACGCTATCTGGAATGGCTGAATATGGAGTACGTAGCGATGGTTAAGGAGCACCCTGGTGCTAAAATCACCAATGCAGACCGCTCCTTCATCCTTTACCAAGAAACCGATTATGGCTTCCTCTCCGATGAAATAGCCGCCCTCTCTCCGGACGACCAAGCCTCCTTCCGCCAATGGATGACGGAGTGGGAGACCTTCCTTACTGCGCAACTCAAACCGCAGGAAGAAATCCGTTTCTGGACCAAAGAAGTGCCGGAGAACTTGCGCGAAAAATTACTGGAATATCTTCGCTTGCAGGAAAAACAACCTGCGCATTATCAGGCGCTTACTTCTGCCGTCTATGCGCTGCGACAATTGGGATATATCCCCTATAAATTAGGGCTCCGTTCCATGCGCCAATGGCTCTCGGATCATCTTTCTGAAAACTATATGCTCAAGAATACCGCCGCGCAGTTTAACCGGGCTTGGAAGGAACATGGCCGCTATACACCTGTCGTCCGAGAGCAGGTAGATATCCTCACCCAATACGGTATTAAAAAGATTTCCATCTAAATTTTCTACATCAGGAAATAGCTTTTTATAACGCGCTGGTTCTCAGCGCGTTGTTTGTCATTTTGCTGTAGGCTGTGTCTCCCGCTGTTTACACTCTTCAGGTAACTGGCTTACTTCCCTATTATAATACATAGAGAGGTATAAGAATTTATTTAGGTTTACTACTGATGCGTTAACTTGCATTTATAATCGCATATCGTATTGACATTATAGTATCTTATGAAGGAATATTTGACTTTGCGATTTGATTTGAAATGTTTTTTATGTCTATTTCTTTGAGTGCTTTTACTCGTTAGAGTTGGCAAATTGGTAGTAAAAGCTGTCTGGAAGCTTGCTTACAAGCAGGTTTAACTACCAATTTGTACAAGGAGTGTTTATTTTCTTTAATCCCTAATTCATTAACTCATTAAGCATTATGACTGAAATTCAAAACTTGAATCCGGAGGAGCAGGCTAACCTCCGCATCGTGGAAAACATGGATGCAAACAACCTGCCTCAACTAATCCAATCTGTTCTCGCGCTCGCCCAATCGCCTGCCGAGAAAGACATGTTGCTCATGGCTACCCTTACCGCCTGTGGAGCCGTCATGCCGAATCTTTATTTCAAGTACGGCGTAGGTTCCAAGCGCTATTATCCGAACCTCCAGCTCTTCATCGTCGGTTCGGCGGCCTGCGGCAAAGGTATCGCCAGCCTCGCCCTCGAACTCGTCAAACCTATCCATGAGCAAACACCGCTCATCATCCCGGGGGATGCCACCTATCCGGCGTTCTACCAGACGCTCGCACGACAGCACGGACGCGGATATATCCATGAATCCGAAGGGTCCGTCATCACCGACATCTGGCGCTCCTCTACCGCGAACTACAACACAGCTCTCCGTAAGGCAGCAGAACATGAGACCATCTCGCGCAGCCGTTGCCGCGAAGCCTCCGTCATTGAGAATCCGCAAGTGTCCATGGTCCTCACCGGCACCTTCAGCCAGTACCATGCCCTTGTGCCATCTGTAGAAAACGGATATTTCTCCCGTCTCTTGACCCTCATCATCGACGAGCACCAGGCTTTCTCTTCGCGGTATGTACAACCCTCTGAGAACTCCGATGGCATTATCAGGAACGCTGCCGACCAACTCTTCCGACTCTATGAGCAACTGCTCTTTGCGCATCCGCGCGAGTTCCTTTTGACGCCAGCGCAACGCACGCGATTGGGGCAACACCTCGAGACGGCCTATCCGACACTCATCCGCATGCTCGGAGAAGAATTTCACTCCGTCATCCTGCGCATGGCCGTCTATATTGAGCGTATCGCCATGATCCTCACTGAGCTGAGAGGTATCTCTATTCCGTCCGAATTAAATACGGACTCCTCCTCTCCGTCTATTAGCCCGGAATTTGATTCCGGAACTCTCCTTTGCTCCGATATCGACTACGCTACCGCCGAACTTATCGGTAACAAACTCATCCTTCACATGGCGCAGGCATATCAACTCATCAAAGGCACTCAGAAAGTCGAACTGCCTGCCGTCAAACCTCTTGACCAAAAGCAGATTTTGTTGAGTCTGTTGCCCGATGAGTTTGGACACGCTATCCTTGTTAAGGAGGCGGCAGCTCAGGGAATTCCTTCTCGTACAGCGGAAAGATGGAATGAAAATTGGCAGCAGCAAGGAATCGTTTGTCGCGTGAAATATGATTGTTATAAAAAAATCGCATGACGATCTTGGCGAGGTTGGCGATATCGCCAAGATCGCCAACCTCGCCAGTGCTAATTTTTCTTCGTCAATTAACGCCGAATCCTATTCGGCATCTCAATCATTTTGCATTTCTGTTGTATTTTTGCAACAGCAACCATGCGCCTAATCGTTATAGATTAGTTAAATATTTGTTAATCATTTGTTAATCATTAAGCATAGTAAATATATGGCACACTTAAAGACTTGCGATGGCGTTCCTGCACTCGCCGGAGCACTAAAAAAGAAAAAAACACAGGGAGTTAATCATCTCTCCGTTACTCGTATCAAATCATTTCGGGATCCGATTACTCGCGAGGTGGTTGTCTTTGGACCCAATGAGATGTATCTCATGGATAGAAGGGACTTGAAGGCCAACCCATATACCCCTGCAGAACAGGCGCAACATACCAAATGGCAACAAACCTGCCGGGAGGCTTTGGAAATCATCCGAGACCCCTCCCATCCACGGTATATGGAACTCTACCGCCGCTGGCGTACTCAACTCAAAAACAAACCGGATTCGATTTTAGGTAAAAATCGTATCTGCAAGCAGTTCCCAAACTTCGTCAGGGCTGTATTGGCGAAAGAGGTTTAGAAGCTCATATTGGACTACGCTCTTCATTCGGAGTTTATCTGTCCCAATGGAAGAATTCTATTGTAGAGCAAAAATTAGACAATTTTGCTAAATAGAAGTGACAATTTCAACTTATTTTTCATTTTTGATAAGAAGAAAGTTGTGTATGTCAAAAAAAAGCAGTACGTTTGCAGCGCTTTTTATCGGCTCATGTGCGAGTACGCATATATACGCGAAAAAAGAAATAAGATCGAAATGGCAAAAGATATAGCGTTCATATTGTACAACACTCCCGAGCATTCGGAGAAGGTGCAAGTAGTCGTCCGGGAGGAAACTCTATGGATGACGCAGAAGGCTATGTCTGAGTTATTTGGGGTGCAAGTTCCGGCGATTAGCAAGCACTTGAAGAATATCTTTGAGTCAGGAGAATTGCAGGAAGAAGTGGTTGTTTCCAAAATGGAAATTACCACTCCGCATGGAGCAATGGCTGGAAAAACTCAAAGTAGCGAGACTGCTTTTTACAATCTTGATGCGATCATCTCTGTGGGCTATCGTGTGAACTCCGTGCAGGCTACCCGTTTTCGCCAGTGGGCGACGAAGGTGCTGAATGAGTATATCCGTAAAGGCTTTGTGCTGGATGATGAGCGGCTGAAGCAAGGGAAAGCGGCATTCGGGCAGGATTACTTCCGTGAGTTATTGGAGCGTGTGCGCTCCATCCGTGCTTCGGAACGCCGGATATGGCAACAGATTACGGATATCTACGCGGAATGCAGTATTGATTACGACAGCGATTCGCAGACGACGCGCGACTTCTATGCAATGATACAGAATAAGTTCCATTATGCGATTACGGGCAAGACGGCTGCGGAGATTGTATATGACGCGGCTGATCATACGAAACCGCACATGGGACTGACGACTTGGAAGAATTCCCCGGATGGACGTGTCTTGAAGTCAGACATAACGATAGCGAAGAATTATTTGGATGAACAGCAGATAAGGCGTCTGGAGCGTGCGGTAACAGGATTCTTTGATTATATTGAGGACTTGATAGAGGAGGAGAATACTTTTACGATGCAGCAGTTTGCTAATAGCGTCAATGAGTTCTTGGAATTCCGCAAGTTCAAGATTCTGCCGAATAAAGGGCGCGTGTCTAAAGCGCAGGCAGAAGAGAAAGCGGGGCAAGAATATGAGATATTCAATAAGACACAACTAATCGAATCAGACTTCGATAAAGAAGTGAAGCAACTATTAGAGAATAGCGATAAATAACAACGATAATTTAAGATACAAAAAAGATATGGCAACAAATTTTGTTCAAACATGTAAAACGAGTGCTAATCGCATCAACCTAAACCGCACAGCAATGCGTGTAGCGCTCATCGGTCTGTTTATCTCCCTCGGCATCGGAAATGCGTGGGCTGGACATGATCAGCATACCGCCACGTTAAATGTTGCAAAAGGAACAGGTAACGGTACTGTTTATGCCTCAACGAGTGGTAGCGCCACGAGCGGTTCCGCTTCTGCTTCGTTTGACTGCGGGAAAAGTGCTGATGGTCAGCATACGGGAACATTGTATGCCTATGCTACTCCGGCATCGGGATATACGTTCCTCGGCTGGACAACCAGTGCTTCCTCGTCCGCTGGCGCGGATAATGCTAATCCTAAGGGCGTGGCATTTGATGTGACCGATGGATCATCCACACAAACCCTCTATGCGCATTTCGTTGAGAAAGCAAAGGTAAATATTACCTTCGAGGCTCCGTCTAACGGAACCTATACGATTGCTGTGAACGGTGGCTCCGCAGAGACGGTGTCGTCTGCTAATGTAGTAAAAAGCAATGTAACCGGCGTAACGCTGACTGCCACTCCGGCAAGCGGTTATGCCTTTGCCGGATGGTACAAACTGAATAGCGCGGGCGAGTTTGTGGAAGACCTTTCTATCGCAAGCCCCTATAATGCTTCGTTTACTACATCCGAAACTATCAAAATGGGTGCTCGGTTTGTGCCGACAACCTTGGGTAAATTCATCCTCAAGGGTAGTGAAACGCAGTATTATGGTTTGAAGGCGGCAACGATTGCTGCCGGCGGTAGCGGAACGATTGTACCGGTAGCGGATGAAACGCTTGTGGACGGCTCAGACCTAATGCCGTTTGATAATGGTACGTATACCATCAAAGCAGGTGCTACACTATTAGTGCCGTATAGTAGCGCCAACGAGGTTCAAACAAAACCGAAAGATATAGCATATAATACAACCGGTTTGACGACAGCACTTTCTATGTACAAAAAATTGATTACAAGAGAAGGTGTTAGTATTAACATTATGTCTGGTGGTGTGTTATGTGTAGGAGGTCAGCTGGTTTCTTATAATGGAGGCAACCCATCGGCTTATCCTATCGGAGCGTGTGGTGTATTAGATATGAGTAACGGCGGACATATTGAGTTGAATGGTACTATTTACTGCTGGGGATTTATTAAGGGTCAAGATATGGACCAGGGTAACAATACCACAGAAGTAGGAACCATTACAGCAAATAACGGATCTGTAATATGGGAAGATTTTGCAGTTGGAGACTGGCGCGGAGGTACGGCATGTTCAACAATAGCAGGTAATGCGTCTTCGTGGAAATTTTTCCCATTTCAGAGTTACACCATACAAAATGTAGAGGTCCCAACTACGTATCATTACGGTGCTACATTGAGTAACTACACCAACGTTTATGGTGGCGGAGGCAAGAATGAAGGTACATTTTCACTTATCGGTAAGAGTAATACATTATTCCAATTGAAAGATGCCTCCTCATCGGTATGTAAATGGTATGACCCTACGACGGATTTGGTCAACTATGAAATGAGAGGAACGGCTCAATTGGATGCACTTAATGTGGATGCGGGTATTACAACAGTCAGTTCAAGCAGTTATAATTTGCCTCTTTCTAGTAATATGCAGATTGTTTTAGCAGCTGGCTGCAATATGACCTTGTCTAAACCGATGGTGGTGCAACCAGGAGCTGTTGTAGAGGTTAAAAGCGGAGCCTCATTAACCCTATCTTCCAACACATACATATTCGATGTGGACAATTGGGGAATGTACTGCAACGGAAGATATTTTTATTCCATGTCTATTTTGACAAGTCATAAAAATAGGGGAACCGGAACGTCCAAGGATTTATTGGATGATGCGAAATTGATAGTTGACGGTACGCTAAATGTAACCGGTAAAATTTATGCCACCGATGGAGGCGCGAATATTATGGGAAACGGAGCGGGATCTATTTCGTTTAGTTCTGTAGGCAGCAATGGGAATATCGTAATGTGTACCGGGGTTTCTACGAACGAAAATGTTGCAATCGCTCAGGCCAACCTCTGCAATGAAGACGAATCATATACCAAATCCATTGCTTCTACTACTTTCCATAACGTGAACGGCCGTTGGTTTGCGGCTTCAGCCAAAGACGAAAAAGCCAACCACACCTATGACTTCACTTATATCAGTAGTGGAGCCGTGAGCGGTGCGGGAGGAACAAATACGACCACCGATGCTGTATATTCCAATGATAAGACGGGTATGGAGGCTCGTATGAAATGGTTCAATGTAACAGCGGACGCTTGTGCCGATTGGTGGCATGGACAAGGAACACAAGCCGGTTGGTTCTATAACTGGACGATGAATTCGGCTTGGCATCAGTTCCAGTCCACGGAGACGGAAGGATTGTATAGCGGTTCGAACAACAAGATTTATACCAAGACGGATTGTAATTGGGAAGAGTTAGGAGAGACCGATGTTAACTGTCTCTATACGATCGATGGAAAGAAGAAGGCATTGGTGGACGGACATTTCATAGAGTTGGAGCCGAATAGCGATGATGCTGCATTCCACGAGGCCGCAGATCCTACTAAGTATTATATCTGCTTTGAGGGTTGTAACTGGCATGCGGCTACCAAATACGAAGGTGAAAAGAAAGCCTATGTGGTAGATGGGACTACGTTTATTTGGTTCGAAGAGAGGTGGATGGCAGTAGAACGCGAAGAACCGTTCTTCTATACTAAAGACGAAACGAACGTAACAATTTACTACGAATATATCGGTAGTGAGTGGGTGTTGGCTCAACCGTATGTAGAAGTGACGGATGCGATAGAGACACGTCAGTTGCTCCGTTTCAATGAAGCCATAACAGTTGCCAGCGGTAAGAAGAATGCTACTATCACTCTATTGCGCGACCTTGTGAATATCACTACTCCGATGACCTTTACGGCACAAAATACAACCTGTACGTTAGACCTGAATGGACATGTGGCAGAATTGCAAGTGAAAGGTAGTGGAACGACGGCAATATATATGCTTACACTCAATTGTGCGGGTACTACATTCACCATTACAGATAATACAGCTGACAAAAAAGGCGAATTAAAACTTATCACCTCTTTCACGACAGAGAACAATACCAAACGATGGGGAGGTATTTATTTGCAAAATGGTGCGCTGGTGATGGCAAATGGTAAACTACATGTAGAGAATCCTGTTCCATATACAAAATCTACTAAAGTGGGTTATATAGAAGCAATTCTTGTTGCATCAGGTAAAACACTTACAGTAAATGGTGGAACTATAGAGGCAAAGTCAGCATATAATCCCTATGGTATAGAAGCAGCATCCGGCACTCCTACGATCAATATCAATGGAGGAACAATCGAAACGATTGCTACGACCAATGATTCTCCATACGGTATCAGCGGCTATGGTACAATAAATATTAAAGGAGGAGAGGTTCGGGCTATTGCTAGTGGTAGTTCAAGTTCACGAGGCGTGTCTGTGTCTGCAGGTTCGTCGTATCAAGGAACGGTAAATGTAACCGGTGGTACGATTTATTCGGAGGCAACAGGTTCTGCTCAGGGTATTTATTGTGGAGGAACCGCAGTAGTAACTGGTGATTACAATGCTACAACACCAAACAACACCCCTAAAAACCGCTATTACGCAAGAACAATAACTGCAGTTTGTAGAACAAGCACGTCGAGTTATGGTGTCTTGTCTTATGGAACAACAACCATTTCCGGTGGTACGATCACCTCTACGGTTCAAAAGAGTAACCAGAATACGGCATATGGTGTGTGCGCGAGTGGAGGTACAACCACTATTCAAAACGGAGCAAACATTACTGCTAATGCCCCGACAAAAGCATACGGCGTGACGGCTACCGGTGCCAATGGTGACAGCAACCGTGGTTGGCCTCATATAGGTGTTGTTAATATCACAGGGGGAACAATTACTGCGAATACGACCAATACGACAACGGCATATGGATTGCTCGTCACCGGCGCAACGTGGACGATTAATAAAACGAATGACTATAAAGTATTTAACGGCGATTATGCAGCAGCAGGTACAGCAACAGTGACAGGTGGAACATTCAATGCGAATGCGAAAACCACGCTCGCCCGTGGTATTGCGGTGGGGGCTACAAAAACTTTAAATGATGCGAGTGCGACACCTAAATGTACTATCAATGGCGGATACTATAAAATGACCGGAACCGGTGATGTGTTAGGATGTAATGCATCTGCTTTACCAGCCGATTTCCATATCAATGGCGGTTACTATAGCCACGATGGTAACTTAGCAACCTATGCAGCCTCTCCGAAACATGTGCTGACCTTGGCAGCGGGAGATGCGAATCGTCCACCGTATTACTACAAGGTGGCTGAGGCGTATCAAGTAACATTCAAGACAGAGGATGGTACGGCTAATATCATTGATCCAATTTATCAAGAAGTTAACACCAAACCGGTATGTAGTACGGAACCGACAAAGGCAAGTACATCTACCAACTCCTTTACCTTCGATGGTTGGGCGACGGCTGCCAATGGCGATAAAGTATATGAGAAGAATGGACTGCCGAATGTGACTTCAGCTGGTGCTACCTACTATGCTCATTTTGCAACCACTACCCTCAAATACCGTGTACATTTCGATGCGGCTACGAACGGTGGCGATTGCGCAACAGAGAATATCTATGTAGATCCGGGTACGGCGGTAGGTTCCTTGCCTACGGCTACCAAATACGGCTATACCTTCAGCGGATGGTTCACAGCCGCTTCCGGAGGAACGAAATTGGAAGCAACGACAGTCATCAATGCGAACGCAGATTATTATGCGCAGTTTACGGTGAATTCCCATACGCTGACATGGGATTTGGCTGGTGGTGCAGTTGGTACTGCCGGTAAGATAGGTTCTACCACATGGCCTGCGAAGAATGCTACCGGAACACAAAGCAGAAGTGTTGCGTATGGTACGGTTTTGACAACGATTCCTGTTGTGACTAAGGCCGGATATGTGTTCAATCGTTGGGATCCGGTACCGACAAGCAGCATGCCGGACAACGATGTAACTTATACCGCTTTATGGAATCCGGCAACCAATACTAAGTATTATGTAAAGCATTATCAGCAGAATATTGATGATGATAACTATACTTTAGTTGAGACGGATGAACTCACCGGAACAACGGATGCAACTGTTACTCCGGATCGTAAGAGTTACGATGGATTCCTGACTCCTACACCTCAGCAGTTGACGATAGGTGCTGCAGGTACAACTGAATTGGCATATTATTACGATCGTGTAGTATATACTATTTATTGGAACGCGAGCGCAAATGGAGGCGCGTGCGCTACTGCCTCTACGGAAGTACGCCATGGTGCAAATATTGCGCTTCCCGCTGCCACTAAAGCAGGTCACATCTTAGAAGGATGGTACACCAAAGCAGAAGGCGGTAACAAAATAAGCGAAGGAGCAACCATTCTTCAGAACTATGGTACTTTGTACGCGCAGTTCGTGCCTACCTATACCATCATCTGGAATGATGAAAACGGCAACGAACTCAGCCGAGAAGAAAAACTGATAGGTGAGAGCCTTACGCCGCCGGATTATAGTAAAGAGGATACGCAAGAATGGGATTATACCTTCCATGGTTGGAATGACGGTACGACCACCTATGCGGCAAATGCTATTCCGGCTGTTAGCGGTGTGGCTACTTACACGGCTGACGTGACGAAGGTAAAGAATAACTACACGCTGACAATAGGTGTCGTTGAGGCTGGTTATGGTAGTGTGAACGAGACATCCGTGACCGTGCCGTATGGTACATCCGTTTCAACAAGTGGCAACGTGCTGACGATAGGTACTACCACCGTTACGGCTACTCCGACAGCAAGCAATGCTCAATACACCTACACGTTCAGTACATGGCAGAATGTTCCTACTTCTGTAACAGGTAATGTGGATAATATCCAAGCTGTCTTCACACGTACACTCAATACCGTTACTGTTACTTGGAAGAATGGCGGTGATATTATCGAAACGGATGAAGGAGTTGTTATTGGCGCTACACCTTCCTTTGATGGCGAAACTCCGACTAAAGCAACGGACGAGAACTTTGGTTATACCTTCGATGGTTGGTCAACTACGGATGGTGGCGAAAAAGTAGATCCACTGCCTGCAGTGAGCGGTAATACTATTTATTATGCGCATTACAGCACAACGCCTACCGTCGCTTCCGTAACCGTTGGTGGTAGTACAACGTATTATGCCGATTTTGCTACCGCCTGGGCATTTGTCAATGACCAGACAGCCAACACGACTATCAAACTGCTGCAAGACGTAACCTCCGATGCTTCTTTGGTATTCACTCCTGCTGCGGCTATGACCTGTACGTTGGATCTGAACAATCATACCCTCTCAGGTGCTGTCAGCAAATTAATCGACATCAACCTTGCCGGAAGTACATTTGTCATTACGGATAACTCGGTAGCCAAGGGCGGTAAGGTAAGTAATAATTACAGCGAGAACGCGCGTGTCTATGGAGTCGTTCTTACAGCGGGTACGTTGAAACTTCAGAGCGGAACCATCAGTTCAACCAACCCGCATACATATTCCACTGCCTCGGCAAATAAAAACTCGGCTGCCTCTGCCGTTTACGTTGCAGGAGGGCAGACATTCACGATGGAGAATGGTACGGTGGAGAGTGCGTCGCAGTATGCTTCGTATGCTATCTATATGGCCGCTGGAGCATCTACGGTCACTATCGAGAACGGACTTGTCAAAGGTAGGACCACCGCATCTACTACCGCGGCCGGAATATGCAATCTTGGTAAGGGATTGACGATTAATGGAGGTCATATCATCGGGCATGCATATACAACCACCGCGTATGGTGTCTACCTTAATGGAGGACATGCCACTATTAACGGCGGTACTATTGAAGCGACTAACGATACCACCAGTAATAAAGGCACAACGACTACATATGGTATCTACGTTGCTTACAAAAGCAGTACGTATAAAGGCGTTCTAACGATTCCGTCTACATCGTCCGTGAATGTGTTTGCAAAAGCGAGAACAACCACCGCGGCAGCTGTAACAGTAGGCGGATCTTCTACAGGTAGTACGATTGCAGGAGGAACCTTCACTGCTAAGACCAAGACCAGTTCTACGGCCTATGGTGTGTATTCTAGTGGAAATATAACTATCTCGGGCGGAACGTTTAATGTAATCCCTTGTACTAGCACGGGATATGGTATCTATTCGCTAAGAGGAAAAGTCACTATCAGTGGCAGCCCAACCTTTAATGTGACAACCGCTACGACTACAGCGTATGGTGCGTTCGCGTATGGTACTATTGGTAAGAAAGGAACAGGAAAGTATTCCGGCACCATTGAGATTAATGGCGGTACTTTCAATGTCACATCCACGAAGGAAACCGCTTACGGTGCGTACGCCGGATTAATGAAACGTGATTTAACGAAGTATAGTGCAACCAATGATACCGTTCCCGGTATGCACTATATGCCGGGTGTTCTCGTAGTCAACGATGGTACGTTTAATGTCAAAGCAAAAACAACTGCTGCATACGGCATCGTTGTTGCCGCTGCTAAGTCAGAATCAGGAGCTGTAGGAACAACAGCAAGAACACCTACCGCTACCATTACCGGTGGTAAGTTCAAGGTAGAAAGTGCAGGTGATGATAATGCAACAGCGTATGCCATGAACTCATCGGCGACAGCTACGAATCTTAAAGTACAAGGCGGTTGGTATAATACGGAAAAGACAAATGCTTCCTCTAAGCCTACTATCGGAGGCAAATATACCGCTCCGACTAAAGATTGCAACTACCATGTTCTGCCGCTGACCGGCGAAGACCCGTACAAGTACGAAGTAGCCGAGGCATATACCATCACCTTCGTGGACGGTGACGGCAATACATTGACCAACCCCGCTACTACAAACAATCTGTGGAAGAAAGGGGCAACTCCTATCTATTCCGGCGCAACCCCGGCCAAGACGGAAGATGAGAATTATACGTACACCTTCAATAACTCCTGGTCGCCTGCGCTTGCGCCTGTAGCAGGTGAGCAAACCTATACGGCACAGTTTAGCAGCACACCGCGCACATACGCTGTCACGCTGCATACCAATGGTGGTACTATCAATGCGGGTGATGTAACGGAATATACCTATGGTACTGGCGCAACCCTGCCGACAAATGTTACTAAAGATGGTCATGAGTTCGGCGGTTGGTTCGATAATAGCGGATTGACCGGAGATGCCGTTACCTCTATCTCCAACACCGCAACCGGTAATAAAGAGTACTGGGCAAAGTGGACTGCAAGCATCGCTGACCGTGAACTGGATATCGTGGATTGGACAAGCAATTCGATTACCATCAATGTGACGAACCTCAAAGCGGTAAACGGAACAAATAAGAATAACTGGAAGATATATGTGAACGATAAGGATTATACCAGAACCAGTCAGGAGTGTAGTACACAATCACGTACGTTGACAATCTCCGGTTTGTCGCTTACGCCGAACGAGAACCTGCTTATCCAACTGAAGAATGACGCGGACGTTATAGAGAGTCAGCATAACTATAAGATTCCGCAGATATACAATGCCGAGAATGCAACGCTGAGCGGAACGACGTCTTCCAGTGTAGTCTATGTCTATGGCGGTAAGTTGACCATCTCCGGCGATATCACCCTGGCAGCACTCTATGTATGTCCGGGTGCGGAAGTAGAGGTAACCGGAACGCTGAATGTGGGCAAACTCGTTCTCCGTACCAAGCCGTGGGCTACGGCTGCTATCAGCGGAAGCGTAACTGCAACGAACGTTTATTACACGCGTATCGCTCCGGATGGCTCGGCGTCCTATCCGACCGGCAAATACTACCAGTTCGGTCTGCCGTACGAGTGTGATATCAACGATGTTCGCTTGTCGGATGGCACGACGCCTGCTTATAACACAACATGGATACTGAAGAGCTATAACGAGGAGAAGCGTGCTACTAATGGTGCGACCGGAGAAAACTGGGATGTATTGGCAAGCAGCGGAACGATTGCTGCAGGTAGAGGATACGAGATATTCTCCAGCTATAAATACTATCGTGAGTATTACTTCCCCGTTACGCCGACGGAAAACACCTCTGTAGCCGTAACACGCCATGGCGAAGACAAGAACAATTCCGGATGGAATATCGTCTGCTCGCCGCTGATGAGTGTATATGAGAACAAATCCAATCCGGTTGATGGCTTGAAAGTAAGTTGGCTTCTTGCTGATGGCTACTATGATCAGGCTTGGCCTGAAGTCATTTGGCCGGCTCTGCCGTTCAGCTATCAGGCTTCTGCGACCGGGTATCTGGATTTCAGCACCAATAATCTCAACCAGACAGTTTCCGCTCCGCGCCGTGCGGCTTATAAAGAGAACATCCAAACCGAGTGGATCCATTTGGATGTGAAGGACGAAAACGGAGTAGGTGACCATACCAGTGTCTTTGTGCATCCGGACCGCTTCGAAGCTACCTATCAGACCGGTATCGACGTGGCAAAGCAATCGTTTACCGCTTCACGCGCGTTAATATATAGTTCGCATGCGTACGGAGAGATGGCGTTCGCCGGCGTAGCGGATGTACTGCTGGAGAATGGTGTTGCCCTAACGGTATATAGCCCGAAGGAGCAAGAGCTGACGATTTCTATGCGCGACAACGAATGGCTCGACCGTATGGCTTATGTATGGCTCATCGATAACGAGACCGGCGCGCAGATAGACCTGCTTGACTCGGATTATACTTTCGAAGCCGCTACCGGTACTACGGACGGACGATTCATACTCATGGGACGATTCTTCGCGCCGCAGATCGCTACGGGTATCGATGAGGTTGATGGTGAGCAGGCAAAAGCCCGGAAGATAATTATCCAGGATAAGATGTATATCCTTCTCAATGGTCAGTTATATGACGCAACTGGAAAACAGGTGAACAAAAAATAAATAAGGTATTAGTTTGTTGAAAGAGCCTGTGAAGGCTGCAATAGGTAATCAATGATGAAAAAAGAATTGAAGAATCCCATGGTTGGGATATTGGTTTTCGCGTGTATTGGCCTGATAGCATTATGCTCAGAAGCCATGACGGAAAACGAGGACATTGACACAAAAGGCATCTATAATGTGCAGGTCAAACCGGGGTCGGTGACGTATGGCACCCACTCAACAGCCAGCGTACCGCCCTTGGCTATGCCGATGCAGCGTAGTTCGGCTCCGATGATTAGCGGAGGAACGGTGAGGAGCTACGCCCATCATGGACATGCTACTATGCCCGCACGTTCCGGATCGGTGTCCGGTAAAGGACTGTATGCCACATCCTCCGCCGAAGTGCGTACCGTCGGCTCCGGAGGAGGAGCAAACGCGGGGGGAGCAGTCGCTTCATCCGGAGCATCCTCTTCGCGCGGCATCAGTTATGGCGGTGGAGCCGTCGCATCCGTTGCTATGCCGGTACTGGCGGTAAACAGCTCGATGATGGCTGCTCCCGTTGCCGCTGCCGAGTCATCTATGCCAAGCGCTATCGGACCAAGACGCGCAAAACCTACTGATCCTGGCTATGACGGACAATGGTCCGATGCAGGAGCCGGAGATGGAGATTGGTATTACTATGATGACTGGGCCGGTGATTGGATAGAACCATGGGAAGGTGCAACAAGATCTGCCGGAGTCGGTAATTACTGGAAATACACAGGCGGAGAGTGGGTGTTAGTAAATGACCAAGGCGACCCCGTGAATCCGCAACCTCTCGGCGCTACGCCATGGCTGCTGATGATGATCCTCGCATGTGCGTACGCGCTATATAAATACTATACACGAGTACATAACTAATCTAAATAGATATATACTATGAGAAAAACAATGCTTTTGACGCTGACGGCCCTGATGACGGGGATGATGCTCTTCGCGCAACAAGACGGACGTACTTGCTCGCGCGCTATCAAGATGACGAAAAATCCGGATCAAGAGTTTACATATACCGTCAATTCCGCATCGCCTTCTTCACCAAAGGAGGTGTGGTTCTCCGCGATGACATTCGACCTGCCGCTATCTGTCTATTTCGCACCGGATGGAGGGGTGAATACTCCTGCACCGGAGGTCGAGATGGATTTCAGCTGCATCTCCGGATACTATGAGAACGATATACTCTGTAGCCTCTTCTGTAAAACAGGAGGAAACAGCGGTATCGATGTGGATATGCCGTATAAAGCAACGCTGTCCACCAAGAAACTGGATGACGGCACTTTCGTCTATTTTATGCAACTTGGAGAACGCTACCGTAATCTCCTTCTGCAGATGGGAATCTCCGAGAACCTGAAGGTCGTGGTGCGAGTCATTTTCAAGTCCACCGGAGTCCTAAAACTGGCACCGGATGACTTCTTTACAAACTGTATGGATAATGCGAAGTTTATCCAGATTGGCGATACGGTACAAGTAAAGGGCAAAGACAAAGACCGTCACGTGACAGTGCCATACGTACAATGGCAGGAAGATACAATCGTCTATTCATGGACCGGTACGAAACCATGCAAACTGGTTGTGGCTGCCACCGATTGCGAATTCGACCCTACTGTAGAAATTGCCAAACAGGAATTTGTACAATTCAACGAAATAGCGCCGGACGGGTCGCTCAAAGCTCACGCCGATGATATATATAAATGGGTACATAATAAGGAATTCCCGCCGCAAGCCGGTATGTATTTCGCGAAGTTCTATAGTGAAGAAGACGGCGAAATGAAGATTACTAAAGCTCCTCAAGCAGCGCCGGAGGGTGGAGCAATCCTTATGCGCTACGGTACCTCCTATGCGTTGGACGCAAATTCACAAGCTGTTTATGCCATCCCACGCTCCTGGAATGTCAATACCATGTTCTCTACGCCTACAGCACATCTCTTCACAATGCAGTTCTCATCCACTGCCGCGTTCGAAGAAACGGATATATTAGCCACATATACCTATAAAACTCTCCAAAACGGACGGTGGCTTGGTCTAATGGGGAGCGAAATGGAAAACCTTTGGAAAAAAATACCGGCAAGCCGGCACTATATGTATGCCCGCTTTATCTGTACCGAAGCCACTTCTGTCACCCCTGAACGATGGGCAATATCCGACTGCTATGAAAAAACAGCGGAATTTACTGTGCAGCCCGAACAAACCATTACAGTCAAAAAGACATCTGCCCAAGTCTATCGGTTCTCTTACCCGCAATGGAAGGGAGGAGATATGACGATTAATTTTGCCATAAATTCAGACTGCGAGGTATATATTGCTGACACATGCGGTATGACGCGCACCAAGAAAGATGCACCGTATTGGCTGAAATACAAGGAGATTGTCAAAAGCTCAAAGCCGCTGGTAATAGAAGCCGGGGAAATAGAATCATGGAAGGACCGTATCGACGAAGAAGGTAACTTCTATGCCTTATTCTATACCGAGGCTAATAGCACGAATCGTAAACTCACATTCACTACCACTGCACCCGAGGAGAAAGACCCCGTCTATCCCGCCGCATCTATCGTAGTGACTTGTGACCAGGAGAATAAACCTTTTGTGCAAGTGAGTGTCGCTCAGACCATCACGGTCATAGATGAAGCAGGCACTACGCAAATGACCATCTCAGCCGTTCCTGACGCAAAATATTCTCTTGGGGATTTACCCGCCGGAAAATACACATTGCTGGGAGAAACAGAAGAAATATTGGTGAATTTGTAGAAAAATTGACAAAAATAATATAAAAAAAACAATAAATTTGCGTAATTGGAAAATTTTAGTTACCTTTGCGCCCTGAATTTGTATATATATGCGTAATGCGCCAATACATATGAGGTTTTGTGTGCCGTTTGTCGGCCTGCTGATGCTGTGTGTGGAGATGTCTGCCGCTGTGGCGGAGAAGGCCGGTACGACAATTGCTAACGCCCCGTATATCGTGGATACGATGGACTTGACGGTTCAGAGCGGCGCAAACTATATACGTATAGAGCCGAAGTATTTGCCGGCTACGGTGATTTATATTCCGGACGCACTCTTCGGCTTAATACCCGAAGTGATTATCATGGGAGATACGCTCCCGAAGCAATTGGTGTTCGATGATTGCTTGACAGTGTGGAAGTGGACGATTCCCGAACGTGAGACTACGGCTATGGTGGAGATAGCCGCCCATGAAGTTGCGCTGATTCAGGCCGCCCCGATGGTTGAGACCGTTGAAAACCGTATCACGGAGACCGCTTGCGATAGCTTTGTCTATGAGGGAGTCAAATATACCGAAAGCGGTGAATATACGGTGAAAACAGAGAAATTGCCGTCGGGGGAAAACCAGGTGACAATCCTCGAACTGACTATCAACCATACTCTGTATGAGGAAGAAACGGTAGCTCAATATACCCCCTATACGGCTCCGTCCGGTAAAGTCTTTGAAGAGAGCGGAATATATCTGGATACGGTGCCGATGAGCAACGGATGTAACCGCATCATCACAATCAAATTGACCATCATGGCCGATGACGACCAGAAAGCGGATACGGTTTATTTCTGCAGAGGATTCAATACCGAGCACGATGAAATAGTAAGCGATGGTTATGTACGTCGGTATCGTCCGTATGTTTTCCAGTCACCGGCGGAATGGGATTTTATGGAAGGGGTGATTTTGGATGGAGAACACGAACGTACGCTGCTCGACCTGAAACGCGCTGAGAAGAATTTATACGACCACTATACGGGCGAGTTGACCCCGGTCAGCTCCATCCGCTGGAGTGTGCTGTATGACGGCCAGGGACAATATGTCCCCCTGACAGTAACAAACGATCCGCAATGGATAGCTACAGGTCATGTAGCAGTACAGGTTTATTTCCTCTGCGGCGAGATGTATAATACTGAATTCCCCACCGATATCGACCAGGTATCCTTGGAAACCGTATCAACCAAGCGAATTGAGGACGGCCGCGTCGTGATTATTCGCGGCGGCGCGAAATACGATGTTTTTGGTACTAAAATACAATAACTGGACAATGAAAACGAACAACTGGATCATAGGGCTGCTGCTTTTGCTCCCCCTGAACGCAATGGCGCAGACATCGTGTGCCGATGATGAGTTCTGGAAGATATACAAAGACTCACTGCCTGAGACGTATTGCGAGTGTACCTATAATACGATTCCTTTTGCATTCCCGATTGACACTGTTTTGACAGGATCAATGTGGTTCTCCGCTACGATGAATGATATCAAGCAGGGGCTTTCGGCTTATTGGTTCTCAACCGACTCGGTGGCTCTGGATGTCTATGCGTTCTGCATCAGCCACCGTCCTGCGTTCTCGATGATCGTACCGCCGAACCGTATGTATGAGATGCCGGTGGAGGAAATCAACAAGAAACTCGACGAACTGCCCGGTAGCGCGGAGTATATCAAGGCGCTTGAACCGCGTATTCATGCCTATTCGCTACATGGCGGTACGGGACAGGTGTATTGCTATCCCTATAACCATGGACCGCACTCGACTTGCGAGAAAGTAATGGAACTCCGCTCGTGGATGACCTATGTTTGTGAGGATACGGAAAATGTGTACCGTCTGCCGTCGAAAAACATCCCGTCAAAAGGTAAAGCCTTTTTGCGCTGGATCCATAAACCCGAACATTCGAATCAGAAGTGCCGGCCGGCTGACATCCGCTTGACATTGGACAGCTGTAACGGAGAAGAGGTGGGACGCACTACAATAGCGGACTCGATACATGTATATATGTTCGATTCTGCTATGTTGGTAAATACACGCAAAGCTGGTCGTGATATCTGGGTCCACGTTTCGCACGAAGAAGGTATAGTCGGCCGCTTGCGGTATTTCTCCAATCCGAAATATGCGGAGGGACAACCTGAAATCAACCAGTCAACATGCTTGGGGAAGACACTGACCGTGAACGGCCGCGATTATACATCGGATACAACGTTTGTTGAAGGAGTTTACGTGAACCGCGATACGCTGTCAACACAACATGTCACTTTGGTCTTCAGCGAACCGGCACCGATATATGACACCGTACTGGTTGACCCGAAAGACTTGAAACGGGGCATAGTACATAACCTCACAGGTGCGGTGTTGTTCAATTATGGCGATACGACCATCGATGTCATCGTTCCGAAACAATGCACAAAACGCTATCAGGTGACAGTGAAAGATCCGACACCGATTGATAACGTGGATGCGGAGCAAAATGGAGCACGCAAACAAATACTTAACGGAAGAATAATCATCTTTGTTGATGAGCGAAAATACAACATCGTAGGGCAACAAATTGATTAATAATCAAATATCCAAACTAATTAACTTATTTTTATTAACTAACAACAATCAATCACATGAAGAAGTTATTCTTACTTATCATGGCGTCCATGGTGACCATCTTTATGATGGCTGCAGGAACAGGCGATGGTAGTACCAAAGCCAATGCCATTGAATTTGATTGGGACAAGGGTAATGTGCACCCAGGTGGTACCTTGTGGTATCATGTTGACTTGGCTCCCCTCTATGAGGAGGATAATCCAGCGTTGACACTGAATGTGGCCAACCCGAGTCGCGACAAATCGGTGAAAGCGAGTATGATGGCAACTATTGCCGGTCAGACGCAAACAAAGAATTATACGGTGTCTCCTCATGAGCACCAGTCTTTTTCGGAGGAAGCTTCTGCACTCGTTTTCATGCGTCAGACCGAGATTTACCTCACGCTGACCACTGACGGTGAAGTTCTCCTGAGCGCAAAAGTCTATGAGAGCACTGATCTCGATGAGACCTGTAAAAATGCGAAGGAACTCAAGTGGGACGTAGAAGCTACTCAGACAAAAGGGTATGCTGCATGGTGGAAAGTGAATCTGAGTAACATCAAAGACACGGTTAACTTTAGCAAAAAAGATGCAAGAGTGACCATCACCAACATTGGTAACGGTACGGTTAACCTCAAAGCAGGCCAGTCGCTTGACTGCCCGTCGTCCGGTTTGAACAAACGTAATTTCACGCTTCTTGCAGGACAGTCCATCGTGGATACCATCCCGCAGAGCATGATCTTGAGTGTATTCCCCGATGAACTCTATTTCAGTATTGAGAACGTAGAGCAACCGGTGAAGATTAAAGTTGAGATGGTAGATCGTCCTTCCGTTCCGGTCATTTCGGACAAAGAGACTTTCGTTGACCTCCATGTTACCGACACCATCACTCCGTTGCTCATTGGTAAGACCTACTATCGTATCAAGGTGGCAGAAATGGATTCGCTGGCTAAGTTTGAGCCGGAGTTCACCTATCGCAATGTAGGTACGAATGATGCCAAAGTGACCGTTAAGATGGCCTTTGAAGTACCTGCATTTGGTTCGACAAATAGCTCGTATGATTTGTCCGCAGGTGAAGAGCAAATCGTTGTTTACAAGAAGAACATGCTCGAGAACCTGGAAGGAATAGAGTATATCTACCTGCTTACTGAAGTACAAGGCAGTGACGTGAACTTCTACGGCCGTTTCAAACACGTACGTGAAGGTAAAGCTTGTAAGACCAATATCGACTTCAACTGGGAGAACGGTCATGTGCAAGAGGCTCGCACCACACAATGGTATGCGGTGAACATTGCTGACGCGCGTGATAACATCCAGGATATCGAAGTTCACTTGGTGAACTATGGTAGTGAATCAGCTAAGGTGAAAGCATCGTTGGCATTCTCCTGCCCGTATATCGATCTCCAGGAAGTAAGCCATTCGATTCCTGTTGGCAAAGAAGAAGTACGTACGTTACGTTATTCTTCCTACGCGATGATGTCCGACACTGTTTGGATCGGATTGGAGACCAACCGGGATATCAAGTTCTGGGCAACAACCAAACCGGCAAAGACCAAAGAACCGGATGCCGCTTGCGAAAAAGCAACTCCGTTCAGCTGGGAAAACGGTGTGGTACAAAAGAAAGACACTACCGTATGGTATGTAATCAATATGGAGGAAGCACGCCAGCAGGCGGCTAAATACCCGACCGTAGTAGTTCAGAATATGAGCTCTACCAACGAGGTGAAGATTACTGCTGAACTCTCGCTGGAATGTCCTGACTCGATTGAGAACCAGTCGCGTGAATTGGTTATTCCTGCTAAGGGAGCGTATAGCAAGCAGATCGCACGTAACCTCTTTGAGAATATCTCGCAAAAAGAAATTTATTTGCGCGTTACCACAACAGAGGAAGTATCGATGCAGATCCGTTTGACTCAGGAAGCAGCAGGTACAAGTTGCTCTTCCGCTATCCCGTTCAACTGGGTTTCCGGAAACACACAAGCTGCTAATGCTAATCTCTGGTATTCAGTAGATTTGCATGCCGTTATCGAGAATGGTAGCGACGTAAAGGTTCATTTGCAGAACCGCGACAAAGCAGAGTGTACGGGCTTCGTCCAACTCGCATATTCGTGCCCGTTCGAGGATGCTACGTCAATCCGGAACTTTACACTGGCTCCTAATGATGAGAAAGAAGCTGTCATCCCCAATAGCGCTATTGAGGCGATGACTAACGGTTTGGTATATGTGAATATTCAGGGTTCTACTTCACTCCGCTTCTGGGCTGAAGCACAAGCTCCCGAACCGTTCGATACCATCTATCCTGATGGCATTAATCTCACCGAACTGAAGTGGAACGAAACCTATACACAGACGGAAGATACCGCATGGTATCTCATTCCGAAGTCGGAGATCGATTACGTCCGCAATCTGGAAGAGAAAATGACACCGGTTGCTCACCTCATTGACGCGTCTGCATCCGCAAAAACCGTTCGTGCCGAGGCTGCTTTCGCCTTCCCGATCGGAAAGAGAATGATGGGTAAATCGAAAGAATTGAAGGCTAATCAACACTTCTTTGATACGGTTCCTGCCGGAACGTTCGATCAGGTGTTGAATCCGGATATGAAACGCGATTCGATCATCCTGCGTGTCATCCGTACGAAAGGTACCGGCGCATTCCAGTTCAAAGCTGAACTCGTGAAAGCGTTCAACGGTAACAGCCCGAGAGATGCTGTTCCTGTTCGCCTGAATGCACTCTATACCCAAGGTGCTAATACCGAGATGTGGTATAAAGTAAAGACAGAAACCTTGAAGCAGGATAAAAACTTATTTAATAAGGTACTGCGCGTAATGGGTAAGAACGCCGGCAAAGGCGATACGAAAGTAAAAGTAGCCGTTTATGAAGGATACAAAGCGAAATATGAGGAGAAAGATGATCTGCTCATGAACCGCGGCGAAAAAACTATCAAGAAAGGGCTGTCGAAATCGCATAATATCCCTGCACAGGCAATTTACGCTGTAGGCGATAGTATTGAGTTGTACATCAAGGTACGCACAACGGACTCGCTCGTTTTTGAGACGAAGTTTGTCGGCGAGTATGCTCCATTGGAGAACATCGATCCCGATCAGCAAAAAGCTAAACTCGTAGTTCCGAACGTAGAGTATACAATTAAGGGTGATAACCAAGCGCACTGGTATCAGATTTGTATCCCGTATATCCAGAATAACTACAAGTATATTGATAATGCTTTGGATAGTACGAATCTGGAATATGAATTGGAGGGAACAGCTACTATTGAAGTTACCGCTACCTTCCAGGATACAATGGATTGCAAAATGCCGGTTCGCCAGCGTACAATCAACAAGAGCAACAAATCCTACAAAGGAAGAAAATCGCTCCGATCCTTGATTGAAAAGGCAATTAAGAAAGCCGGTCATACGTTTGATCTCTCCAGCACGGATCCTGCTTTCATTGATAGCATGCTCCATCGCTTCATCACGAAGGATTCCATTACCCTGTATGTTCGCGTTAAATCGGACAAGGAAATTAAGGCAAAACTTAATACTCCGCAAACGAAGGGTGACGACTGCATCAATGCAATGTCCTTCGACTGGGAACACGGTAATGTGAACCCGAAAGATCAACATACTTGGTATGTTGTTGCACTGGATACCACACAGTTGTATAAAGAGAACAAGGGCTTGCGTCTCCACGTGGACAACTGGTCTGAGACGAATGCATCAGATGTATCTGCATCGCTCTATTTCAAGTGCGATGACAAGTCGCAAGGTGATATCTCGAAGACTATTGCTGCCAACGATAGCTTGACGAAAGATATCTCTCTTGACTTCATCAAGGCTTCCAGCCCGCAACTGATGTTCATTGAGTTCCACTCAACAGAGGTAACTCATATCTGGATCGAGAAGGTAGACGTGAAACATGACACCGTTTACGCAGACACTACATTCTTCGTATGTAAGGGCGCAAGTGTTCTGGGTCATGTTATCAACGAAGATACCGAATGGAACGATACCATCCGTAATATCAAGGATGAGCAGAAACTCGCGTTGTACGACTCGATTACCACTATACATGCTTTTGTTCTCCATGAGCCGCAAGTATATGACGTCTCGTCTCTGGTGAATATTGAGCGTGGTGCGGTGCTCGATCTTGCCGCTGCTGATACCTGGCTGAAGGAACAGTATGCTGCAGATGACAATGATACGATTCAGAATCTAACGAGTATCAAATGGCAATACGCTGTTTATCCTGATGAAACCTTTAAGGATGTTGATTTGGCTAATCAGCCGATCATAGCTTCCGAGCGTATTAAAGTAAGGTATTTCGCATTTACGGAATGTACGGAAGGTCTTGATCCGGATCCGTCCAAAGGTCTCGTAGTGTATAAGAATTATTTGAATATCGCACGTGATACCGCAAAGGTAGACACCTGTAACTACTATACATGGCCGGAGAATGATTCGCTTTATGTCCTGCCGACAACGGCTAATCCTGACTCGGTTGTATTCCCTGGCGGTGTCAATTGGGGTGATAGTGTTCTCTATCTGAGTCTGACGTTGAGCAACCCGGCTAAGATGGATCTCCCGTACGAAGTGATGTACGGTAACCGTCTGTTGGTCCTCAACCGTAACAAGATCAACCAGACTGCTGGATGGGAGAACGTACTTGATTCCATCTACACTCCGGGTGGTAAAGTAAAGGTAGAGTGGTTCAACGCCAACGATCCGAATACTCCGCTGACGAATCCGAACTATTACTACAACAACTTGGACGGTTCGCCGCTGGTAGGTACGTTCTATGCTGTTATTACAGTAGATAACGGAAGCGCTTGCGGTCTGTACGGTCGCACGCCGGACATCGTTCTGGGTAATGTAGCTTCCGGTATTGCTCCGGTTCTCGCTCCGAGCATCGTAATGCCGGGTGAGGATATCAAAGTCCTCAACCTTGATCCGGAGAAAGAAACCATCATCCGCATCTTTACAACAGAGGGTCTGCTCCAGCATACGTACAATGTAAGCGGACAAGAGACCTTCACGATCAAGGCTGCGAATGCCCAGGGCTTCTATCTGGTAGAGCTGTTGAGCGGCAATGAGAAATCCGCCTTACGTTATATTGTTAAATAAGAATAGGAGGTAGCTCTATGAAAACTATTAAATCAATTTTAATTGCAGCCACCATGATTTGTGCGACGGCCGTATCGGCACAAGAGGCACAAGCTCCGAAACATGAGTTTAAAGTGGCAATCGGCGACTCCGTAATGATTAAGCGTGAGTGCCAAAAGTACTGCACGGGTGAGACACCTTCTGTTTGGGTATGGGATAAAGTACATACGGTACGCCAATTGGGTACCAAGCGCTTCCCCGACGGTGTTCTGTTGATGAACATTTATTCGTGGATGTGCGAGGAGTGTTTGATCCCGGTAAACGGAAATGCTAATGAGCAGGCTGAGCAAGCCAAGAAAGAGCAAGCCGGCCAGAAAAAGGCATACGAGCAGGCAGTGAAGGAAGGTAAAGATCCGAATGCTGCAGCTGAGAAAGCCAAAACTGAAGAGGCAAAGAAAGTTGAAAAGCCCGAGCCTCAAGTTGCTCCGGTACCTGTAAAGGAAGAGCCCAAAGCAGAGGAACCGAAGCCTGCAGAGGAACCGAAGCCTGCAGAAGAAGCTAAGCCGGAAGAAGCAGAAACCGTAAAGCACGAAAGTGCCAAGGGTGACTCGATTCACTCGCAGCAGCACTTCAAGCACAACTACCATCGTTTCACCATCGGTGTTCGCGGCGGTGCGGCTTCCCAGTTGCACCAAGCTGTAGCCGGTTCAGATGCTAAGTGGGGTGTCGGCGGCGACGTACTGCTCGATCTCCAGTATGCACACTATTGGGCAAAGAACGGCCGTCCGGTGGACCTCGGTCTTATCGTAGGCTTGAGCGCCGGTTATGCGCAAGGTAGTTTTGCCGGTAATGTGAACAACTCATTCAGAAAAGGCGACTTGAATTACAACGTTGTTGCTCCGAATATCAAAGAGACGGATCATCAGGTTCAACTTGAGATCCCGTTGATGTTCTCCTTGATTCATGATTGCGGTTTCTTCTTCAACGTAGGTCCGCGCTTCATGTTACCGGTTTACACACCGTTCAAGCAGACTATTGACCCCGCAAACACGGTTATCTCCGCGTATAACGATTTGACCGGTGTAACGATGGTAAACAACCCTGTTACCGGTGTGTACAACGGTGAGGCTCCGACGGAGGGCAACAACCTGCAAATGAAGATTAACATCATGCTGACCGCAGAACTCGGTTATGAGTGGCTTCTCAAGAGCGGTAACTCGCTGGGTCTGGGTGTGTATGCAGACTACTGCGTATATAACTCACGTCCGGTACTGAATGCGGCTAAGTATGCTTCCTTGCTGGATATTTCCAATCCTCCGAGTGCAGGTGGTACAGCTAACGTAGATATTCACTCCGCTACGGACACCTATGCAGGCCGTGTTGGTTTCTTCGATGCCGGTATCAAGTTGGCTTACCACTTCAACTGGCCGAAGAAGAAAGCAGAGGTACGTGAAGAAAAGTTGTTCTAATGCAAGTATGACGATACTATGTATCGAAACTAGTACATCGGTTTGTTCGGCCGCCATCTGCAAGGATGGCGAGCCGTTTAAACAATGTATATGCCGTGAAGGTAGCAACCATGCCCGGTTGCTACCTCGCTATATAGAGGAATTGCTCTCGTTCGCGCGTGAGCATGACCTCTCTATAGAGGCGGTGGCACTTTCTGAAGGACCGGGTAGTTATACCGGTCTCCGAATTGGAACCAGTACCGCGAAAGGACTATGCTACGGACTGAATATACCGCTTATTCCTGTCCCAACCTTGGAAATTCTTTGTGAGGCGGCAAAGCAGCAATCCACAAACTGTATTCAGCCGTCAGCCGTTCTTATCCCGATGATCGATGCCCGCCGGATGGAAGTATATACGACGGTAATGAAGAACGGTGAAAGGCCGAATGGCGAAAAAGCCCGCGCAGTAGTAGTAGAAAACGAAGCAAGTCTGTACGATGGCGACGAAGAAGTGTATTACTTCGGAGACGGGGCAGAGAAATGCTCAAAAATCTTTACGAAACCGAACTGGCACTATGTTCCGGGGATAGTACCGGAAGCACAATTCATGGCTTTGACTGTCGGTTCACCGTCGGTTGACCGTCGGGAAAACCAGCAACTTGCCTACTACGAACCCTTTTATCTCAAAGAGTTCATAGCCGCGCAGAGTCACGTGAAAGGACTAGTTTAAAGTGAAAAGTGAAAGGTGAAAAGTGAAAGGTGAAAGGTGAAAGGTGAAAGAAGGACATATCGGAGTGTGTTGAGAGGGTTACTGATCCTTTCTGTTTTCAGTTTGCAATTTTCAATTGTCTCCTGTTCGACCCAGAAAAACACATGGGCGACACGTTCGTTCCATCAGACGAAAGTCAAATATAATATTCTGTATAATGGAAACATTGCGTATGAAGAGGGCCTGAAAGCCATCCGTGACGCCAATACGGATGACTATACCCAAATCCTGAACCTATATCCTGTTTCCAACCATAAAGCAGCTGAAGCCAGTGCATCGCAGATGGATAAGACCATCGAAAAATGCCGTAAGTGCATCAAGTTGCATTCCATCAAATCGAAACCGAAACGCGACCCCAAAAAGGCGAGCGATCCAAAATATAAACTATGGCTCAAATCCGAAGAATTTAACGCCAATATGGGTTTGGCGTGGATTCGTTTGGGTGAGGCGGAGTTCCATAAAGGAGACTTCCTCGGAGCTGTAAGTACGTTCAATTATATTATCAACCATTATTCCAACGATGCCGACATGATTGCGCAATGCCAGTTGTGGGTGGCACGTGCGTATGCCGAAATGGGCTGGCAATACGAGGCGGAGGATATGTTGCAACGTGTCAATATCGATGCGCTCACGAAGAAGCATGCCCGCCTCTACTCCGCGGTGAAAGCCGATGTGCTGCTGAAAGGTGAACATTACCATGAGGCTATACCGTTTGTGAAGATTGCCATCCCTTACGAGAAACGCAAGATATATCGTCCGCGCTTTGCGTATGTGTTAGGTCAGTTGTATGAGTTGGAAGGTAATAAACAAGAGGCAACCGATGCGTATAAGACCGTCGTGCGTCTGGCTCCTCCAACGGAGATGGAATTCAATGCGCGCGTACGTATCGCCGAGTTAGGCGGCAAGAATGCCATCCGGCAGTTGCGCTCCATGACCAAGCAATCCAAGTACCAGGACAAACTGGATCAATTATATGGCGCGATGGGAAATATCTATCTGACGCAGAAAGATACCACGAAAGCGTTGGAGATGTACGAGAAAGCCATTGCAGAGGCTACTCAGGCCGGGACTGCCAAGGCGGCTGTTCTTGTGCGCGCAGGTGACATATACTATGAAATACGCGCGTATGAGAAAGCGCAACCGTGCTATCGCGAAGCAGTAACGATTCTCTCGATGGAAAACCCCGATTATGCACGAATACAAAAGCGTTCGGAAGTGCTTGACGAATTAGTGTCGGCGTATAATCAGGCGCAACTGCAAGACTCGCTGCAAGCACTCAGCCGTAAGAGCGAAGAAGAGCAGCGGGCGGTCGTTGATAAGATCATAGCCGACCTGATTGAATCAGAGAAAGCGGACTCCTTGAAACAAGAGCAAGAAACCCGCGATATTGCAATTGGCAGAAAAGGAGGCGGTCCGAAAAGCGTCAATACCGCCAATATGTTAGGCGGAGGCGGCCCGCAGAAAGCGGAGTGGTATTTCTATAACCCCCAGTTGATTAAGCAAGGCCAGCAGGAATGGCGTCGCCGTTGGGGCAATCGCCCGTTGGAAGACAACTGGCGCCGCCAGAACAAGCAAGTCGTATCCACCTATCCCGAAGAGATGATGGAAGAGGGGACGGATACCATGGCTCTGGCGACGGATACGGTCTCACGTCCCGCTCCGATAGAGACGGACAATCACAAGCCCGAATATTACCTCCAGCAAATACCACGTACTCCGCAAGACTTTGCGGCCAGCGACAGTTTGTGGCGCGAAGCGATGGTTGCGCTATATTATATCTATCGCGACAAAGTAGAAGATGAATCCTTGGCGGAAGAGGCGTTGCGCAAACTGACGGAACGCTTTAGCGGGCACCCTTGTCTGAATGACATTGCCGAGGACCTGAAGTTGCGCGCATTGCGTAATGACGAAGCATATATAGCAAAGATGCGCCGCATGTTAGCAGAGCAAGATTCGCTTTATGCAGCTACCTATGCGGCCTACTCCAAAGGCGAGTATGCACAAGTAAAGGCAAACAAGCGCTACGCCGAAACCGAGTTCCCGCAAAGCGATCTTATGTCGCGTTTCCTCTTCCTCAATGCCGTCTCTGTGGCGCGTACTGAAGGGCAAGCAGCTTTTATTAACGAACTCCAAGCGTTGGTAACCAACTATCCTACTACCGAGTTGGGTTCCATGGCAAAAGATATGCTCGCCATGATGGGTCAAGGTATGGAGAGTCAGACCGGCGGAGCAACCGGCTCATTAGCCGACCGCCGTGGTCAGACAGAAGAGGAAACCCCGGAGGAAGTAACCGAGCAACAATGGAGCGATGATCGCAAGCAACCCAGTATCGTGTTGTTACGTTTGCCGAAAGCAGAAGAAGAGGCACTGAACGAATTACTATACGAAGTGGCACTCTTTAACTTCTCGCAGTTCCTTATTCGTGATTTCGATCTGCAGAAGATGCCTGTCTTAGGTGAAGGGTGTGCGTTACGCGTAAGCGGATTCGCCGACATGGATGAAGCCGAGTGGTGGGTCGATATGATTCGGAAGAATGCAGAAATGCAGTCTGTGCTTGCAGGGGTAGAGATCCAAGCACTGGCGGAAGTGAACCTCTCGCTGGTAAAGTAAAAAGAGGATCGAAGTCCTCTAATGTCGGGAAGACGTGATTCGAAGATTGCGTGCGTGACGCCGCAATAATCGTTCGAGCGTAGCGAAATAAGAACACGCGGGTGAGGGTCCGTACTTCCACAAAAAAAACAGCCGAAGCTGTTCTTTTGTCGGGAAGACGTGATTCGAACACGCGACCTCCGGTCCCCCAGACCGTTGCGCTACCGGGCTGCGCCACTTCCCGCGCTTTTTCAAAAGCGGGTGCAAAATTACTACAAAAAAATGACATACGCAAATTTATTGCGCTTTTTTTAACGAAAATGGCAAAAAAATTCTACATAGAGACATACGGCTGCCAAATGAACGTGGCTGATAGCGAGGTTGTCGCTGCTATTATGCAGACAACAGAAGCTGTTATGACGGAGAAATGGGAAGAGGCGGACATCCTGTTAATCAATACCTGTTCGATTCGTGATAACGCCGAACAAAAGGTGGAGTCACGCTTACGGGAACTCAAGGCGCATCTCCATAATCGCAAATCAAATATCGAGAACAGGAATAAGATTATCGGTGTGATTGGCTGTATGGCTGAGCGCATGGGGCAGGAATTGATCCAAGATTATGGAGTCGATTTTGTGGCAGGGTCGGATGCATACCTCGATATCCCCAATCTGCTGGCACAATGTGAGCAAGGACATAAGGCCATGAATGTGGAGTTGAGCACGACAGAGACGTACCGCCAGATCATCCCTGCCCGCATAGGCCGTTCCATCAGCGGTTTCGTATCCATCATGCGCGGTTGCAATAACTTCTGCTCTTATTGTGTGGTACCTTATACCCGCGGTCGCGAGCGGAGTCGCGACGTGGAATCGATATTAGGCGAAGTGCGTGATTTGCAAACACGCGGCTACAAAGAAGTAACGCTCTTGGGACAGAACGTCAATTCGTACCGTTATATACGCGAGGACGGAACAATAGTCGATTTTGCGGATCTGTTAGAGATTGTCGCAGAGGCAGTTCCGGATATGCGTATCCGCTTTACAACCAGTCATCCGAAAGACATGAGCGACAAAACACTCGAGGCAATCAGCCGGCATAAGAACCTTTGCAAATTCATTCATCTGGCGGTGCAATCCGGGTCGAATCATATTCTCAAACTAATGAACCGCAAATATACCCGCGAATGGTATTTGGAGCGCATTGCCGCTATTCGCCGAATCCTGCCGACAGCCGCCATTAGCACGGATATCTTCTGCGGATTTCATGACGAGACCCCGGAGGATCATGCGCAGACTCTCAGTCTGATGAGAGAAGTGGGTTTTGACTCCGCCTTTATGTTCAAATACTCCGAGCGCCCGGGTACGTATGCTCAAAAACATCTGCCGGATAATATCCCCGAAGAGGAGAAAGTGAGACGGCTCAATGAAATCATCGCGCTTCAAAACCAATTATCGTTGGCATCCAACCAACGCGAGGTCGGCAAGACCGTCGAAGTGCTTGTCGAAGGGTTCTCCAAACGCAGCCACGATGACATGTTCGGACGCACCGAACAATACAAGACGGTCGTCTTTCCGCGTACCGATCAGAAGATCGGAGACATTGTCAAAGTGACCATCCGCGAAGCCTCTGCAGCTACATTACGAGGCGAAATAGCGTAAAAATAAAGAAAAATTGAATTTTTTTGTTTAAAAATTTGGTTATATCAAATAAAAGCAGTACTTTTGCACTGAAAACAAATAAATTTTCATAGTTAAGGTTTAGGTTTAATGGCAATAGGAGGCTGTGAAGTTTCCTATTGTTTTTAAACAAAAGCGAATTTATTGCGTTTTCAGGATAAAAAGAATAGCATATAAAAGTCTATTGTTTTTAAAACCTCATGAGGCAAATGCCTTCTTTTTTTATGACTGACGAAACAAAAAACACAGAAATACAAGTTCCGGACATGACGGATACAGATGAAGTTCGCAAGGTAATAATCGCGAACGAGATACTCAATCGAAAATACTAAAACACAATATTATGGCAGTAACGTACATGACCGAAGAAGGTCTGCAAAAATTGAAAGAGGAGCTCCAGTTCTTAGAGACTATAGAGCGCCCACGTGTGATTGCCGCTATTGCGGAGGCACGTGAGAAAGGTGATTTGAGTGAGAATGCGGAGTATGATGCAGCGAAAGAGGAGCAAGGTGTCCTCGAGAGTAAGATTGCACATATCAAAGCCAAATTGATGGATGCACGCGTGCTCAATACCGCGGATATTAAAACGGATGAGGTGCAAATCCTGACTCGTGTACGCGTTCGCGTACGTAGCACCGGCAAGGAAAAAACGTACCAACTGGTAACCGAAGGCGAGGCGAACTCGCTGGAAGGCAAGATCTCTGTGACGACTCCGATAGCAAAGGGTCTGATGGGAAAGCGGGTAGGTGACGTAGCGCAGGTACAAGTGCCCGCAGGACTTATGGAATACGAAATATTGGAGATTTCTCGTTAAGTGAAACGGTTATGACAATCTTTACCCGTATTATCAAAGGTGAGATTCCCAGTTACAAAGTAGCTGAGGATGATAAGAATTACGCGTTTCTGGATATCAATCCGCTGGTAAAGGGCCACACGCTTGTAGTGCCGAAATTATCGGAGCCGGAGAGCGATTATCTCTTCGACCTTGCGGATGACCAGTACGCCAGTCTGATGTGCTTTGCCAAGAAAGTTGCGAAAGGACTGAAGGCGGCTACGGGTTGCAAACGTGTAGGAGTAGCGGTGCTGGGTATGGAGGTGAATCATGTGCACATCCATCTTGTCCCGCTGAATTCGGAGAAAGACATGCTCTTCTCCAATCCCAAACTCAGCCTGCCGGCAGAGGAGATGGCTATCATTGCCAACTCCATCGCCGAGGCTATAGACAAAATTTAACACATGGCTGCGGCTGTCAAAGCTGCCAAACGGGCATTATTGAGAACCAACTGGATATTGGCATCCAAACTGTCCCCACCGGTTAAGTCTTTGACCTTAGCAAGCAAGAATGGCGTACATTGTTTACCATGTACGCCTTTTTTGTCGGCTTCCCGAAGCGCTTGTTCGATAGCGGAATTGATTACGTCTGCCGGCATTGAGAACTGCTCCGGAATAGGATTGGTCACGAGCATTCCACCTTTCAAGCCGCAATCCAGCTTCGCTTTGAAAGCGGCGGCTAACTCTTCCGGCGTGTCAATGCGGTAATCCACTCCGAACCCGCTGTGACGCGTATAGAAAGCCGGTAATTCGTCTGTGCCATAACCAATCACGGGAACGCCTTTGGTTTCCAGATATTCGAGTGTAAGACCTAAGTCCAGAATTGACTTGGCACCGGCGCATATCACCATCACTGGTGTCTGCGCCAGTTCCTCCAAGTCGGCTGAGATGTCAAAGGTTTGTTGAGCACCGCGGTGTACACCGCCTATTCCTCCGGTAGCGAACACTTTGATGCCTGCCATCGCGGCGATAATCATGGTGGTGGTGACGGTGGTGGCGCCATCTTCCTTGCGCGCCAAGAGCACAGGTAAGTCACGTCGCGAGGCTTTGGTGACGGCTTGCCCTTTCTTACCCAGATACTCAATCTCTTCGCGCGTGCATCCCGCTTTTAGTTTTCCGCCGATGATGGCGATAGTGGCCGGAATGGCACCATTGTCGCGGATAGTCTGCTCTACGCGCAGCGCCGTCTCTACGTTCTGCGGGTACGGCATGCCGTGACTGATGATAGTGGACTCGAGGGCTACTACAGGCTTGCCCTCATGAAGCGCCTGTTGCACTTCTTCGGAAACAGAAAGATATTTATTCATGTCATAAAAGGATATTAGCTATATTCGGATTAACGGCCTTTGGACTCATCAGTGTGGCTCGCGCCGCCATCAGGCCGTATTGTGCAGTCTGCGGGAAAGGAATCTCTTTAGCTAGCGCATAGATTACTCCGGCGAGGAAGGCATCACCGGCACCGGTAGTATTGACCACCTCGCCCGGCAGGGCGGGGAAGAGCCATTCCTCGGCTGCGTTCCGGCAGTAAACGCCCTCACTTCCCAAAGTAATATATACATGTGCCACCCCCATGTCCAGCAGGCGTTGTGCCGCCTCGGCGTAGGTAGCCGTTTGCGTCACCGCGAGTGCTTCTTTGAGATTCAGTTTGAGTGTATGGAGATAGGGTAACTTGCATTTCTGCAAGGCATTTACGACACGATGGGCTTTCGTGGTACTGACACCATCGATGAAAAGTGGCACGGTACTGTTTTCCATCAGGTAGCGAATAGCCTCCTCACTGATATTCGTGTCTGCCACGATATAATCGGAATGATTGATTTCCCCGATGCGTTTGGCTAACCACTCCGGAGTGATCTCGCGGATGGCCTCTGTGTCCGCTACGGCGGCAATCATCTCGCCGCCGTGATTATTGATACAAAGATAGATGCCGCTGCGGAGCGGAGAGATTTTTTCCGAGAGATGGATGTCAATGTTTTGCTGTTTGCAGTAGTCATGCAACAATCCTCCGAAGAGGTCTCCACCAAAGATAGTGAGCAGTTGCGCTTTGGCACCTAACAGGACTAAGTTATGCGCGATATTACGCGCTACACCTCCGTAACCCACCTCGATGTGACCGGGATTGGAGTCTGCTGCAATAAATGCATCGGACAGGGTAGCCGACAAATCCACATTCGACCCCCCGATAACTGAAATACGCGTTTCCATGGTATCTCTTTTTTATGAAAACTTTTGCGACTGCAAAGGTACGAATTTTTTTTAAATTACACAAATTTATTTTGGTAATTGTATAAAAAACAAAGAAGGTTGTCTCCCGACAACCCAATCTTTTTACTTAACCTTAAATCTAATACCATGAAAAACACGGTGCAAAAGTACTGCTTTTTTTCAAACCAGCCAAATTTTTTGCAAAAAATATGTTATAAAACACAATTTTGTAAAGTAGAAATTGCAAAACGAGTGCTTTTTGCAGGAACTATGCTGTTATTCTTCCTCCAGCAGATCCGGTCGGCGTGCTTTCGTATGCGCGAGTGACTGCTCATACATCCATTCTTCTATTTTCGCCTGATGTCCGCTGAGCAGAATTTCCGGCACTTTCCATCCCTTGTATTCTGCGGGGCGGGTGTAGATTCCAGCTTCCAGCAGTCCGTCTTGGAAAGAATCATTGAGTGCGCTCTCCACGTCTCCCAGAGCTCCCGGTAGCAGTCGTACGATGGCGTCAGTCATCATGGCAGCAGGCATTTCGCCACCGGTTAGAACAAAATCACCGATGGAGTATTCCTTCGTAATGAGATGATCGCGTACGCGTTGGTCAACGCCTTTATAGTGCCCGCAAAGGATGATGATATTCTCTTTGAGCGAGAGGGTGTTGGCGGCTTTCTGGTCAAACCGCTCCCCATCCGGTGCTGTGAAGATAATCTCATCATAATGCCGCTCCGATTGCAGGTGGGTGATGAGGCGGTCGATGGGTTCGATCTGCAGTACCATTCCGGCACTGAAACCGAAAGCGTAGTCATCGATCTTACGGTGTTTGTCCAGCGTCCAGTCACGCAAGTTATGCACGTATATCTCGCAAAGACCTTTTGTCTTCGCGCGCTGGATGATCGAGTGATTGAGTGGTGACTCCAACAACTCCGGACAAGCGGAAATAATATCAATTCTCATATACCTCTATACACTATATCAAAAATCTTAAATACTTACGGCACCGGGTCATAGCCGCTTCCACCCCAGGGATGGCAGCGCAGAATACGCTTGACGCCTAACCAACCTCCCTTGAAGATTCCGTATTTCAGCACGGCCTCTACCATATATTGACTGCATGTAGGTGTGTAGCGGCAGGAAGGCGGAGTAAGCGGAGAGATGAATATCCGGTAGAAATATACCGGAAGGAGGAAGGCTTTCCGCACGATTATTTTCCACTTATTTTCTTCAGCGCTTTGCATACAGCTTTTTCGATCACGATGTAGGGTTGTTCTTCCTTGTCCAGATAATTGAATGCTATGGTATAGTGTGCGTCTCCTAACAGGTCTTGGTGCAATCGGTACGCCTCGCGCATGAGCCGTCTCAGGTGGTTACGTTGCACGGCGTGCTTGAAGAGCGACTTAGGTGCCCATACCAGTATTTTTGTCTCTTCTTCCGTCGGAGTCCATGACACGCGCAAAGGCCACGCTACAAAGCGCTTGCTCTCGCGAAAGAACTGCTCTATACGCATCTTTCCGCATAACTTGTTCTGTTTAGGGAAGCGATACACAGGTGCTTATTGATGGTTCTCCAAGTAATCCGCGATAGCCATGGGAAGCGAGGGGAAAGTCTTACCTTGGCCGGCTTCGATATCTACGCGGAATCCTTCGTCCTGCAAGGCCCGGATCGTTCCTTCGCCAAAGGCGGCGAGCAAGGTGTCGCCTTGTTGCCACTCGGGGAAGTTCTCCTTGAGGGCTTTTGCGCCGGCGGGTGTAAACAATGCAATCATGTCATAGTCGAAGGGCTTCTCTGCCGGCCATGGAGTGGTGACGGTGCGGTACATGATTGCCGGAGTCACTTCTATACCATTCTCCGCAAACATGTTGATCTGATCCTGTGTGTGGATATCCGATACAACCATCATATATTTCTCGTTGGGCCGACGGTGCATGGCTGGTAACAGGTCCTCGAATTTATTTCCGGTCTCAGGGAAGAAAACCTTGCGCTTGCGGTACTGAATGTATTTCTGCAGGTACAAGCCTACCTGCTCGGAATTACAGTAGTAATGCATTGTATCCGGCACATTCAGGCGCAACTCCTCGCATAGACGGAAATAATGCTCGATACCCAAACGGGAGTTCAGGATTACGGCCGTGTAATCAAGCGGATTGATACGCTGCTGACGGAATTCACGCGCTTCAAGGCCTTCAATATGGATGAATTGGTAGAAATCACATTGAACGCCAAATTGGTCTTCCAAACGGGTGTACGGATTGTGCTCCGTTGCCGGACGGGGTTGCGAAAATAGAATCTTTTGTATCATAGACAGTTAATCGTTTGCGAAGATAGGTAGAGTAACAAACCCAAGGGCAGGAACTCCAAGGTACAGATATAGAGTATAAAATACAGGACGGCCTGCGGAGAGTTGACAAAATGCCGCGAGGCGCGATAAATCCATAGTATAAAGAAGATGATGATCGTTGCGCCCAACACCCAACGGCTCGCTACAACGTTTCCGAACCGTAGCAGCACCAATACACATGGATAGAGGATGCAGGAGGTAATGGTGAGGATATTGGCATAATGCTCATAAGCCGGCGAAAAACGTCGGGAGAGCATGAAGGTATAGTCTGCCAGTTCGTCACCGGCCATCTTCACAAGAGCCGTGACGAAGGTGATGCCGCATAAAATAGCGAAGATACCGAAAGAAAAGTGTCCGCCGGAATAGAAACTCAGGTATATCGCGATGGCAAGCGTGCCGATACGGAAGATGGTGATCAGGAACTGGCTTATGAAGTTAGTAGGCGCATCTTTGTACACACGCTCTGTACGAACGCGCAGGGAAGCACCTGCCTGACTGATCACACCCGGTTGCATCATTTCGCTGATGACGGCGCATAGCATAAGGAACAGCATTGTCCATCCGCACCATGCCGCATTCAACGGAGTGAATATGTGCGCTACGCCTTCCATAGATAGAGTTTGTCTCCTCGATGAATCAGTTTATCGGTTTTGAGGGAGAAGTACTCCCCTTTCTTAATGTGTTTGGTAGGCTTGCCCTCCGCGTCACGCATCCCTTCCGCGCGGCACTCATACACACCGGTGGTCTCACCCGTAACCAGCAAATCAGCGCCTTCTTCTATCGCCTCGACAGCTTCCACCAGAAACTCCGCCACACTCAACTGCTTGAAGAAATTGGTGCATTTAGCTGCGTATATCTTTGTGCGGGTCGCTTTATTGCCGTAAGTATGGGTCCACTCGCCAAGACGTTGCCCCTGATAATAACCATCCCAGAAACCGCGGTTAAAGACCTTGCTAAGGCGTTCGTTCCAGTCGGCTATCTTCGGTTCAATGACGGCATCGTTGTTGTACTCGCCGCGTTGCCATGCTTCCACCGCTTCACGGTAACAGCGCACAACGGTATCGACATATTCGGCTCCGCGCGCACGGCCTTCAATCTTCAGCACCCGCACACCGGCATCCAGCATCTTGTTGAGGAAGTGGATGGTCTTTAGGTCCTTGGGCGACATGATATATTGGTTGTCAATGTCCAACTCAAGATCAGAAGACTTGTCTTTGACGGTGTATCCGCGCCGGCATACTTGCACGCACGCGCCGCGGTTGGCACTGAGACCGTAGTTATTCAGGCTCAGGTAACATTTGCCGCTCACGGCCATGCAGAGCGCGCCGTGGCAGAACATCTCGATGCGTATCGGTTGACCGTTGCGGCCGCATATATGTTGTTCACTGATGTCATGATAGATGGATGCCACCTGCTCCATGTTCAACTCGCGGGCTAACACGACCACGTCGGCGAACTGCGCATAGAATTTCAGCGCCTCGGTGTTGGCGATATTCAGTTGGGTGGACAGATGCACTTCCTGCCCGATGCTGTTGGCGTACTGCATCACGGCGATGTCGCTGGCGATGATTGCATCGACTCCTACGGTGTGCGCATGATCCACAATCTGGCGCATCAACGGCAGGTCTTCGGGATACATCACGGTGTTCACCGTCAGGTAGGTTTTTACCCCTGCCTCGCGACAACGCGCCACGATAGTGCTCATGTCTTCCGTTGTGAAGTTGACAGAACTGCGGGCACGCATGTTCAGGTGCTCGATACCGAAATAGACACTCGTAGCACCGGCCTCTATCGCTGCGGCCAAACTCTCCCAGCATCCTACAGGAGCCATGATTTCAATATCTGAGTGGTCAGTTTTCAGCATTCGGTATTCAGTAGATATTCTGCTATTTGCACGGCATTGAGCGCTGCCCCTTTGCGAATCTGGTCACTTACGCACCAGAAACTCAGTCCGTTCTCATTCGTGAGATCTTTGCGGATACGTCCTACAAACACCTCGTCTTTGCCGCTGAGGAACAGCGGCATAGGGTATATCTTTTTCTCCGGTTCGTCCATCAACACACATCCTTTCGCGTTGGCAAAAGCTTCTTTGGCTTCTGCTACGCTGATGGGTCGCTTCGTCTCCACCCAGATACTCTCACTATGCGCGCGCAGAGAAGGCACACGTACGCAGGTGGCACTCACCTTCACGTCCGAATGCATGATCTTACGCGTCTCGTTATACATCTTCATCTCCTCTTTGGTGTAGCCGTTGTCGGTGAACACATCAATGTGCGGGATGAGGTTGTATGCCAACTGGTATGCGAATTTCTCCACGGTGGGTTGTTCGCCGTTCAGCACCTGGCGATATTGGTTCTCCAACTCTTTCATTGCCTGTGCACCGGCTCCCGATGCCGCCTGATAGGTGGAGACGTGAACGCGCGTAATGTGACTAAGCGCTTCTATCGCCTGCAGTGCCACGACCATCTGTATCGTTGTGCAGTTGGGATTGGCGATGATGTTTCGCGGGCGGTTGAGCGCATCGGATGCATTCACTTCGGGAACAACCAACGGTACATCCTCATCCATGCGGAAGGCGGATGAGTTATCTATCATGATGGCGCCGTAACGGGTGATATCTTCCGCGTACGAGCGTGACACGCCCGCGCCCGCGGAAGTAAAAGCAATATCGACGCCTTTGAAAGCGTTGTCGTGTTGCAAAAGGCGAACCGTATGTTCTTTGCCTTTGAATAGGTATGTCTTGCCGGCACTTCGTTCCGACCCGAATAAGCGGAGTTCGGAGACGGGGAATTGCCGCTGTTCAAGAACAGCGAGCAACTCCTGTCCGACGGCGCCTGAAGCGCCTACGATTGCAATGACCATAATTAAGCTAATGCAATGATTGTGTCGGCCTCTGTCTCGGTGAAGGATATTTTACCTTCGCGAGCGAGCCAACCAAGTGCCAAGAAAAGCTCCTCATTCTTCAGCTTGGTAGCTTTCTTGAGAGCTTTCAAACCCTGAGCACCATTCTGCAGGGCACCCCATACGAGGCCTGCATTCTCGCCAATTTTCGTAATCATAATACCTTATTTTTTTGTGACTAATACAGGGACTTTTTAGGGAGCCCCCATTCCCTTATTCTCTAAACTCTAAACATTCACTCATCCCATTTCTTGAATACGAGGCAGGCGTTGTGGCCTCCGAAACCGAAGGTGTTGCTCAACGCATATTTGATATCGCGTTTCTGCGCCTTGTCGAAGGTGAAGTTAATGCGGTAGTCGATGTTCTCGTCGAGATCTTCCGGGTCATGGTTGATGGTGGGGGGGATGATACCGTCTTTGAGTGCCATCACGCATGCGATTGCTTCCACGGCACCGGTAGCGCCTATCAGATGACCGGTCATCGATTTGGTGGAATCCAGATTCATGTCATAGACATGTTCGCCGAACACGCGCTGGATAGCTTTCACTTCCGTCACATCGCCAAGCGGGGTGGAAGTGCCGTGTGTGTTGATGAAATCCACTTGCTCGGGTTGCAACCCCGCATCGCGGAGCGCCAGACGCATCACGCGTTCCGCACCTTTCCCTTCGGGGTCGGGTGCCGTCATGTGGTAGGCATCTGAAGTCATTCCCTCGCCGATGATCTCTGCGTATATCTTTGCGCCGCGCGCTTTGGCGTGCTCGTAGTCCTCGAGAATGAGACAAGCTGCTCCTTCGCCCAGAACGAACCCGTCGCGCGATTTCGAGAAGGGGCGGCTGGCAGTCTCCGGACTCTCGTTACGCGTAGAGAGGGCATGCAGCGAGTTGAAGCCGCCGATGCCGGTATATGTCACATCTGCGTCGGCTCCGCCCGTCAGCAGTACGTCCGCATGACCCAGACGAATCTGGTCGAAAGCGGTTCCAACGGCGTGTGATGAAGAAGAACAAGCGGTGGAAACAGAGAAACTCGGGCCACCGAGACCGAAACGGATGGATATATGTCCGGCTGCGATGCTCGGAATAGCCTTCGGAATCATGAAGGGGTTGAAACGCGGTACACCGTCGCCTTTGGCGAAATCGATTATCTCTTCTTCGGTGGACTGCAAACCTCCCATGCCGCTTCCCCATATCACACCCACGCGGCTGCGGTCCTCTTTCTCGAGATCCAAACCGCTGTCACGCAGTGCTTCATCGGCCACGTACACGGAGAATTGCGAGTAGCGGTCCATCTTACGTGCCTCTTTGCGGTCCATTACTGTGGTGGGGTCAAAATCCTTGACTTCACCCGCAAAATGCGTCTTGAAAAGACTCGCATCGAAGGCGGTGATCAGGCCGATACCATTCTTACCTGCCACTAAGGCTTTCCATGTCTCCGGAGCGGAATTGCCAACAGGTGTAACCGCACCGAGACCCGTTATTACTACGCGTCGTAATTGCATCTGAATAGGGTTGTATTATATAAAAGCATACGAGTTTACAGTATTAGCCGTAAACTCGCAAACTCAAGTGAAGAGGAATTTATTTTCCGTTGATTTTCTCTTCCACATAAGCGATTGCGTCGCCTACGGTACCGATCTTCTGAGTGTCCTCGTCAGGAATAGAGATTCCGAACTCTTTCTCAAACTCCATGATCATCTCTACGGTATCCAGAGAATCTGCGCCCAGGTCTGTTTGGAAATTTGCTTCGTTAGTCACCTGAGACTCTTCTACGCCAAGCTTATCAACGATGATTGCTTTTACTTTTGCGTCAATTTCTGCCATAATATTGAATCGATTAAGTTAATATTTTTCAAATGTGGGTGCAAAGGTACTGCTTTTTTTTGAAATGTGCAAATTTTTTTGCGTTATTTTATGTTTTTGTCATTTAAATGTAGCACAATCTTGCCTAAAAACTCTCCGCTTTTCGCCATTTGGCATACAGGAATACTGTCTCCGTCCAAATTGGCAACCCGTAAATTATCATATAATTTATGGGTGTGTCCTCCAATCACTACGTCAATGCCCCGGGTGTGTGAAACGAGGGCGGTGTCGCATACATCTTCCGGTGCTTTTCCGAAGGTTCCGAGGTGGCTGAGACATACAATAATGTCGCATTTTTCCGCCCGCAGCAAATCCGCCTGTTCTTGAGCCACAGTGTAGGGCGCAAGATAGCGTGCCGGAAGGAAGTTCTTGTCGGAAATCAGGCCTTTCGGGTCGCATCCCAGGCCGAAGATACCGATCTTCAGTCCGCCTTTACGCACCGTTGTGTTCGCTTGCACGATGCCTTCCAATGGGGTGCCTGTGAAGTCGTAATTGGCACAAACAACAGGAAATTGTGCCGTCTTGAGGACGGCTGCGAGCGTGTCGAGACCGTTATCGAACTCATGGTTGCCGAGTGTGACGGCATCGTATCCCATACGGTTCAGTGCGGCGATCTCCACGCGGCCGTGGAAGAAATTGAAATAGGGTGTGCCTTGACAGAAGTCACCGGCATCGACTAAAAGCAGGTGTTTGTCCAATGCCCGTTCCTGCCGGATCAGTCCCATGCGGCGGGCATAGCCTGCACGACCGTTGGACTTTGGTTCTACCTGGGAATGGGTGTCATTCGTGTGAAGAATGGTCAGATGGTCTTGCGGCGTGCAAGACAGCAGAAGGAAAAAAGGACAAAGTACAATGTACAAAGAAATTCGTTTCATGGTATGTCGAATCTTAAAATCTCTTCTCTATCTCCTCGTCCGTGACGAGTGAGACAATGATTTTGCCGTCGGTTGTACGACGGAAGTCAGGCAGCGCCGTCAGGCGTTTGAGAAGGTCGCGCATTTCGCTGTCCGTCAGTGTCTTACCGCTTGGGATGGCGGAATGTTCTGCTAAAGAAGCAGCGATCTGTCTGCGCCATTCCTCCTGTGTGTCGGCACCGCGGCTGCGCACTTGATGAATGATATCCTGAAGAACCGGTATGGGGGACTGGCCTGCCGTTTGCGCCGGAACACCTTGGATGCTATAACTGTCGGGACTGAGTTGCTCCAGGTCAAAACCGATGGATTGCAAGTCCGGAAGAATCTGTGCGATCAATACCATCTCGTCCGGCTGGAGGGGGAGTACTTCGGGGAAGAGCAGTTGTTGCATAGTGCCTTTCGCGTGCGCGAGTTGTTCTATAAACTGCGCGTATAGCACGGCTGCGTGCGCGCGATGGGGATGAATGAGTAGCACCCCCTCCGTTGTGGACATAAACAGGTATCGCCCGTGTTGCCACAGCGGTGCCTGCTCCGTGTCCGGAATCATCAATCCATCATCAGGCAGCAAAGTTGCATTATTGAGTCCGCCCTGCGGACGCTCGTTTCTCATTCCCTCGTACAGCGTTTCCCATCCCTGCACCGGTTGCTTGTCCGGATAGATCGCACCACGTGTTCGGAAGGGGTTGTATTGCGGATCAACGCTCACCCTCGGCCGGTCAACAGGACGGTTCGTGGGTAGCGGGATGTCGATATTGCCGGAGGTGTCGAAATCGATTTGCGGGGCGAGGGTGAACTTGCCAAGAGCCTCACGGACGGACGCCATGAGTATCTGGAAGACAGCCTGCTCGTCCGCGAATTTGATCTCCGTCTTTGTCGGGTGGATATTGACGTCGATGGCTTCGGGGGCGATATCGAAATAGATGAAGAAAGAGGGTTGGTAGTCGGCTGTCAGCATGCCGGAATAGGCGGTCTGAACGGCTTTCAGGAAATAAGGATGGCGCATGTAGCGGCCGTTGACGAAGAAGAACTGCTCCGCTTTGCGTGTCGCTGACTCTGGCTTGATGACAAAGCCGCGGATGGAGACCAACTCCGTCTCGGTGTTGATGTCCACGAAGTTGGAGGTGAACACATTCCGTTTGGGATTTCCGAAGACAGCCTCAATGCGTTGTTTCTCTGTGCCTGTCGGCAGTTCAAGGAGAATCTCGTCGTTATGCACGAAGGTGAACGACACTTTCGGATAAACCAGTACGATGTGGTAGAACTCCGTCATTAGGTTGCGCAGTTCCGTCTGGTCGGACTTGAGGAACTTGCGTCGGACGGGAACGTTAAAGAAGAGGTTGCTTACCTTGATGTTCGTGCCCACGGGGCAGGAGCATACCTCCTGTCGTACGACGTCCGAACCGTGTATCTCGATGAGTGTGCCGGTTTCGTCTTCGGCGCGTCGCGTTGTCATCTCCACTTGCGCCACGGCACATATACTCGCCAATGCTTCGCCGCGGAAACCCATCGTACGCAGACTGAAGAGATCCTGCGCCTCGCGTATCTTGCTGGTCGCATGGCGTTCGAAAGCCAGACGGGCATCCATCTCGCTCATGCCGATACCGTTGTCAATCACCTGCAGCAGAGTCCGGCCGGCGTCACGGACAATCACCTGAATGCGGTCAGCGCCCGCGTCCAGGCTGTTCTCCACCAGCTCCTTCAGACACGACGAAGGGCGTTGGATGACCTCGCCCGCCGCGATCTGGTTGGCTACGCTATCCGGTAACAGATGAATGATATCCACGATTGTAAAGTTTAGAGTTTAGAGGAGTACGTAGAAAACTACGATGAGTAGTCCGAGCAAGACGAGCCAGAAGGCCAGTCGCGATTGTTTCTTCTTCCGCAACTCGGTCATGTTCTTCTCGTGTTCTTCACGAAAAGCCCCGCGATGAAGACGCGCAAGTTTTCTATCCTTGCGCGCCTCCTTTTCCTCGTCGTAGTAAATGGGGCGATAGTCCCACTCACGGGGTTTTTGTACTTTTGGGAAAAGTACGGACATTACTTAACGATTGCCTTGAATTCAGCTTCCTCGGCGAACTTGGCGAACTCGATATCCTGAGCAGCGCGGTTCTTGAGGGCAGCGTCCTGAGCGATTGCTGATTTGAGGTTCTCGATCACAGCAGCTTTGTCGTTGGTGCGGGCACCTACTACAGCTTTCAGGTATGCGGTCGTTGCGTTCGGCTCTTTGATGTTAGCCAGCGTCTTGGCTGCTCCTGCATAGTCCTCGCTGAGAATCTGCTGAACGGCTGCGTTGTTGGTAGCGTTGTCTGCGTATGCTTTCTTTGCTGCAGCATAGTCACCCTTCTTCGTGTAGAGGGTACCGAGAGCGGCATTGAGGTTGCCCTTCGTGCCGGCTGCTTTGCCGAAGAACTCTTCTGCTTTCTCCAGGTCACCGTCAGCCATGGCAGCGATGCCGGCGTTGTAGTTCACGTCCGGGTCGTTCGGTTGTATCTCCAGTGCGTGCCCGAAACAACGGCGAGCCTCTGCGATGTTACCGTCCTCCAGATAGAGTTGGCCCAGGCCGTTCCATGCGCGGTAGTCGTTGTAGAGGTTGGCTGCTTTGGCGAAGCACTCGGTCTTCTCTGCGCGGTCATTGGTCAGCGTTGCGGCATAGAGCAACTCTTCTACGCTCAGTTGAGCCGGGTCTTTCTTTGCCAGTTCGCGGATCTCGTCATCGCTCTTGCCGATCAGGTCGGTGGTGAGGATGAGACGGCTGCGACGGAGGGCAGGAAGGATCTCCTCGGCGATTGTGCCATATACGTTGCTCAGGTTCTTGATCTGTGCCTCGCGCTCCTCAGGATCGCTGTACATCGACAATACGCGGAGGACAAGGTCTTTGTCCTGCATGTTGCTGTTCTCCATTGCTTTCTGGAAGCCTTCCCAGTCCTCTGCGGTGATGTTAGACTCGATGGCGTTGTTCAACTTGTTCTTCTTGAGGTCTTTCTTGAGGAAGTTAGCTGCTGCTTTCTGACGGTTCTGTGCGAGTTTCTCGTTCAGGTCCATGCCGCCATCCGGAGATGCGTAACCGGAAACCTCAATCTTGTTGATCTCTTTCTTCTCGTTGTTCTTTGCGTCTTTGATGGCTGCCTGAAGGGCTTTTACCTCATCGCTCTTTGTCTCTTTGGAGCGAAGTTCTGCACTCTGGATGAGGAACTTGATGTCAGCCTCGGTCAGCTCCTGGATTACGCGTTGGAACTTGTCCGGTGTGGTTGCACTCTTGTTGTCGCGGGCGTCAGCCAACTCGTCGGTTGCGATTACGCCATCTGCAACCTTCAGGTCAGGAATCTCAATCACTTTCTTTCCTACACGTGCCTCGAAGCGAAGATAGAGCTCCGACTGACGCATAGCGGGAACATAGTCGAAAGAGCAGTTCTGGCGGTACTTGCCACCTTCACGGTAGTTAACGGTCTTGCCGTTCTCTTTTGCTTTTTCACCAACATAGGTGACGGACTCGCCTAATACCTCTTGCCCTGCAAACTTGAGAACAGGGGTAACGGTGAGAACACCTTTCTTAGCGAATTTCTTCTCAGGGAAAGTACCAACGATCTCAGCGTCCACTTTGTTGCCCACCTTTACCAGCGGATTAGGGTTAACGCTAAGTTGCTCGGGGTTCGGTAACGTCTTGTTACACGATGCCAACAATGCTACTGCAGCAATGAGGCTCAGGAATAAACCTTTCTTCATAGTGTCTATAAATTAGTTAATTTATGTTGATTGTTCGTATCAAAATGCGCCATCAGCACATTTTACGCCGCAAAGGTACAACAAATATTTGGAATATACAAGAATTTTAACAAGAAAATGCAAAATTATTTGAATTTTATTCAAAAAAGCCTGCTCATCATCATCTTCTTCCTCCCCTGTTATCGCTTACTCCTTGCATACAATATAGTCAAAGTACAGGTCCGAAAGAGGCGGTAGCCCGTTTTGGATTACCGCCTCTCTGACTCCCTTTTTTAGAGGGTGTTTATTTCACCTCTGTGTGCATGCTGAGCCTTGCGCCATTGAGCCTCTTCTTGAGCACTCATTTCTTGCTTTTTGGATTGTTTCATAATCTCTTCATTATTAATATGTTACAAAATAGATATCGGAGGCAACTCAGAGGCAACTCAGAGGCGAGTCAGAGGCAAGTCAGAGGCAATGCCTGCTCAAATTCATTTTTCCTCTCGTCTTTTCCTTCTCACACATCGTTGCGCGAGCCCTTTCACCTTTCACCATCCATTGCGGGTAATAGGAAAAGACAATATGCAAATTTATTCAAAAAAAGAGAGTGTGTCAACCGGTGACACACTCTCCCCCAAATGAGATTGTCTGTAAAAGAGGATTATTTCACCTCTGTGCCAAGAGCGTTGTAGGTCTGTAAGTTGGTGTAAGCTTGCTTACATTCAACTTGTACGAACCGCCAAAAATTATTTGAGCATAGCGTTGAATACGAGGTACACTTGTGTTTCTTTCTCGTCATCGCTTCCGAAGTGCATATTGAACGTCGTTTGCTGCTCATCCATCACTGCGTAAGCAAAGGATTTCGGGAATGGCTTGTAGGGCGATCCGTCCTCTAACACAAGGTTGATGTGCACGTTTCCACTGTTGAGCGGCATGTTGCGAATATAGATATCCTGCGGAGTCTCCTCTTCGGAAGCGATACGCGCCTGTACAAACTTCACATCCACGGTATTGGCCTTGGGGTGCAAGGTGATAACCGCCTGCTGCTGTGGGTTTCGTATAGGGAACATCACTCCGCGCAGTTCTCCGGTTACCCTGAAGGTGACTGCGTCTTTGTCTTCCGGCTCATTGCCGTTGTCTTTTACTCTTTCACCGTCAAAGATACCCATTGTACCGCCGTTGATGTGGTAGTCGAAACTGCAGGTCTCCTCTTTACACCATCCATCGATGTCAAACGACTCCCATTCTTTGAAGGGCTTGCCGTCGGGCAGTTGGGGCAGTGCATCGCAATGGATATGATATCCTTCTTGTTCGTTTCCTTCCCATTCTCCATTATAGAGATACAGGGTCACAGGCTCTGCATCCTTCGTTGCCTTCACACCAACCCACTTCATGGTCATCTTGCCATTGTCCTCAATGGAGATATAGACATCGTGTTCATATTCGAACTCCGCGTGTGAGATGCCATGATAGTGATATACTTTGCCTTTCAGTTCAGGCTCATTGCCTTTTTCACATGAAGTGAATGCCAATACGCCGGCTACCAGCGTGAGGGCGAAAAATAGCTTTTTCATAAATTAAATAAGTCAATTATATTTGCGGAACTTACGCTCCTTGTCGTTAACGTATTCCTTTTTCACCGGATACTATCCGAAGTAAGAGACGAAGTGTTATTTCACGCGAACAAAGAACCATTGGTAATCGGTGTTACCATCTTTGCACACGAAGCCCATCCAGTTCTTGGTGAGGGGTTGCACGGTGATGCGGCCGTCTTCTCCACCTATGTGGCTTCTTGCTGGATTCTTCACCATCTGCATGCCGTTCTCAAAGTTCCATGAACCGTTCTGGGTTTCTTTAAAGAAAGTGCTATGATATGTGGCGGAGCCATCTGCGCGGAGTTCCCAAGTCTCTACACCAGGATTCGTTCCGGCTCTATACCAGCGACCTTGGTAAGTAGTGGAGTTCATGGTGTAATACGCTAATTTCCAAGTGCCTACAAAATTAGAGGCCTTGGGCTCCAAGATCTGACTTTGCCAATCCCAATCGGGCAGTTTGCTAACGTATATTTCGAAATTTTGGCCGGTGGTAGCTTTGAGTATAGCTGTCTCTCCATAGAAAGCGGTGACGTCGTATTCCCCGCGGTTACAAATCAGTCTGTTGCCGTTGAAATGATATGAAACGGTGTCTCCGTTCAACTCCGCTTTGTCCGCAGCGAAGATGTTCAGGAAGAAATGCGGACCGGAGCCGCCGTCGACGAATACGCTATCGGCACGCCACATGGTATTGACGAGGTCGGCAGGTTTGAAATCTGCTTGCGACGGTTGTTTCGGATCGTTGGGTTCGCAACTTGAGAAAGCCAGTGCGCCGGCTGCCAGCGCGATGGCGAAGAATAAGATTTTTTTCATATTGTTGATAATTTGATGTATATTGGTTTTCACGAGTTTGTAGGCTTACATCCCAAAGAGCGCACAAAAGTACTGCTTTTCTTTGAAAAAGCATTCGCAAATCGTACAAATCGACTCTCAAATCGTACAAATTTACATTTTGGGGGTATTTTGTTTCCTATATTGGAGAGGTGTCATCCCTGCCATTTCCTTGAACACGCGGTAGAATGTCTGGTCCGACGTGAAGCCACTGAGTGCGATGGCATTTGAAATAGCCTCGTGGTCGGAGTGATAGCGTGTGTCAGCAAGAAGCATCTTGGCGTTCTCTACACGGTATTGTATGACGAGTTGTGAGAAGCTGAAGTTCGTGCGCCGGTTGATACATGCGGAGACATACGTACGGTTGGATCCCACAGCCGTAGCGAGATCCTGGATAGTGAGGTTCGGGTTGGTGAACAACTTGTCTTCGCGTAAAGCGGTAGTGATCTTGTTGAACAGTTCATCCGTTTCAGCGGTCGTTGCACGGCGAGCTTTCTCTTCTTCATCTTCCTCGACCTGCGCGATGGTATCTTCCGGCATGAAAGTATGCGCGGCAACGTAGCCTAAACCATACAAGAGAACCGACATCAGCACCGCAGGAATAGAGACGAGAACCGAGCCGTCGAACGTATCTCTCCCGAGGAGGTTAAGCAGCATAGAGACAAAAGCGGTGAAACCGACGAAAAGTAAGAGGATGTGCGTCGGTTGCAGAAGGTAACTGCGGTCGTCTGTATAGTTGTTATCCAAACGTCGTTGAGTATCCCGAATCAGACGGTAGCCGCGCACCAACACCCAAACGACTTGTACGGCAAAGCAAAGACGGGCGACCAGATGAATACTGTTTTCAATCCCCCAATGCAAGCGCACGTTCAGCGGGAAGATGACGGTCATCAACACCGCCGGTAGAAGCAAAAGCGGCACTTCGAACGAGATTTTCGTGCGCGTGAGGGCGCGTAAGTACGAATAATATATAGGATATACACACAAGTTGACCACGGAGTAACTCCATTCTCCGCAGAAACTCGGATGGCCGGAGAAATACAACCAATGGTCGGTGTAGAGAACCGTAGTAACAAGGTAGAAAAGCAAAATCGTACCCGTCACACGCGGCTCGGCATTACCGCGAAGGAAGCGTACAGCGAAGAAAATGCTCCAAAAGAAGCAAAGCATCATCGGCAGCGATATAATCCATTGGTACAACATTTTCTTGCTCTTTGCGGTGGGGTGCATTCAAAAGGGGTAAGGCAGTTCGTCCAAGCTGCCGAGAGTGTGCCAGGCGACTGTCTGTTCGGCGGCAAGGCGGTTGACGGCGATGTCATCAATGAAGACGACGGGGCAGTTCTGGCGGTGAATCGCTTCGTCCACCGTACGGAAGATCTCCGGTTCGGGTTTGGCCATGTGCATTTCCTGTGAGAGGAAGAGCCGGTCGAAATGGCGGTCGAGACCGTAGGTGCGGTTAATGAAGTGGAAATGGAGATCATTCCCGTTGCTCAACAGATAAACCATGTGTCCCTTTGCGCGCAGCCGGTCCACTACCTCAAGTCGTTCCTGCGGAAGGTCGTCCAACATGGACATCCAGGCGTCCGACACCTCTTGAAGACTTGTTCCTGGACGGCAGAAAGCCTGCACCTGTGTAAGGAATTCATTGGAAGTGATCAGTCCGCGCTCAAAATCCGCCATGAGTTGTTTGCTTGCTACGCTGACGGCTTTGATACCTTCTCCGCGACTGTCCATGCCCAAGACGGCACGCATGTTCTCTTCGCCCATCAACGCCTCGAAAGCCTGCATGCAACGGGCAACGTTGAGACGGATGAGTACTCCGCCGAGATCGAACACATAGATAGGGGGCACGGTCATAACGCTGGATGTCTTTTCCGGTTCAATACAATCGTCCTACGATCCAATTGACAAAGCGTTTAGGCAGAATGCGGTCGAGGAAACAGAACACCGCATATTGCGTTCCGCCTACGTATTGCGGTGCCGGACAACGGCGGGTGGCGATACGATAGAGTTGTAGTGCCATGCTGCGCGGGCTCATGCCGCCTTGCTCGTCTTTCTCCATTGCTGCAACCGCCTTACGGATGTTGCCGTATGCGTCCATGCCATCCTCGGATTTCTTGCGTGCTGCGGTGAAACCGGTGGATACATCACCGGGCATCAGGACGCTGACGTGGATGCCGAACGCGCGCACTTCGTTTTGAAGCGCCAATGCCAATGCATTGATGGCGGCCTTCGAGGCACTATAGAAACTCTGGTACGGAATACTCAAGACAGCCGCTACACTACTGGTGAAGATGATGCGACCTGCTTTTCGTTCGCGCATGTGAGGAAGAACTGCTTGAACACTATTGAGCGCACCAAAGAAATTAACCTCCATCTGACGGTGGGCGTCTTCCGGAGTGGTGAACTCCACGGCACCGCTGATACCAAACCCTGCATTCGAAATAAAGACATCAATCTGCCCCGCTTGCGCCAAAACTTGTTGGACGGCCGCCTTGGTATCTGCCGGTTTGGTCACGTCGCAAGATATATGCGTCACTTTGTCCGTGGATGTACCGCTGCGAGACCACTCAAAAACCTGCCAACCTTTTTCTGCAAATAACTCTGCCGTCGCTTTACCTATGCCCGACGACCCTCCTGTAATAACAACTGTCTTCATATTGTATATTATCTACTGCACGCAAATCGCGTGCAAAGGTACGGCAAAAAATTGACATACGCAAGGAAATTTGAAAAATACTCGGTCCGAAGGACAAGAAAAACACAAAATATTTGCGTATGTCAGGGAAAAGTAGTACTTTTGCAGTCGCAAAAGTTTTTAAAATACAGATATGAGTTTACAATGTGGAATAGTAGGGTTGCCGAATGTAGGCAAGAGTACCCTCTTTAACTGTCTTAGTAACGCGAAAGCGCAGAGCGCTAATTTCCCCTTCTGCACGATTGAACCGAACGTGGGAGTCATCACGGTTCCGGATGAGCGGCTGATCAAGTTAGGCGAGATATGCAAACCCGAGCGCGGTGTCATACCTACAACGGTGGAAATAGTTGATATCGCCGGATTGGTCAAAGGCGCCAGCAAAGGTGAAGGGCTGGGTAATAAGTTCCTTGCGAACATCCGTGAAACGGACGCCATCATCCATGTGCTCCGTTGTTTCGATGATGAGAACGTAGTGCATGTTGACGGAACAGTCGATCCTGTGCGTGATAAAGAGATCATCGATGCAGAGTTGCAACTAAAGGATCTCGAGACCGTAGAGAGCCGAATCCAGAAATGTGAGAAAGCGGCAAAAGCAGGCGGTGACAAGTTTGCAAAACTGCAACTTGAGGTATTGGTAAAGTACAGGGAAGCCCTTTCACAAGGACGCAACGCCCGTACCGTGGAGTTGGATAACAAAGACCAGGAAGCTGCGGCGCGTGACCTTTTCCTGCTGACCAACAAACCCGTGATGTACGTTTGTAACGTCGATGAAGCTTCGGCGGTGACGGGTAACGCGTATGTGGAAAAGGTAAAAGAGGCGGTAAAGGACGAAGATGCGCAAGTGCTGGTGTTAGCGGCGAAGATAGAGAGTGAAATAGCGGAACTGGAGACCTACGAAGAGCGGCAGATGTTCCTCGAAGAGATCGGTTTGCAAGAGTCCGGAGTTAACAGGCTCATCAAAGCGGCATACGCCCTGCTCAACCTTCGTACGTTCCTTACCGCCGGTAGCGACGAGGTACGCGCTTGGACCTTCAAGGCAGGAGCTAAGGCTCCTCAGTGCGCTGGGGTTATACACACGGATTTCGAACGCGGGTTCATCCGTGCCGAAGTAATAAAATATGCCGATTTCATCGCCCTTGGAGGCGAAGCGCAATGCCGTGCCGCCGGAAAGTTGGCTACCGAAGGAAAGGACTACCTTGTACAAGACGGCGATATAATGCATTTCCTGTTTAATGTATAACGTAATAACGGAATCACGTAATTACGTAATAACGAAGAAACGAACAAATGGATATTATCAATAACTTGTTAGCGTGTGGATGGTGGGTCGGTGCGGCGTTCATCGTCATCGGCTTTGTAGCTTTGGTCAAAGGTGCGGATTGGCTGGTGGATGGTGCGTCAGCCATCGCTAAACAATTCGGCATTTCGGATCTCGTGATCGGTCTGACCGTAGTGGCCTTTGGTACCTCGATGCCGGAGTTTGTGGTGAACATGGTGTCCGTGGTGGAAGGTTCTACCGACCTTGCTATTACCAATGTGTTAGGGTCGAACATCATCAATACCTTCGTCATACTCGGTTTGACCGCCTTGGTCTATCCGATTGCCTCGCAGAAACGGAGTCGTGATTTTGATATACCGATGTCTATCATCGCCGGTGTACTGGTGTTGATCTTTGTAGCTATCCAGTTGCCGTTCGGCGAAGAGACCCGTGGTATAGGTCGTATCGGAGGTGTTGTGTTGTTGCTGCTCTTCGGCTATTTCCTTTATAATACCTTCCGTCATGCCAAAGAACATCCGGAAGAAAACGAGTTGGCGAATGAAGAGGTGAAAGCAATCCCGACAAGACGTGCGGTGGCACTCATTCTCGGCGGACTCATCGGACTTTGTGTAGGTGGAGAACTGATTGTGAAGAGCGCGGTGGATATAGCCATGCGCATGGGCGTGAGTGAGGCAATTATCGGCCTGACCATTGTGGCGCTCGGCACTTCATTGCCGGAACTGGCAACCTCCGTTATTGCTGCAACGAAGCATAACTCAGATATTGCATTAGGCAACGTCTTCGGATCGAATATCTTCAATGTCTTCTTCGTGCTTGCAACCAGCGCAATGGTAAATCCCTTACCGGCATACGAGGGTATCGAACTGGACGCGGTGATGGCAGCCCTCGGAAGTATCATCGTTTGGATGGCGGTGAAGACCAACAAAGAACGTGCGGTAAAACGCTGGGCAGGTGTGTTACTGCTACTCGTTTATGCGGGATACCTGACCTATCGGTTAATGTCGCTATAAGAATCGTTTAGATGTACGTATTGAAGGTGCGGCGTTCGTGATCGAAGAGCCAACCCCATTTGTTGAAGTAAAGGCACATGTTTCGGATATGAATCCGGAGCATGTGTTTATTTTTATAGGAATCGCGTGCGTGCGCATGGACGATGGTCCATTCCGGATAATAGAGCGTCAGATAATTGCGGTGAATCGTGCGCGTGAGATCAATATCTTCAGGATACATGAAATAGCGCTCGTCGAACAGTCCCGCTTCTACAGCCGCTTTGGTGCGGAGGAACATAAAGCATCCGCTCAGGTACGGAGCATTGACAGGGCGCGTTAAGTCCATGTCGCGTAATTCATACCTTCTGTTACGGCATGCTATCAGGCTTGCAGGAAAGAAGCGACGGCCGAAGACATCGAGCGGAGTGGGAAGACGTTTGGCTAAATACTGCTGCGTTCCGTCAGGATACACCACTTTCGGCATCAGTAATCCCACTGCCGGGTTGGCAAGCATCCAATCATGCATGGCATCGATGTCTTCCGCTTTTACGCGGATATCGCTATTCATCACCAGATGAAAACTGGTTTTATAGTACGCACTCTCCCGCAGGGCGATGTTATGCGCCTTGCCGTATCCGAGATTAGAGCCCATATACATATAGCGCAGTTTCTCCGATTTCATCGGGAAATTCTGCTCCTTTTCTTCGGAGTTGTCCAATAGGTATATCTTGCGTAAGTTTTTTACACGCAGCAGTTCTTGGACCAGCGGAAGAACTTCCTGTTCCCAATTCGGATGATAGAGTACAATAGAGATATTAAGCATCGCCGTAAACAGTTAATAGTGAATATAGTTGGTCTTTGAGGAAATGTTTCTTTATCCATAGATGAGCCGCATCGCTGTATTGCGTACGCAACACGTCGTCTTGTAGCAGGGTGTTGACAGCTTCGGCGTAGGCGCGCGGCTCGAGTGCATCTACAACAATACCTGTCTTGCCGTTTTGGTTCACCCACATACTACCGGATCCTTCAATACGGAAAGAAACAGCCGGCACGCCGCAATACAACGCTTCGGCCAATGCCACACCAAAAGCCTCGCGGCGATCAATGGATGGAAAAGCGAATACGTCCGAGGCATATAGAAACCGGCGTTTCTCATCGTCGTGCAGCTCTCCGACAAATTGCACCTTGTCGCCATAAGGCGCAGCCAGCTGTTGCCAATAGGCAGTCTGTTCTCCCGTACCGCCAATCACTACTACGCAAGTATCGGATAAATAAGGTACGGCTTGAAGCAGGATATCAACCCCCTTGTACGGCACATGACGTCCAAGGAAGAAAACAATCTTCTTCCCTGAGAACCGGAGTTTAATCTGTTCGATTGCTTGTTTGTCTTCCGGTTGTAGCAGCAGTTTCGGCTCATGGATAATATTCGGCAATACCTGAGTTTTCCCGATGAAATCGCGCAAAGGTGCAGAATGTTCCTTATACTGCGGGCTGGTTGTGAGAATAGTATCCGCACGTTGCAATATGCGTTTTTCCCACGGGCGGTATAAACGATAAAGTACCTGTTTGCCCAAGATGTCCGAATGCCAATGGATGATTATTCGAATGCCGTCTAAAGGTATTAACAACAGAAGCAAACCGATAAGCGGGTTTGGGAAATGGACATGAATGATGTCCGGTCGGAAAGAACGAATCTCTTGGCGCAGGATCTGCAGATAAGAGAAGGAGACCGGCTGCGAAGATATTGTGAGCGGTGCGTTGACGCGGACGATTTCCACTCCGTCTTCCGTAGAACGTATCGTGCCAGTATGCGTATGGTTGAAACAGAGAACGCGTTGTTCGTATCTCCCTCGCATCTCCATGACAATGGAGCGCGCTATATCTTCCAGTCCTCCGTGATAAGGGAAGTAATATTTCGATATATGAAGTATTCTTTTCATGCGTCCAAGAGTTGTAGGATGGTGCGTGCCGAAGCGTCCCATGAGAAGAGACGGCATCGTTGTCGCCCTGCCTGAATCAATTGTTGCCGAAGTGTTTCATCCTGCGTAATGGTGTACATGACGGATTGTATTTCTTCCGTTTTCATCGGGTTAAAATAGCAAGCTGCTGCATCGCAAACCTCATGAAAGACAGGAATATCGGAGGCCAGGACAGGACACTCCTGCGCCATGGCTTCCAATAGCGGGATGCCGAATCCTTCGTACAGCGACGGATTAATATACGCCGTGGCATTACGATATAATGAGTTCAGTTTCTCCGGAGATACATGTCCTAACCATTGCACCCCTCTGGTGTGCGCGAAGGCATCTAATCCGGCATCGGCAAAAGATGCATCGGTAATGCCGGCGATAAGTAAATCAAAATCGGCGTCAGGCATTGTGCTATATGCCTCTATCAGACGCCGGATGTTTTTTCTCGGCATCAGACTACCTACAACTAGCAGGTATGGCCTTGTCTCTTTACGCGGAGCAAGAGCCGTTGTTCGCGCGGCATTATATACCACCGTGATTTTGTTATCAGCGATGTTGTAACAACGCATTATTTCGTGTTTCGAGAACCGGCTAACGGTGAGAATCTGCTTTGCCCGTTTGGCTGCCCAGGGAGTCATAATGCGATAGTAGAGAGTGTATAACCATGAGTAAGCCCGGGGACGCAGCAAATAAGATACATCGTGTATTGTCATTATGGTATGGTTGTAACCAACCGGACTGAGACCACTCAGGCTCAGCAACGGAAGACCTCTGTAATGACGATGCATATACCCTGGCAGGGTCACTTGTTCCCAGAAATGCGAACCCTTTCCGCCGATTTTCTTTACAGGCAAATCCTCTATTGCGTATTCGGATATGGTATCCGACGGCGCAAGGATTACAAAGTTCACTCCGATTCGCCGTAAAGCACGACAAATCTCGTATGCGAACCGTTGTACTCCGGTGACGCGTTGTGTTAAGAATCGACCGTTGATAACTATCATGATTGTTGTGTCAGTCGGGATAAAATTTCTATATATTGTTTTCCCCAGCGTTTGTCGGGCTCCATATAATTGCCTTCGCTCCACTCATTCCAGGATTTCAGCATCACAAGATCATTCTGTTTGCTATCCGCAATGCGGCGAATCGTTTCGACATGTGCCTTGAATTTCTCCGGTGACGCAAGGTTGAGAATGAACGCGCGTGAACCGCTTCGCGGGGAATGATCCCAGTTAGGCAGGATGGTCGGGATAACCTCTTCGCGCTGCATTACCGGTGTAGCAAAAGCACGTATGGCGTCGGAGTAATCATAGACGAGTGGCGCTTTGCCGCATATATACCGGAAAAGACCCGGCAGATGCCGTATGGCGGATCGTATGTCCCGTTTTGCATCTCCTAACGGCACGATATTCACTGCGTCAAAACCTAAGTTCAAAACAGCATTCCTTTGTTGGCTGTACGCTACGTTCCCAACAAGGAAAAGTCCGTTGAAACCGGCATTTTTTGCCATTTTCTGCCATCGTTCCGCCCAGGCTTTCCCATTCGGGATATCCAGCGGACGATAAATCACCAGCAACGGTTTGCCATAGACGCATATATAGCGTTTGTCACGCAGAATAGGTAGAATGGCTTCAAAATGCGCCTCATCATCTTGTTCCGAGTAGGTCTGCTCTATCAAGAGTCGATCATGCGCGTGTGTGCCATCGCGCCAGGTCTTGGCATACCAACTCTCATTCGCCCAGGCCATACAAAAGGGAAAGTCGGGTTTGCCGCTTTGCAACACTTGTTGCAGCGGTTGTTCCAATAGTTGTTTGCCTCCGAACCAGTAATGCCAGTAGCAGAAGCCTTCTATACCTGCCTCGCGGGCGAGTTGTGCCTGTCGTTCCCGGACAGCAGGATCCAGCAGGTTGTAATATCCCAATTCACCGGGTTCCACGGGTTGCTGATGCCCCGGAAAGAGCGGTTTGGCTGCACGCACGGATTGCCACTCGGTGAAGTCTTTTCCCCACCAAGCGTCATTCTCCGGAATGGAGTGGAATTGCGGCAGATAATAGGCTATTACTCGCATAATAGGGTGGCTATTTGGTCATCAAACGATTGATTTTGTACTATTTGCAAAGCTTTCTTTTGTCCGGCTTTCGCAATCGACCGGCGGTACTCCTCATCCATGCATAGCATCAATAGTTGCTCCAGATCTTCCGGCTTGTCGGGTGAGAAGAAAAGGGTCTCTTTCCCACCTTCGAGCAGTTCTGTCATGTAGGAACGATTGGTTTGCAGTACACATACCCCGGCTTGCATGGCCTCGAGAACCACCAAGGGCATTGTCTCACGCCACGAAGGAAGCACGAGTATGTCAATATCCTGATAGAACTGCGTTACATCGGTTGTTTGCGGCAAGACCGTCAGTTCCGGTTCGTGCAGATCGGTTATATGTTGGATATAGGTGTAGTCGCGTTTACCGGTTGCTCCGCAAAGACGCAAACGTGTTTTTGGCTCTTTGGCATGGAGAGAAACGAAGGTTTGCAGCAGTAACGGCAAGTTCTTCCGTTCCTCAAAATGTCCGATGAAACCGATACAAATGCCTTGTTTGGAGATCAAGTTTCCCTCCGGTTTCGGAGTAATCGGTTTGACGGGATTGTATATGACCCGGGCTTTGGATAAGTTGAGTTGCAGTGTCTTTTCCCATTCGTCAAGCTGGTGTTGCGAGATGAATACCAAGGTGTCTGTATAGCTCACCAGACGTTGGTAGTACTTTGTTAGTGTAAAATGCCATCCGAAACGTTCGTCAACGGATTCGTGCCAATGCCATATATGCCGTGTATTTGTCCTATGTGCGAGTTCTGCTCCTAAGATGGAAACGCACGTGTTCGAGTAAATGGCGGATACCTGTTCCTGTTCAATAAACCTCACCAGAGATATTAGGGCACCGAGGTTGTAAAGGCGTACCAAATGTGTACGTAGCATGTTGCCACCTGCCGCCCGATAAGGCAAGGGCAGGATTTGTACTCCGTGTATAGAGTTTAAGGCCTTTTCCAGTCCTTCATCCGGCACAATGGATGGCACTACAACGGTCACACGTGCTTTGCGTGCCACGCAGGCTTTGACGGCCTGTATCATCACCGTCTCAGCTCCATGCGTACTGCGGGAATGCGATATGAAAAGAATATGACTCATTGCCGTTCGTCTCGAAAGAAATGTTTACTCTGTTCCAATCGTTGCAGTCCGGAACTCGGTCGTGGATGCAGGGTATAATCGATGCTGTTCTGGTACGGGTTATATGCTGCGGCTTGCGGTTTCTCCAGGAAGATAGCACGGGAGAAACAGAAGCAGTACAATCCGATTATAAACAGTCCGGTCAGTCGTTCCAAGAAGAAAGGAAGGAGTTCCAATAGCATCGGCAGCAAGGCGATGATGCCAATGAAGAAGAACAGCCGCACGCGATTGCTGACTTCAATCAGTTCGTAGCAGTAATAATACAGCACCATGCTGAGGAAGAAGAGATTTAGCATGATGGTGCCATAGGGCAGCGTATCAATCTTTTTCTTAAAACACAGCACCAAGATACAAATCAGAAGATTTAATACATATCCTACAGTAATCTCGCGCGCGGTGGCGAACATTGCTTCTTCAGTATATACTTCCGCCTTGTGCGCGTAGTTGTCGCCTAACCATCCTGCCACAGTGAGGAAAATCGTTTTGATCCACGGCACTCCAATAGCCATAAGAACAGCACCTCCACCAATCACGGCGACATATATCCATGAGGGAATCTTTGTGCGCAGTATAAAATAGAGAGGAATCATCAGAACCGCCACGCGATGGAAAGAGCATGCCAGTAGGATAATCAGCAGATAGGGAATGATTTTCCGTGGTTTAATGTACTGCAGTGCAAAAAAACAAAGAGCCACAGCTGTCGCTTGGCGGATGTATATCATCTCCAAATTGAAGAATAACAATCCGAAATAGCAGAGCAAACCTACCGCAGGATACTTGGTGTATTTGGGTAATGCGCATGTAATGAGCGTGATATTTATGCATGCCACTACAAAGAACAGATGCTGTACTGTACCTCCGAGTGCTTTGACGGTAGCGCACAGCAGAACAAATCCTTCTTCCACCGGTTGCTGCAGCAGTTCGGACGGGTTGCCGATGAGGCGGCTGAATGAGGGGAAACTTGCGAAGAGTTGCGTATATACATCCCAGTCACCACCCGTCTCAAACCTAAGCCCTGCGATGGCAATCAGCAGCAGCGCAGCAATGCCGCTCAGCAGTTGTGAGCTGAGTTTATCGTGCATCTGTACGTTCAGTACCGCTAACACGAAAAGGATAAGGAGGACTATCAGGTAAAACATCTCTCTCTTGTTGCACGCTTTTCTGCGTGCAAAGTTAGTGTTTTTTTTCGATATACACAAAAAAAAAGTCCAAAACTTGCGTTTTGAACTTCTTTTTCGCCAAAATGGAGTGATTTATGCTTCAGCAGCGGGCTCCTCAGCGGGAGCTTCTTCTCCTTTAGCTTCTGCCTCTGCAGCAGCAGCTTCTTTCGCAGCCTCCTGAGCGGCAGCAGCCAACTCAGCAGCAGCGGCAGCGCGCTTCTCAGCGATAGCAGCAGCTTTTGCTTTGTTGGTCTCCACCTCTTGAGCGAGGAGAGCCTTTGCAGCAGCAGCTTTCTTGTCAGCTTCAGCAGCACTGATTTTACCATTCTTAGCATCTTTTTGAGCCTTCCAAGCGTCGAAACGCTTCTGAGCCTCTTCTTGGCTAAATGCGCCTTTTGCGACACCACCGTTGAGGTGCTTCATCAGCAGTACGCCCTCGTTGGAGAGGATGGTACGTACGGTGTCAGTCGGTTGTGCACCTACGCCTACCCAGTACAGAGCGCGATCGAAATTGAGGATCACAGCTGCGGGGTTGGTGTTCGGGTTGAACGAACCGATACGTTCGATAATTTTGCCGTCACGCGGCGAGCGGCTGTCTGCTACTACGATGTGGTAGAAAGCGTAGTCTTTGTGACCATGACGAGCCAAACGAATCTTTGTTGCCATTTAGACTTTTGTTTTGTGGGCTTCGGATTACTCGAATCCCTGCCCGGTTAATAATTTAGTTATCTCCTTTTCTGTTGAAAAGCTAAACAGGTGTCGAGCCTCTCAACCGAAAGGGGCTGCAAAATTACTGCTTTTTTTTGAATTGACCAAATAAAACCGATAAAAAATGTATTTTTTACCTCATTTAATAGAAAATGCCAAGTGGAGTGAGCGAGCCAAATCGGCATATTGAGCCATCTGTTCATCACTCGGCATAGGGTGGTTTGCCAGTTCTCCTATGACGCCATGAGGACGGAAACGGAGCAGGCGGACGGGTGCATTTTTCCCGATGAAATCGAATGTTTCTGCAATATTCCGCAATATGGTCTCTACATCTACTATGTCCGGCAGACACACGATGCGTACCTCTGTCAGCAGGTCGTGTCTTAGCAACCAAGCAAGATTTTGCTTAACGGTAGTGTTATCGTTCGCTTGCGTAAGGCGCCGGTACACCTCAGTGTCCCAAGCCTTGACATCCAACATCACGCCGTCGCATACCGCCATCAGTTGAGGAAACCGCTCGAACGGGATCGTGCCGTTGCTGTCGATCAGGCAGCTGAGCGGGTTGTTGTTTTCCCACGCAAGGTTTTTGACGGCTGTAAAGAGCGCAGTTAAGAAATCCGCTTGTAACATACACTCTCCTCCGGAGACGGTGATTCCGCGAATGAAGGGAATACCTTTGCGTATTTCTGTCAGTACTTCTGCGGTGCTCATCTCGCGTGCTTCGGGATCATGCAGAGCCTGTGTTTCGGGGTTATGGCAGTATGCGCAGCGGATGTTACATCCCTGCAGGAAGATGGCCGTCCGGTTTCCCGGACCGTCCACGGTGGATTGCGGAATTATTTTACGAACGAGTGCCATTATACTCCCCGCACTTTACGATTGGCCAGATGCGCTGACGCGTATGTGGGAGCACCAAGCTGGGTGGTGTTCTGCAGGACCGTCTGCCCCTTGTTCCATTTCTCTATCTCCGAGCGCTTTACCAGATAGCCGGTGATGCGTACGAGGTCCGAGTCGGAGGCATAGAAGGCGATATATTTCTGTCCGAGGGAGAAAGCGCCTTTGATGATATCGAGTATGGCAGCAGGGTTCTGTTTGCCGGTGATATCGAAGGGTAAGATGTCCGAACAACCCGTCGGAATATACCGATGAAATCGGGAAGAATGACGCAGATGGTCGTATATGGATTCGGGTTCGTCACCTATCGGAATGCGGATGCCGGAAGTGATGCCGAAATCGGTATCAATACCCACTTGCGCGTGCAGCAACAGCCGATGGTTAGCTATCTCGCAATAGGGACATTCATACGCATTTACAAAGGCTGTGATGGCATCCATGATCTGTTCTGCCACTTCGTCCGCTTCGCTGTCCGAACCGTATTTCTTACCTTCGGGCGCAAACTTATTGGCCGCTTCGGCGAGTCCTACCAAGCCGAACATCGCTACGAAACGGTCCCGCTCTACGAGGCCTTCCTTGGCAAGGAAATGACTCTCAAAGAAGCCGGATTTTTCGACGATGAACCGGATGCGGGCAGACATGTAATCCGCCATACATTGCATAGCTTCCGGTAAGAGGCGGGTGAGGAACTCCTCTTTGCTTTCCGTCAAGGCCGCCAAGCGGGGTAACACCAAGCGCGTAAGGGTGTAACTGCCGCCGGCGATAGGAAGGATGTTATAGCACGAAGAGATGCCGTATCGGTCGTACGTCTTGGCGTTAAGAGGATCATTGCAGATAGCAGGGTTTGCTACACAAAGCGAGGTGTAGATGGCTTGTTCGGCGAAATTGTCAGGCGTGACTGCCGGGTCGTACTTCAGCGTGAGGTTGGGAACAGCTTGTTCCAGTTCGCGATCTACATCAAGGATCAAGCGTCCGGCGCGGGTAGCCTCCGGTCCAAGGTTGGCATGACAGAAAGAGTCCGTGATGGTACGGTCGAGGTAGATAAAGAAATTGCGCAGTTTGCGCTTGACCACTTCATCACTCAGGTCTGTGATAAAGGGTTCGATGAGTTTGTCGAGGTCGCCGAGGTAAACCGGATAAGTGGTGATAGACGGCACGTGCCGGTAGAGTACTTGCAAGAAAGTCAGTAACTCATCGAAGTCCTGCGGCGGAGCAAGTTCCAAGAACTTCACGCCGTTCCGCACAGCTTTCTCGTAGTCCGGCATGATATAGCGCGGACGGTAGGGCGCATTGCCCTCGTTGAGGTTACAGATAGCGCCTTTTTCAAAGAAGAAACGGGTGCGTTCGGGCATCGGGATGACGGAGAGAGTGTCTTCCGCAGCGTGCGCGAGTGCCACTACTTTCTGTTCATAACTCAGTTGCTGAGAAGTAACGATAGAATAGATATCTGCCATGATATAGATTGTGTTTTCACATTTTTGTGGCGCAAAATTACACAAAAATAATGACACATGCAAATATTTATGTCATTTTTTTTAAAATCCCCCTTTCCTCTGCTTCGCTCGTTCCCCCGTTTCATCGGGGGACATCATGGGTGCAAAGGTACTGCTTTTTTTGCATGTATGCAAGTATTCGAGCAACTTTTTTTGTCAGAGCGGTATCTTATACCGCAAGGGTTATGGGGTTATAGGATCATAGAATCATAGGATCTGAGGAGAGGGAAGTCCGGCAACGGAGGTGCCGGACACAGGACACCGAGGGCAGATAAATCTCTCGCTCGCGGAACTCGCGAGCACAGGACACCGTGGGACGGAAACTGAGGG
>CADCBP010000003.1 GCA_902799705.1 uncultured Bacteroidales bacterium
CCAGTGTTTCGGGAAATGGTAGGTATAGAGTTCGAAGAGTCCTGAGCGGAAACGCGAGGGTCGTACGATGATGCGTTTTTTGCGGGCCTGGCCTTCTTTGACCATATCCATGGCACCCCAGAACATGTCAATGCCCGTATTGGCACGGAAATAGCGCACGCCTTTGGAATGAGGAGTGGATCCCGCCGGTAATTGCTCAAAAGTGGCAATAGTGGATTTCAAACGGTCAATAACGATATTTTTCAGGTGTCGAGACATGTGTTGTAATGCTCTGATAATGTGTAGTTTACATGATTTAAATTTTAATAAAGTCTAGGATACCTCCGAAGCGCCTCTGAAGTTCCCCTGAGATGCCTCTGATTTTGCCTGCAAAGGTACAACAAATTTTTGAGATATGCAAATTTCGAGGTGCTAAAAATGTTGAAGAATACAAAAAAGCATCTTATTTTGCAGGTTCAGACGATTAAAAAGCATTTTTTTGAAAAAAAAGTGCGATTTTTTTTGGTCATATCGAAAAAAAGTAGTAATTTTGCACGCTTTTTGCGGTCAAGTGGCTCGACACCCAGTCAGGTCATGCGGCGTAAAAGCATATAAATAACATTTATAAATCGTCGAGTCGGGCAGTGGATAGCGTAGGGAAACGCCCGTAAATCGAGAGTCATAAAGGATGTCTGTCGGCTCGACCTAAAAACAACAAATTAATGGAATACAATTCTTACAAGACAGTGTCTGTCAACAAGGCTACCGCCAAGAAAGAGTGGGTAGTTGTGGACGCTGAGGGCCAGATTCTCGGCCGTATGTGCTCCAAAGTAGCAAAACTGCTGCGTGGCAAGTACAAACCGTCTTTCACTCCGAACGTGGACTGTGGAGACAATGTAATCATCGTCAACGCTGACAAAGTACAGTTGACGGGTAACAAATGGAACGATCGCGTATATGTACGCTACACCGGTTTCCCCGGTGGCCAGCGTGAGTACACTCCGGCTGACTTGATGACCAAAGGCGCAGAGAAACTCGTTCGCAAAGTAGTAAAAGGTATGCTTCCGAAGAACCGCCTCGGTGCTCGTCAGATCACGAACCTCTATATTTTCGAGGGTCCGGAGCACAACATGCAGGCTCAGCAACCGAAACAAATTGATATTAACACCCTCAAATAATAGAAGTACATGGAAACAGTTAATGCATTAGGACGTCGTAAAGAGGCAGTAGCCCGCGTTTATGTAAATGAAGGTGCCGGCAAGATCGAGATCAACGGCCGCGACATCGAGAAATATTTCCCGTCTTCTATTCTGCGCTATATCGTACTCCAGCCGCTGAACAAACTCGGCGTAGCTGAGAAATACGATATCAAAGTAAATCTGGACGGCGGTGGTTTCAAAGGTCAGGCAGAGGCACTTCGTCTGGCTATCGCCCGCGCATTGGTGAAGATCAATCCGGAAGACAAAGTTGCGTTGAAGGCAGAAGGCTTCATGACTCGTGACGCTCGTGAGGTAGAGCGTAAGAAACCGGGTCAGCCGAAGGCACGTAAGCACTTCCAGTTCAGCAAGCGTTAAGCTTTTGTATTTTCTTGGGCATCTTTGGGTTTTCGGTATCGGTCATTATGGTCACCATAACTCCCTTACCAGAAAATCCAAATCTGCTCCAAGTAAAATCCAAAATCTATCGGAGGAAATTACTCCAAACTTGGCCCATTGTCAAGTTGTTCCAGTGAGTCAAACGCGTGTGCGTGCGCGTATAAACAATAAGGAATACGCGTGAAAGACCCATAGGGATAAAAGGAGATTAAATATTCATATTTAACAATTAAAACAACAAACATTTCAAATGAGAACAAATTTTGATCAATTGCTCGAGGCAGGCGCACATTTCGGTCACCTCAAACGCAAATGGAATCCCGCCATGGCTCCTTACATCTACATGGAGCGTAATGGTATTCACATCATCGACCTGAACAAGACAGTTGTTAAGATTGACGAGGCAGCAGAGGCACTCAAGAATCTCGCTCGCAGCGGTCGCAAGGTGCTTTTCGTTGGTACGAAGAAACAGGCACAGGAAGTAGTAGCTGCTCACGCACAGGAAGTCGGCATGCCGTACATCACCGAGCGTTGGGCCGGCGGTATGCTCACCAACTTCCCGACCATCCGCAAGGCTGTGAAGAAAATGAGTCAGATTGACAAGATGACGACCGACGGTACTCTGGATAACGTATCGAAGCGCGAGAAACTGCAAATCGCACGTCAGCGCGAGAAACTCGAGAAGAACCTCGGTTCTATCGCAGACATGACCCGTCTGCCGAGCGCTATCTTCGTAGTGGACGTTATCAAAGAGAAAATCGCAGTAGCCGAGGCCAATCGTCTGGGTATTCCTGTATTCGGTATCGTAGATACGAACTCCAACCCCAATGACATCGATTTCGTAATTCCTGCTAATGACGATGCAACGAAAGCAATCGACGTCATCCTTGGCGCAGTATGCGAGGCTATCAAAGAAGGTCTCGAGGAGCGTAAGGTAGAGAAAGCAGACGAAGGTGCAGCTGAAGAGCAGGCAGCCAGCGAGGCACCCGCACCCAAAGAGCGTCGTCAGCGTATCCGCAAAGCAGCTCCCAAAGCAGAGGCAGAGAAAGTAGCCGAAGTAAAGGAAGAGGCTAAAGATGAAGAGGAGGCATAATTATGGCAGTTACATTAGCTGATATAAAGAAATTACGTGACATCACCGGTGCCGGAATGATGGACGTAAAGAAGGCCCTCGAAGAGGCAAACGGCGATTTCGAAGTTGCAAAAGATTTGCTCCGCAAGCGCGGACAAGCTATCGCAGCAAAGCGTAGCGACCGTGAGGCTTCGGAAGGTTGCGTGCTCGCAAAAGTAAAAGACAACTTCGGCGCTATCGTAGGCGTGAAGTGCGAGACCGACTTCGTGGCTAAGAACGAGGACTTCGTAGGTATGGTTAAACTGATCCTCGACGCTGCGCTGGACAACAAAGTACGTTCGAAGGAGGAGTTGAAGAACCTCAAGATCGGAAACTTCACCGTTGCAGAAATCATCACAGAGCGCTCCGGCGTGACGGGTGAGAAGATGGAGCTGGCTGACTATGCATGCCTCGAAGCTCCGGTTGTGGACGCTTACAACCACCTTGGCAACAAACTGAGCTCGCTCGTTGCTGCCAAAGAAGGTGCAGACAAAGAGACCGTTCACGGTATCTCGATGCAGGTAGCCGCTATGAGCCCGATTGCTCTTGACGCTGATCACGTAGCTGAGGACGTTAAGAAGCATGAGCTCGAAGTAGCCATCGAGAAGACCAAACAGGACGAAATCAACAAAGCTGTTGAGAACGCATTGCGTAAGGCCGGTCTGAACCCTGCTCACTGCGATAGCGATGATCATATCGCTTCCAATACCGCTAAAGGTTGGCTTACCGAGGAGCAAGCAGAAGTGGCTCGCAATATCCGTGCAACCGTGCCTGCAGAGGCAGAGGCTAACCTCGCTAACCAGGCTAAGAAGATAGAGATGATTGCACAAGGTCGTCTGGGCAAGTTCCTCAAGGAGAACACCCTCGTGGAGCAAGCCTACATCATGAGCGAATCCAAAGAGCTCGTGAAGGATATCCTCAAAGCAAAAGGTGTTGAAATCATTGATTTCCGCCGCGTCACATTATCCGCTGAATAATGAAAACATTTTGGAAGATATGTGGATGGGGAGCGCTAGTAATAGTGCTCCTCTTTGCATTGATACTGGCAGTCGCCTCCCCCGTAGCCAAGTACATCGTTAATAACAAAGGTAACGAGCTCATCGGCCGTCAAATGCACGTGGACCGCGTCATCATCAATCCCTATTGGGGCGGTGTGTCCATCAGCGGATTTGAATGTAAGGAAACAAACGGAGAAACGAACTTCATTTCGTTCGATCACCTCTACGTTCAAATAGCTTATCCGCAACTGCTCGGCAAGACGGTTAAACTGCGTGCTATCCACCTCGACGGCTTTAACGGACAAGTACTCAAGAACCATGACAAAGTCAATTTCTCGGACATCATCGAACGCTTCTCCAAAAACGATTCCGTGCCTGCGGACACTGCGAAGAGTGCATGGACGGTTATTTTGAAAGATATTCGAATCAACAACGGCAATATCCGTTACCGCGATGTGGTGAATGACAAACAATGGAAGTTGGAAGACCTCTCGCTGCGCGTGCCCGGACTTTTTTTTGACAATACGCAGACCAACGCCGGTATCGAATTCGGATTGCCGACAGGCGGCCGTGTAGGGATTGTGGCCGGTATGAAGTTGCAATCCAACCGCTATGCGGTAAAGTTGAACTTGTATGATGTACATACTGATGTCGTGTTGCCGCTGGTACAGGACTATCTGGACGTAACGGGGTTGGGCGCAAAGGTAAACGGCTCGCTTCATGTGGACGGTAGTTTGGATATGATCACCAATATCCTGCTCACCGGAAACCTCTCCATGACCGGCCTGAGTTTGCGCGACTCGCATAAAGATGAAGTGGCTGCGCTCGATGAACTGCGTATCGATATCAGCAAAGGCGATGTGGCGAATAACACCTTTATCCTTGATAGTCTGACAATAAGCGGTCTGACGGCCAATTACGAGGTACACGAAGGATGGACGACCATGACGCGTCTGATGAAGAGCAAGCAGGAAGTGCAAGCCGAGATGGCCGATAGCGCGGCAACGGATTCCTTGGAAACACCGGTAGAAGCGGAGAAGCCAGCATCCACAAAACCGCTTGTATGGATGGCAAAACACGTGACGCTTACCGGTCATGACATCACATATCATGATTATTCCAAGAAGCATGACTGGGACTATGCTATCCAAACGCTACGCGTGGAAGGTCAGAATGTAGCGAGCAACGGTCGTAACAGCATCCAACTTCAGGCTACATTACCAAACGACGGCTCGATTAACTTGGATTTCAAGGGAGGTCTGGATCTCAAGAATCAGGATACTCAGGCAGATTTGAAAGTACGTGGTGTACATATTGAGGATTTCAGCGCTCTTTGTCGCAATTATACCGGCTATCCGATTGACGGAGGTCTGCTTACAATCGACAGTCATCTTGACGTTGAGTCCGCAAAACTGAACGGCACAAACCGTATAGAGATCGACCACCCGCGGGTGGGCAAAAAAGAGAGACTCTCCAAGGCGCCGTACAAGAATATCCCCGTGCGTCTGGGATTCCAACTGTTGACCTCTGCACAAGACATTATCTTGGTAGATGTGCCGTTGACGGGTGACGTGACGAATCCGAAATTCAGTTTGAGGAAAGTGATCAGCCGCGCATTGCTGAAAGTGTTCTTCGGCCCGCTGATGGGCGTGAATGACCGCAATAAATCCGTGAATGAAGCGGAACTAAGAGAAATGCAGGAGTTATTGGGAGAGGATTCCGTATTACTCGGCAATGACTCTGTGAGCAATCTCGCGACAGACGTCACAGTGACCGCAGGGGACAGCACTCGTCTCGCCGAAGTAAGCGAGTAGCACCTGTTCCCGGCAGAACTGATTTTGCTCGGCGTACTCAACCATCGCTTTGAGTTGTTCGGAAAAGAGTTTCTGACGATCATCGTAGATAGAAGGAGAGAGGTAGATATCTGCCTCTCTTTCTTTTGTCATAGTAAGGCAACATCCTACGCTCCGTGGAATATACGTGATAATACCGCGTTGAGCCAAGGAAACAAGAATCTCGTGGTCCTCGGGTTTATCAGCCTCGCGCACGTATTGGAGGTCGGTGAAGATACCCGAATACTGACGCATGAGACGGTCGAGTAACTCAATCTGCGTGGATGAGAGTTCGTATTCTCCTAACTGCGCACGTGGTACACGCAGGCACACACGCGGTTGCGTTTCATACTCCTCTTGAAAATCGATATATCCCGCCTGCGTCAACAGATGCAGGGCGGAGTAGGTTTGTATGACCGGAAGATGCATGACGTGACACAACTGGTCCATGTGCAGTGCAAAACGATGCCCAAGACCGCTGCCTTCACCAATCTGCAGAAAATCCATAGTCTTGTGATAAACCTGCTCCACGAATTCTTTGGGAGGGTAGGTGTCCACTACGCGCTTGCGGGCCTTGGCTTTGTCTTCATCGTTATAGAGCAACACCGCGTATGCCGTCTTTCCGTCTCGACCGGCACGCCCGGCCTCCTGATAATAACTCTCCAAATGCGATGGCAGGTCGTAGTGAAGCACAAGTCGTACATCCGGTTTGTCAATACCCATCCCGAACGCATTCGTCGCCACAATGACGCGCGTACGTCCTTCTTTCCATGCTTCTTGTCGTTCATTACGTTCGCGGGTGGTCAGTCCGGCATGGTAGAAGTCGGCACTCTCGCCGTTAGCCGCCAGCCATTCGGATAACTCCTGCGCGCGTTTGCGATTGCGTACATAGACGATGGCTGAACCGGGAACTTTGGAGAGAATATGTGCTATCTGCTCGGGTTTGTTATCCGTGCGACGCACGATGTATTGGAGGTTCTCACGGCGGAAGGACATCTTCAGCACATTCGGTTCGTGGAAGCCAAGACGGCGCTGTATATCTTCCGCTACAGCCGGTGTGGCAGTTGCGGTCAACGCCAAGACAGGCACCTCCGGCAGCAATTCCCGCACGGCTGCTATATTCAGGTAAGAGGGGCGGAAGTCATAACCCCATTGCGATATACAATGCGCCTCATCCACGGCGATCAGTCCGATAGGCAGGTCTTGCAGGCGTTTCCGGAAATCCTCGCTCTCGAGCCGTTCCGGCGAGCAATAGAGGAAATGGTATGGTCCGAAGAGACAGTTGTCTAACGCAGCACGCTGCTTGTCGAAATTTTGTCCGGTATAAATGGCCTCCGAGAAGATACCGCGCGCTTGGAGGTTCGCCACTTGGTCGCGCATAAGGGCAATGAGCGGTGTGATGACGAGGCATAAGCGCTTTTCCGGGTTCTCGCTTCCCGTCACGAGCGCAGGAATCTGGAAGCAGAGACTCTTCCCACCGCCCGTAGGCATCAGAGCCAAGGTGTCGCGGCGCGCTAAAACAGAAGCGATGATTTCCGCCTGTAATGGCCGGAAATCATCGTAACCGAAATACTTATGAAGAGCCTCCTTCGGAGTCATAAAGAATCTTTTACAAATTACCTATGCGCGTTATTGCCGTTTGAACGCGGTCAATAGTCTCTTGCTTGCCAAGCACATCGGTGATATTCCATATATGCGGACCGCGGGCAGCGCCCACCAGACAGATGCGGAAAGCATTCATGACGATGCCTACACCGTATTCTTTCTCTGCAATCCACGGCATAACAACATCGTCCAAATGCCAGCGAATAACCGTTTCTCCGTTCTCATTCTTTTCTTCGCGACAGGAATGCCACTCCTCTTCACTTACACCTTCCAAAATAGCCAGCAGTTCACTCATGTGTTTCGGCGAGTCTTCTTTCCAGCGTTTCTTGAGCGATTTCTCGTCATATTCTGTCGGAGCCACAAAGAAGAAGTTCACCTGATCCCACAACTCAGGAATAAAGTTCACGCGGTCTTTGGTCAGACCGACAACCTTGGCAATCATATCCATGTCAAGGCAATCAATACCATGTGCTAACAGGGTTGGCCGGAACATCTCTGCCAATTCCTCGTTACTGCGCAGTTGCAGGTATTGGTGGTTGAACCATTTGCCTTTCTCAAAATCAAACTTGGCGCCGGATTTGCTTACGCGGTCGAGTGAGAAATCTTTGATCAGATCGTCCATGGTGTACATCTCTTGATCTCCGGATCCGTGCCAGCCGAGAAGCGCAAGGAAGTTAATAACAGCTTCCGGCAGATAACCGCACTCACGATAACCGCTGCTAACCGTACCGTCTTTCTGGTTGTGGAACTCCAACGGGAAGACCGGAAAACCGAGACGGTCGCCGTCGCGCTTGCTGAGTTTGCCGTTTCCGTCAGGTTTGAGCAGTAAGGGCAAGTGCGCAAACTGAGGCATTGTGTCTTGCCATCCGAAAGCGCGATAAAGCAGCACGTGCAACGGAGCGGAAGGTAACCACTCTTCGCCGCGGATGACATGCGAAATCTCCATCAAATGGTCATCTACAATGTTGGCGAGGTGATAAGTAGGCAGGTCGTCTGCGGATTTATAAAGCACTTTATCGTCCAAAATATTCGAATTGATTACCACTTCCCCGCGAATCAGGTCATGTACATGCACATCCTCGTTGGGCTCTACTTTGAACCGGACCACATATTTTTCTCCTTTTTCAATCAGCGCTTGCACCTCTTCTGCCTGCATCGTCAGGGAGTTACGCATCTCCATGCGTGTACGCGCATCATACTGAAAATTAGGTATAGCAGTCCGCTTCGCCTCCAGTTCTTCCGGCGTATCAAATGCGATATAAGCATGTCCGCTGTCAAGCAGTTGTTTTACGTATTGATGATAGATCTCGCGCCGCTCGGACTGACGATAGGGACCATGCTCGCCGACAGCTTCGATTTTACCATCCCGCATACGCAGACCTTCATCAATGCCGATGCCAAGCCAATCGAGGGCTTCAAGGATGTATTCCTCTGCACCGGGTACGAAACGCGTGCTGTCAGTATCCTCGATACGAAGCAACATGTCTCCGCCGTGCTGACGAGCGAACAGGTAGTTATACAAGGCGGTACGTACACCGCCGATATGCAATGCGCCAGTAGGGGACGGCGCAAAACGAACTCTTACTCTTCTTTCCATATTTAAAACTTTTGCGGTTGCAAAAGTACTGCTTTTTTTGCATTTATGCAAATATTCTGCCGAAAAACTTGCATATATGCATAATTTTTAGTAATTTTGCACCCGCAATTTAATTTGGAATATTATGTTCGATAGTTTATCAGAAAGATTAGAACGTTCATTTAAGATCCTGAAAGGTGAAGGACGTATCACCGAGATTAATATCGCGGAGACAGTCAAAGATATCCGTAAAGCCCTGCTGGAGGCCGATGTGAACTACAAGACTGCCAAGCAGTTTACCGATCAGGTCAAGGAGAAAGCCCTCGGTCAGAATGTCATCACCGCCGTTCGCCCCGGACAACTGATGGTGAAGATCACCCATGACGAGTTGGCAGAGTTGATGGGCGGTGAGGCGCAGGAGATCAATCTCAAGGGTTCGCCGGCGGTCATCCTGATGGCGGGTCTGCAGGGTAGCGGTAAGACGACCTTCGCTTCCAAACTGGCCAATTTCCTTCAGACAAAGAAGAATAAGAAAGTGATGCTCGTGGCGTGCGATGTGTATCGTCCGGCTGCTATCGAGCAACTTCGCGTGTTGGGTGAGCAGATTAACGCGAAAGTATATACCGCCGAAGAGGAGTCTAATCCCGTTAAAAAGGCGCAAGATGCAATCGCCGAGGCCCGTAAGTTCGGCTATGATGTAGTGATCGTTGATACCGCCGGCCGTCTGGCAGTGGATGAACAGATGATGACCGAGATAGCGGCAATCAAAGAGGCCATCCAACCGTCCGAGACTTTGTTTGTGGTGGATGCCATGACCGGTCAGGATGCTGTGAATACGGCAAAAGAGTTCAACGACCGCCTGGATTTCGACGGCGTAGTATTGACAAAACTGGATGGTGATGCCCGCGGCGGCGCTGCACTCAGTATCCGTTCGGTTGTCAACAAACCGATTAAATTCATTGGAACGGGCGAGAAAATGGAAGCGCTTGATGTGTTCCATCCGAGCCGTATGGCTGATCGAATCCTCGGTATGGGTGACGTAGTAAGCCTTGTTGAACGTGCACAAGAGCAATATGACGAAGCCGAGGCACGCCGTATATCGAAGAAAATAGCCAAGAACCAATTCGATTTCAACGATTTCATCGGACAATTGAACCAAATCAAGAAGATGGGCTCGATGAAAGACCTGATGGGCATGATTCCAGGTATGGACAAAGCGCTGAAGGGCGTAGAAATCAGCGATGACGCTTTCAAACCTATTGAAGCGATGATCAATTCCATGACACCGGCAGAGCGCGCCAACCCGGGTCTGCTCAACGGCAGCCGCAAGAACCGCATCGCGAAAGGTGCCGGTGTTACGATTGTTGACCTCAACCGCTTTTTGAAGCAATTCGAACAGACCAGCAAGATGATGCGGAAAGTGCAACAGATGAGCGGTCGAAGACGATAATGGGAGAAGAGCATACATATCAACCCGGATGGGATGAAGCGAAACATAAGAAGCATCATCACCATCATCACGTTGGCCCTAATGAGCGAAACAGAGGGTTAGGCGGCGCTTTGCGTATGCGTGACAAGCAGGCGTATTTCGGAATGATTGTGGTAATTGTTTTAGGCGCATTCATCGGGATTTTCGTACTTGTTCGCATGTTCGTACGCGAAATTAAAGCAATGCCGAATGATGACCCAGCAATGGAGCGAACCGTGGATGAACTGCGTATTCATAAAGCGGACGAACAAGATGCACTGCTATATTCCGACAGCCTGACTCAGGCCTATCATCTTGATTCGCTCAAACGCAATGTACAGATTGAAACACGCCCTGTTTACCGCCCGCCGCGCAGAGAGAATACGTGGTATATCACCCAGCGCGAGTGGAAAGAGATTTGGAAGACATTCAAGATTTGGAAACAGAATAAAAAGAAAGGTAACGAATGATCATTGACGGAAAACAGATAGCACAAACGATTCGTGGCGAGTTGCGCGATCAGATTGCTGCTCTCCGTGCAGAAGGCAAGCGCGTACCGAAATTGGCTGTCGTTATGGTGGGGCACAACCCAGCCTCGGAGACGTATGTGGCCAATAAACTGAAGGCGTGCGCAGAGGTCGGCATCGAGGCGGAGCGTATCTCCTATGATGAGTATGTTACCGAGCAGACATTGCTTACTGAGGTACATCGGCTTAATAATGACGATTCCATCGACGGATTCATTGTTCAACTGCCGCTTCCCGAGCATATTAACGAACTGAATATCCTCTCGGCTATCGACTACCGCAAAGATGTGGACGGTTTGACGCCTGAGAATATCGGCCGTACGGTGCAGGGATTGCCGTCAATCGTTAGTGCCACACCCCGTGGCATACGGGAACTGCTCGCGCGGTATAATATAGCCACAGAGGGAAAACATGTGGTAGTGATCGGACGATCGAATATCGTTGGCAAACCCATTGCCATGCTGCTTATGCAGCGTCCTTACTTGTCTCTGCCCGGCATGAGTGCCGCTTCGCTCGGTGATGCAACCGTCACTGTATGCCACTCAAAGACACAGGATCTCGCGGCTATCTGCCGCACAGCAGACATTATCATCGTAGCTGCCGGCAGTCCGAATCTGGTAACGGCGAGCATGGTCAAACCCGGTGCCACAGTGGTTGACGTAGGTATCAATCGCATCGATGATCCTTCTGCGCCGCGCGGTTATCGTCTGGTCGGAGACGTGGATTTCGAACATGTGGCACCTATCGCAGGGTACATCACCCCTGTTCCGGGCGGAGTGGGACCGATGACCATCGTCAGTTTGCTGCAAAACACCATACAAGCTTATCATGAATATACTCGATAAAATCGACGGTTTGGAGGCCAAGTTCCATGAAGTGAGTCTGTTGATCACAGACCCTTCTGTCATTGCCGACCAAGCCCGTTATGTGCGTCTAAATCGTGATTACCACGACTTGGAGCGTGTCTTGGAGTGCGCTCACCGCTACAAGAAGGCTGTGCAGAACCTGCAGGATGCCAAGGATATGTTGTATAACGAGTCCGATACGGACCTCAAAGAGATGGCACGTGCTGAAGTGGAGGAACTGGAACCGCAGATTCCCAAACTGGAGGAGGAACTGAAACTGCAACTCCTACCGCAAGATCCGGAAGACAGCAAGAACGTCGTAATGGAGATACGTGGCGGTACGGGCGGTGACGAGGCGGCTATCTTTGCCGGCGACCTTTTCCGCATGTACACCAAATACTTTGAAATCAAGGGTTTTAAATACTCCGTTTCGTCTTTTAACGAAGGTGCGGCGGGCGGATACAAGGAGATTATTTTCAATGTAACCGGCCAAAATGTTTACGGCACGCTCAAATATGAGAGTGGAGTACACCGTGTTCAGCGTGTACCCGTCACCGAGACGCAAGGACGTGTACATACCTCTGCTGCAACTGTCGCAGTTCTGCCCGAAGCCGATGAATTCGAAGTGCATATCAACGAAGGTGAGATTAAATGGGAGACTTTCCGTTCCGGCGGAGCAGGCGGACAAAACGTGAATAAAGTAGAGTCAGGTGTACGTCTGCGTTATAACTGGAAGAACCCCAACACCGGTGAGGTGCAGGAAATACTGATTGAATGTACCGAAACACGTGACCAGCCGAAGAACAAAGAGCGTGCGCTGAGTCGTCTGCGTACACAGATATACGACAAGGAGCATCAGAAATATATAGATGACATCGCGGCAAGACGCAAAACCATGGTTTCTACCGGTGACCGCAGTGCCAAGATACGGACGTATAACTATCCGCAGGGACGTATCACAGACCATCGCATCGGATACACTGTCTATAATCTCGCAGCCTTCATGGATGGCGATATTCAAGGCGTTATTGATGCATTGCAAGTAGCGGAGAATGCGGAACGCCTTAAAGAATCGGAACTTTAATGCACGCCTCATGTACTTGTTTTACGCTCCGGACATACAAACGACGCTGACACTCCCCGAGGAGGAGAGCAATCATTGTGTACAGGTTCTTCGCCGCTCGGAGGGTGACGAAATCATGGTGACGGATGGTATAGGACAGCTTTACCACTGTGTGGTAACAAACCCGCACCGCAAGCATTGTGAAGTGCGGATTGAGCGTGTCGAGACACCGGAACCGTTGCATGCCGGATATGTGCACATAGCGGTAGCACCGACGAAAAACATCGACCGTCTGGAGTGGGCCATCGAGAAATGTGTTGAGATTGGCGTGGACGAGATCTCTCTCATTCTTTGCGATCATTCCGAGCGGAAGGCGGTGAATTATGACCGCTTGCAGAAGATCTTGGTCTCTGCAGCCAAACAGTCGTTGAAAACGAGGTTTCCCGTTCTTCACCCCTTGGTCAAAATGACGGATTTACACGCAGACGGAGACCTTTTCATCGCGCATTGTATAGAAGGATATAAAGCGACCGATAGTAAGCAGGCACTGAGAGACCAGGTGGTCCGCGGTCATAAAACGACCATTCTCATCGGCGCGGAAGGTGATTTCTCACCGGAAGAAGTAGAGTGGGCTTTGACGCAAGGATACAAACCCGTTAGTCTGGGCGCAGCCCGTCTGCGCACGGAAACGGCGGCTGTGGTTGCTTGTCACACTGCAGTACTCATAAATGAGTAAAATGGTAAATGATGTCGATATATTACTATGGATCAACGGCCATCATGCAGAGTGGTTGGATAGTGTCATGTGGCGGATAAGTTGTCCGTCAACGTGGATCCCGCTTTATGTGCTTTTGGCATGGGCTCTTTGTTGGCGTCACAGGAATTGGCGAGCGGTCTTGCTGATATTGACAGGCTTCGTTATAGCCGTGGGATTGAGCGATTATATTGCTTCAGGTGTCCTCAAACCAATCGTAGCACGCTTGCGCCCTACGCACGAACCTGCTGTCGATCCGTTGCATCTGGTGCGGAGTTATGTGGGAGGGAAATTCGGTTTTTGCAGTTCCCACGCTGCCAATACAATGGCTTGCGCATTGCTGTTCAGTCTGTTATGGCGCAATAAAATAGTCACCGCAAGTCTGATGGCCTGGGTGACTGTAATATGTTATAGCCGCATATATATCGGGGCGCATTACCCCACGGATATCATGGCTGGTCTGCTTGTCGGAGCTCTTCTCGCAGTGTCGGTTTATTGGGGTCTTCACCGCTGGGTGTTGCCTTCTGTTGAACTACATTCGCCCCGCGAGGGCGACGAGGTTGCTCCGCAGGGTGATTCATAAATCGCTCGAATTCATCGGGAGTAAGGAGTTTTTTCAGTTCATCATAGATAGACTGCATCCTCTCCATATTCTCCGCACGAGTCAAGCCTTTTTGCCGAAGCAGCGCGTACTTGAGATGCATCCGATAGATGGTATCGAGACGAACGGAATCGCGGATTCCCAACTCGCGTGCCAAACGCACTGTTTGCTTGGTGGCCTCCTCCTCGGGAGTTCGTTGAGGGCGAACATTGGCTGATTCCTGCGAGGATATTAAACCGGTGAGTAACACGCCGAAAACAAAAGATAAAAAGAAACGTTTCATAACGAAAAATATACAACAAAAATCATGCCGTTTTCGCCGGAAATAGCACTTGCAATGCGACTTTATTTCTCTGAAGAAGGGAAAAAGCGCCATTCCCGCCCCGCTGTGCGTGTGGCATTGGCCGGAATTATTGTAGGTGTAGCAGTGATGATTCTCACTATTTGTATAGTGGTGGGCTTCAAACAGACGGTCACACGGAAAGTGGCAGGGTTTGGCGCGCATATCCAATTGGTGTCTTTTGACAACAACAACACTTATGATTTGCAGCCGATAGAGGTGTCTGATTCTCTTTTGGAAGCCCTTGCAAGTTATGAACACGTGTGTTCCGCAAATCCTTTTATCACCAAACCGGGCATGCTCAAAACCGATGCGGATTTCCATGGCATCGTGCTCAAGGGCACTGATTACTGGGATTTCTTTAGCCGGAATATTGTGGAAGGAGCCTTACCTGCCGCACCGCAGGAAGTACTAATATCGCGAAAAGTGGCACAGACGATGCAAATTGCCTTAGGCGATGCCGTCAATGCGTATTTCGTTGATGACACCGATATCCGTGCCCGCCGTTTCCGCGTAACCGGTATCTATGACACGGGCTTTGAGCAGTTCGACGATTTATTTGTGCTGGCACCCTTGGAGACCGCACAACGACTGCAAGGGTGGGGGGGAAACACCTATTCCGGAGTGGAGATTTTAATCGATGAAATCGGCATTCTGGATGAGGTGGCGGATCAGATTTACTTCGCAACGATACGTATCATGGATGAGGACGGCTTTCATGTCTATTATGTGCAGACACTGCATGAACAGAATCCGGCAATCTTTGCATGGCTGGACCTCCTGGACATGAATGTGGTGGTAATTATCGTGTTGATGCTTTTAGTCGCCGGCTTTAACATCGTCTCGGGTTTGATTATCCTGATTCTCGATGGTATAAACCTGATAGGAACGCTGAAAGCGTTGGGCGCAGACAACCGTTTCGTGCGCCGTATTTTCCTTGCACAGGCAGCCATGCTGATCGGCAAAGGTGTTTTGTGGGGAAATGTTGTGGGGTTGGGCTTGGCAGCTCTGCAGTATTTCACTCACCTGATACCATTGGATGCTACCACCTATTATGTGGAATATGTGCCTGTCGCTTTTGCTTGGGGATGGTTGATTCTTCTGAATGTAGCAACGGTTGCTATCTCATTGATTATCTTGTTGTTGCCGTCTATGATCATCACCAGGATCAGCCCGGCAAAAGTAATGCATTTTGAGTGATATGAAGTTGCAAACGATAGTAGATATTCAGCCTGGTTCATGGCAGATAGGACACGAAGATAAAATTCTGCTCGTCGGTTCTTGTTTTGCCGATTCCATCGGGCAAATGATGGAGCAACGTGGTTTGCAGGTGACCTGCAATCCTTTCGGCACACTCTATAATCCTGTCTCTATTGTACAAGCGATGCAGATGACTGATATTCCACCATTGGTGGAGCATGACGGCTTATGGCATTCCATGGCGCACCATGGCTCTTTTTCCCGTGCAACGGAGGAAGAAACACGCATTGCGGTAGGCAAATCAGTTGAGATAATGCAACGTTCGCTGGAAGAAGCATCGGTGGTCATTGTGACTTTTGGCACCGCATGGGTGTATGAGATGAAGAATCCGGAACCGGTATCTGATTCAGGAGCCTCTTGTGTGGTAGGGAATTGTCATAAACTGCCGGCGGAACGGTTTACCCGCAGACGTCTTTCTGCCGATGAAATCGAAGCATTATGGTTACCCCTCATTGAACACTATCCCGATAAACATTGGCTCTTCACCGTCTCTCCCATCCGCCATATCAAAGACGGTCTCCACGAGAACCAACTCTCCAAAGCGACTTTGCTCATGGCGGTAGAACAATTGGTAAACGGTTCACGTTCAAATGGTAAATGTACCTATTTCCCGTCGTACGAAATCATGTTGGATGAATTAAGGGACTATCGTTTCTATGCGGAAGACCTGGTACATCCTTCTCCCGTGGCTATTCAGTATGTATGGGAGCGTTTCGCAGAGATCTATTGCACTCCGCAAACGCGAAATGAAATGCAAATACGGCTCAAACAGTGGAAATTTAACCATCATATTCCGCTGCATTAGACCTGTTCGAGTAAAATATTTTTGAAAAAATGACGTGCGCGCTTGCGTATGTTATTTTTTTTGTGTACCTTTGCAGCGTTTTTGCAAACTTGACTTTACAAAAATCTTAAATACTAACACAATTATGGCTAAAGTTTATCAAGCAAATGAGATCAAGAATGTCGCTATGCTTGGCGGCAGTGGATCAGGTAAAACGACATTGATGGAGTCGATGTTATTCGAGTGCGGGGTGATTAAGCGCCGCGGTTCTATTGAGGCCCAGTCCACGGTGTGCGACTATTTCCCAGTAGAGAAAGAGTATGGTTATTCGGTCTTCTCAACTGTCTGCAATGTGGAATTTGAGGGCAAAAAACTGAATATCATCGATTGTGCAGGTAGTGACGACTTCTGCGGTGGTACGGTAGCAGCGCTCCAGATGTGCGGATCGGCACTTATCGTCCTCAGTGCAAACGGCGGTGTTGAGGTAGGAACCCAGAATAATTTCCGTCTCGTTGAGCATGCCAAGAAGCCGTTGGCATTCGTGATCAACAAGTGCGATCATCCGGATGCAGACTTCGAACGCACATTCAATCAATTGAAAGAGAACTTTGGCAATAAGTGTACACTTATCCAATTCCCGGTAAACGCAGGTGCCGGTTTCAATGCCGTGATCGACGTGCTGAAGGGGAAAATGCTCGTCTGGAAACCTGAAGGCGGTGCTCCCGAACAGAAGGATATCCCTGCTGAATATGCAGCGAAAGTGGAAGAGATGCGTCAACAATTGCAAGAACAGGCTGCAGAGGCGGATGAGACGCTGCTGGATAAGTTCTTGGGCGAAGGTCTGACCGACGAAGAGATTATGCAGGGGCTGAAATCTGTTTATGCAGATGGATCGATGTATCCTGTTCTCTGCTGCTCGGGTATCAAAGACATGGGTATCCGCCGCTTGATGGACTTCCTTAACGGAATGGCTCCGAGTCCTGCTCAATTCAGTTATCCTACCGTGGATGGAAAGAGAGTAAGTCCTGATGCAAAGGCTCCGACCAGTCTTTATGTTTTCAAGACTTCCGTAGAACCGCACATCGGCGAGGTGAACTATTTCCGTGTAATGCAAGGTACTGTCCATAACGGTGATGATCTTGAGAATATCGAACGTGGCTCCAAAGAGCGTATCTCGCAGTTATACAGCGTAGCCGGATCTATCCGCGTACCGGTAGATGAATTGGCGGCTGGCGATATCGGTGCTACCGTAAAACTGAAAGATACACGTACTGGCAATACATTGAATGTCAAGGGCTGCGATTTGCAATATGTGCCGATCAGTTATCCGCAACCGCGCTACCGCCGCGCTATCAAGCCGGTAACGGAAAGTGATGCCGAGAAACTGGCTGCACTGCTGACCCGCATGCACGAGGAGGACCCGACATGGGTGGTTGAGCAGAGTAAAGAGTTGAAGCAGATGATCGTTTCCGGGCAGGGTGAGTTCCACCTTCGTACCCTCAAATGGCGTCTGGAGAACAACGATAAGATGCCGATTGAGTTCCTCGAGCCGAAGATTCCGTATCGTGAGACGATCACCAAAGCTGCGCGTGCCGATTATCGTCATAAGAAGCAATCCGGTGGAGCAGGCCAGTTCGGTGAGGTACACCTGATTGTTGAGCCGTATGAGGAGGGTATGCCGGTTAAGGAGACCTACAAGTTCGGAAACCAGGAATACAAGATCTCCGTGAAGGACCAGCAGGAGATTAACCTTGAGTGGGGTGGAAAGTTGATTATCATCAACTCTATCGTCGGCGGTGCTATCGATGCACGCTTTATCCCTGCTATCGTAAAGGGTATTATGGACCGTATGGAGCAGGGACCGCTCACCGGTTCTTACGCTCGTGACGTGCGCGTAATCATTTATGATGGTAAGATGCACCCGGTTGATTCGAACGAAATCTCCTTCCGTCTCGCAGGCCGTAACGCGTTTGCACAGGCCTTTAAGGAGGCGAACCCGAAAGTGCTCGAGCCGGTTTATGACCTTGAGGTGTTTGTTCCGTCGGAGATCATGGGTGATGTCATGTCCGATATCAACGGCCGCCGTGGTATGGTAATGGGTATGGAGACAGAGAAGAGCTTTACACGCCTCAAAGCCCAAGTGCCTTTGAAAGAACTATCGAGCTATTCGACTACACTGTCGTCGCTGACCGGTGGCCGCGCTACCTTCACGATGGCATTCAACAGTTATCAACTCGTTCCGGCAGATGTACAGGAGAAGCTGCTTGCTGCTTATGCCGCTACGCAGACGGATGAAGATTAATATGCAATAATCATTCTGAATTTTAATTAATTATATGAAACCTACACACATTGAACATCTGGGCATTGCAGTCACCTCTATTGAGGAGGCTGCGCCCTTTTTTGAGTTCCTCACCGGTAACAAATGTTACAGCATTGAGGAAGTAGCTGACCAAAAAGTACGCACTGCCTTCTTTAAGGTAGGTGAGGTGAAGATTGAACTTCTTGAGCCGACGAGCCCTGAGTCCACAATCGCCAAGTTCATCGAGAAGAACGGTGGCCGCGGCGGTGTACACCACGTTGCTTTCAACGTTGAGAACGTAGCTGAGGCACTCGCTGAATGTGAGGCGGCCGGTATCCAACTCATTGACAAAGCGCCGCGCAAAGGTGCAGAGAACCTCATGATTGCCTTCCTTCACCCGAAATCCACCAAGGGTGTCCTGACGGAATTATGTGAGCAGCCCAAATAATAAGATATTCATTATTCACTAATCATTATTCATTGTTAAAATGGATCAAGCAAAATTAGACAAGCTGATTGAGAGCCGCGCAAAGGCGCAAGCCGGAGGCGGGGAAGCAGCTGTAGAGAAACATCATGCCAAAGGCAGTTATACTGCTCGCGAGCGTATCAATATGCTGTTGGATGAAGGCTCGTTTGAGGAAATAAATATGTTCCTCACCCATCGTTGTCATGATTTCGGCATGGAGAAGAAAGTATTCCTGGGTGACGGCGTAGCCGTTGGATCGGGTACTATTGACGGCCGTCTGGTCTTCGTCTTTGCACAGGATGCCACCGTGATCGGTGGTTCGTTGAGCGAGACGATGGCGCAAAAGATATGCAACGTAATGGACCAGGCAATGAAACTCGGCGCTCCGATCATCGGTCTGAACGATTCGGGTGGAGCACGTATCCAGGAAGGAGCGTGCGCGCTCGCGGGTTACGCAGAGATCTTTGAGCGTAATATCCTTGCTTCTGGTGTAGTTCCGCAGATCAGTGTAATCTTCGGCCCTTGCGCCGGTGGAGCAGTGTATAGCCCGGCGTTGACCGACTTCATTATGATGACCGAACAGAACAGTTACATGTTCATCACCGGTCCGAAGGTAGTGAAGTCCGTTACGGGAGAAGATGTAACGGTAGAGCAACTCGGAGGCGCTAAGATTCATGCGTCCAAATCCGGTGTAACTCATTTTGTGGCGGCAACGGAAGAAGAGGCGATTGCCGAAGTACGCCGTCTCGTTTCCTTTATCCCGCAGAATAACATGGAGGAGGCGCCGCTCGTTGAGTGTACGGATGATATCACCCGCGTGGATGACAAACTGAACGACATCGTTCCCAATGATCCGAACAAACCCTATGACATGCATGAGATCATCAACACAATTGTGGATAACGGTGACTTCATGGAGGTGCATAAGGATTATGCAAAAAATGTCATCTGCGGTTTCGCTCGTTTCAACGGCCGCTCTACCGGTATCATCGCTAACCAGCCTTCTTGGCTGGCGGGTGTGCTGGACTGCGATGCCAGCCGCAAGGCTGCGCGCTTCGTGCGTTTCTGCGATGCTTTCAATATTCAGATCCTGACACTTGTGGATGTACCGGGCTTCCTCTGCGGTACCGGACAAGAATACGCAGGCATCATCGATCATGGAGCAAAACTGATGTTTGCATACGGCGAAGCCACCGTGCCGAAAGTTACAATCACCGTTCGCAAGAGCTATGGCGGAAGCCATATCGTAATGAGTTGCAAGCAGTTACGTGGTGATATGTGCTATGCATGGCCGAATGCTGAGATTGCTGTGATGGGGGCCAGCGGTGCAGTTGGTGTGCTGCAGGCAAAAGCTATCAAAGCAATTGAGGATCCCGAAGAACGCAAGGCTTTTATTGCGGAAAAGGAGGCGGAATACAAGGACCTGTTCGCAAGTCCGTATCAGGCAGCCAACCGCGGATATATTGACGATGTGATTGAGCCGCGCTACACGCGTAGCCGCATTATCCGAGCCTTCGAGATGTTGCAGACCAAGCGTCTTACGAATCCGCTGAAGAAACACTCTAATATCCCGTTATAATTATGGTACTGTTAGCAATTACAGCAGATACATGGATTGTTACCGGTCTGGGATTCGGCATCGTGTTGCTGTTGCTCTTCTTCCTGGTCTTCATCCTGATATTCTTCGGATGGGTCATGCAGAAAGCGACAGCACCGCGTGCGCCGAAAGCACCCAAACCCGAGAAGCAAGCGGAGGCCCCGAAGGCTGTAAAATCCGCTGAGCCGACCGATGAGGGTACAAAGGCCGCTATAGCCATGGCAATCGCGCAAGCTGGCGACGAGGATATGGCAGCTGTCGCGTATGCGCTCTTTCTCGCGCAGAATAAGAAACATGATATTCCTACCGCTATGATCTCTTTGCACAAGCATGAGACGGCATGGAATGAAAAATCAATTGGTATGAATAATGTTGGTTTTTGACAAACATTAATCGTGTGCCCCTTGGGGGCTAAGAACAATGTAAATATTTAAACAATGAAAGAATTCACATTTAAGATCAATGGCGCGGAATATAAATGCGCTGTGGAAGAACTCGAAGCCGGCAAGACGAATGTAACCGTTAACGGCAAAGTATACACGGTAGAAACCGAGGCACCTGCTGCTCCGGAACCCAAACCGGTAGCAAAACCTGCGCCTGCACCGAAACCTGCAGCGCCTGCTGCACCGAAAGCAGAGGCTCCGAAACCCGCTGCGCCTGCTGCCGGTGGGGTTCAGGTTAAGAGCCCGCTGCCTGGTAGTGTAATCAAGGTACTGGTTAGCGAAGGACAGGCTGTTAAGAGAGGAGATACTCTTCTGACGCTTGAGTCCATGAAAATGGAGAACGCTATCATGGCTGAAACCGACGGAACGGTAAAACAAATTGCTGTTACACCGGGTCAGAACGTGATGCAGGATGATCTGCTCATAGTTTTAGGATAATCTAATATTCTAGTAGACTAGTTAACTAGTAGACTATAAAAAATCAGATTATGAATATAATTGAATTTTTCCAAGGCATGGGATTCATGCAGATGACCTGGCAGCAAGGCGTAATGCTCTTGGTGTCGTTCTTCCTGCTATACCTTGCTATTCATAAGAAATACGAGCCGTTGCTCTTGCTGCCGATAGCCTTCGGTATGCTGCTTACCAACTTGCCGGGAGCAGGAATGTTCCATGACGAGTTATGGACAGCATTCCTGGATCCTAACAGCCCGGCTTACCACTCGTATGGCGCGATCCTCAAAGGAGCCGGACTGCTGGATGTGCTTTATATCGGCGTCAAAGCCGGTGTATATCCCTGTCTGATCTTCATCGGAGTAGGAGCTATGACGGATTTCGGTCCGCTGATTGCCAACCCCAAATCGCTGATGCTCGGAGCAGCGGCTCAGATTGGTATCTTCGTGACCTTCCTCTGCGCCAACGCGATGGGCTTTACGCCCGCCGAGGCCGGTTCTATCGGTATCATCGGTGGAGCGGATGGACCTACTTCGATCTTCCTGACGTCCAAACTGGCGCCGCATCTCTTGGGCCCGATTGCTATTGCGGCTTATAGCTACATGGCTTTGGTGCCGGTAATCCAACCGCCTATCATGCGCGCGCTCACGACTAAAAAAGAACGCGCCATCAAGATGGGGCAGCTTCGTCCGGTTTCCAAGACAGAGAAGATCGTCTTCCCGATTATCATCACTGCTATCGTAGCGCTCATCCTTCCGGACGCCGCTCCGCTGATCGGATGTCTCATGCTGGGTAACCTGATGAAAGAGTGTGGAGTAGTGGATCGCCTCTCGAAGACCGCTCAGAACGAGCTGATGAATATCGTCGTAATCTTCCTGGGACTCTCTGTAGGAGCGACGGCTACAGCCGGCAGCTTCCTTACGCTCAAGACACTGGGTATTCTCACGATGGGTATTGTTGCCTTCGGTCTGGGTAGTGCAGGCGGTGTATTGCTCGCTAAATTCATGAATCTCTTCCTCAAGGAGAAGATCAACCCGCTGATCGGTTCTGCAGGCGTATCGGCTGTGCCGATGGCTGCACGTGTGAGCCAAACAGTGGGACAGGAAGAGAATCCGTCGAACTTTCTGCTCATGCACGCTATGGGCCCGAACGTAGCCGGAGTGATTGGTTCTGCCGTCGCCGCTGGTGTCTTGTTAACGATGTTAGGATAAGTCCTTTCATTTTTTACTTTTCACCTGTCATTTTATATGTCAAATCGACAAATTGGCACAATGGTACTGGTGACCGCCATGATAATCGTGGTGGTCTCAGTGCTGTTTACCAATAATCTGGCCCGTAAACTCCGGATTGAGGAGCAGAAGAACATGGCTGTCTGGGCCGATGCTACACAACAACTGATTGTGGCTGAGGACGATGCCGATATCGATTTCTTCATGTCCATTATCGAGAAGAACACCACTATTCCGGTGTTTATCTGCGATAAGGATGGAAATGTGCTCTCCAGTCGTAATGTAAAGGAAAATAACCTTTCTACTTCCAATTTTCACCTGTCACCTTCCGGTCATCACGGTCCAATAGAGTTGAAGATTGATGAGCAAACAACGCAGTATATCTATTGGGATGACAGCCGTCTGCTGACGAATCTCCGCATAGTGCCTTATGTCCAGTTTGCATTGATCTTTATCTTCATTGCGATAGCTGTTGTGGTCATGCTGACGGGACAACGCAGTGAGCAGAACAGGCTATGGGTCGGATTAAGTAAAGAAACCGCCCATCAGTTGGGCACTCCGATCTCATCGCTTAATGCATGGCAGCAACTGTTGGCGGATAAGTATCCGACGGATGAATATGTGCCGCAGATGAAGCGCGATATAGAACGTCTTCAGATGATTGCAGACCGTTTCCAGAAGATTGGTAGCGAGCCGGATTTGCAGGAATGCAACCTGATTCCGGTTGTCGAAGAAGCAATCGGATACATGCGGGCGCGTGTAAGCAACCGGATCACGATAGATGACAGCTGTCTGGATGGCGTAGAGCGTATCGTAGCGCTGAACGCGCCGCTTATGCAGTGGGTGGTTGAGAATCTGCTCAAGAACGCGGTAGATGCTATTTCCGGGAAAGGCACCATTAGACTGCAGATTCATGAGAATGAACATGAAGTGATGTTGGATATCGAGGACTCGGGTAAAGGCATAGAAAGTGCGGCGCAAAGACGTATCTTTGAACCGGGCTTCACTTCGAAAGACAGAGGGTGGGGCTTAGGACTTCCACTCGCCAAACGTATCGTCGAGGAGTACCATGGTGGCAAACTTCTGCTTAAGCAAAGCCAGGTTGGCGTCGGTACGACCTTCCGGATTGCTCTTAAAAAGCCCGAACACCGTTGAACCGCTTCCCGACATCGAAGCATAAAAAGCACCTGCGTCCAGTAGGTGTTTTTTTATGTCTGCTATGATCGGATGATGCGGAAAAACAGTCGCCTCAAAATCATTGACGAATACATCATTCAGCTGCGTAGAAGCATCACCGAGCAACTTCGTTGCGCTCATTAGACGGGCTTTGCTCGTATCATTGCTTGGTTTTATCCCGCTATAAGCCTCTTTGGTGCTCACACCTTCTTCCGGTTTGATAAGCACGATACGCGTACCTTTCAGGTCAAGATCAATAGGGGTGAGAATATCTCCAATGCCTTCAGCGTAACAAGGTGTGTTGTAGATAAAAAACGGACAATCTGCCCCAAGGGGACGCACTTCTTCGGCTAATTGCGCTTTGCTCAGACCCAAACCGAAGAGCTCATTAAGGGCGATAGCCATGTGTGCAGCGTCGCTGCTACCGCCTCCGAGACCTGCGCCAAAAGGTATATTTTTCTTAAAACGGACAGAAATAGCTCCTATCTGCGGGTATTTGGCCGCCATAACGCGGTAGCACTTGACAATCAAGTTATCCTCCGCCGGGCAATCCACCGCAATACCTTCCTGTTCAAAGACAATCTCCCTTCGTCCATTTCCCGAAATTGTATTCGGGGCCTTATTCACCTCCAACTCATCATGTAGCCCGTATATAGGCACAAAGATCGTCTCCAGATCGTGGTAGCCGTCCGGGCGCTTACGCACAATGCGCAGCCCTAAATTTATCTTACAATTCGGATAGAGTAGCATAACGCCTGCAAAGATACTACAAATATTTGAAATACACAAGAAAAAACGACCCGAAGGCCGTTTTTTTAGTGATGCACTCTGGAATAGGTTCCCAATTGTAAACAACTGGAGTAGTTTTCCGGAGGAAGGGGAGTGGAGGAGTCCACAAACAAACGCACGATAAAGTTTTGCGTTCGATGGTAAAAATCAGAGAAATTTTTCATAATAGCTTAGGTTTAATGGACAATAGTAACTGAATTACATCGTTCAAATTTCGAATGCAAAAGTAATACATTTTTGTGAATTATGCAAGAAAATATTTAGAAATTTATGCAGAATAAACGTGAATATAGTAACGCCTGGTTTTGTTCACAAATCTTCCATTCACAAGTTGCATCAAAACAAGCAAAATGTCGACAAACACAAAATTCACAAACAGCAGAATATACAAGACGGATTATTCAAAAATGTTTGATCTTACCGGAAGGGAGTAGGGCAGTGGAAATTGTTGATTTTACACTTCGATTACAAACGTAACTTACTGAATATCAATAGTTATGCAAATTACTTAAAGTAGAATAAAATTGCACTATAAGCCAATTGGATGTGTGGCGCGTTATAAGCTACGTTTACGGTTGATAAATTGTTTAAAGTGCTTAAAATGAGCGATTTATGCGTTATATATAAAGTAAAGTAGTAATATATTACGGCGATTTATGCGGTACTGTTGCCCGGATCGAGTGATGCGCAGGCAAAATTGTTCCACGCGCTTATTTAGAATGTAGATATTCACAAATCTTTATTATCTATATTCACAAATTACAAAAATATTTTGCAAAAAAGTTTGCATATATTTGTGTATTTCACATTTATTTTGTACCTTTGCAGCGATTTTTAGCTGATAACTGAATACTAATAACTGAATACTAATTATGAGTGAAAAAGAACGTATAGAACAAGTCATTAAGTCGATGAACTTAACGGCGCGGCAGTTTGCTGCGGAGATTCATGTGCAGCCCGGAACGATCAGCAATATGATGTCTGGCCGCAATAATCCCAGTTTAGACGTGATGAAACGTATTATGGAGCGCTATCCTACGCTGAATCCGGAGTGGTTAATAGCAGGGAGAGGCGAAATGTGGCGCACGGAGCCGGGAAAAGAACCGGGGTTGTTTGATGCCCAAGCACCTGATCCGAAGGAGAAAGCGCCCCGTGCAGCACAAAAAGAAGAGCCGCAGGTTCCTGCAGCTCCTTCTAAACAAATCAAGAATATCGTCGTCTATTACACCGACGGTACCTACCAGGAGTTTACACCAACGCTATCTTAAGCACCTCGCTGATGTCGTGCACAAAGTGCAGATTCAGGCCTTTGAGGTAAATCGGTGCTATTTCCGCGACATCCTTACGGTTGTCTTCACAGAGTATGATATCCGTGATTCCTGCTCGTTTCGCCGCGAGCAGTTTTTCTTTGACACCGCCGATAGGCAGCACTTTGCCGCGGAGGGTCATCTCGCCGGTCATGGCGATGCGCGGTTTGACAAGACGTCCTGTAAAGGCACTTACAAGCGCGGTAGTCATCGTGATACCGGCTGATGGACCGTCTTTGGGGATAGCGCCTTCCGGTACATGGATATGCACGGAGGTCTTCTCGAAGACTTCGGGCTTGATACCTAATTCTTTGGCGTGCGCTTTCACGTAGCCCAATGCCAGCGTGGCGGATTCCTTCATGACATCGCCTAAGTTACCTGTGAGCGTAAGAGTGGGGGCTTTCGAGGCTGAGAGACTTGTCTCAATGAACAAGATCTCACCTCCCACCTGGGTCCATGCTAGGCCTGTCACCACTCCGATGTATTTGTTGGTCTCCCAGCTGTCGCGGCTGTAACGCGCCTGGCCCAGATACGCGCGCAGGTCGTCGAGCGTCACCGAAACATTATAATCCTCGCCCAGCGCGAGCTTGGTGTCGATCTTACGGCAGATAGTTGCGATCTGTCGCTCCAAACTGCGCACACCGGATTCACGGGTATAATCATCGATGATATGTCCGAGAATCTCTTTCTTGAACTTCAGTTGAGAGGACTTGAGTCCGTGGTTCTTCAGTTCCTTGGGAATCAGGTGCCGTTTTGCGATTTCTTCTTTCTCTTCCTGAAGGTAACCGGTCATCTCGATGAGTTCCATTCGGTCGAGAAGAGGACGCGGAACGGTGTCCAGACTATTGGCGGTCGCGATAAAGAGCACATGACTCAGGTCGTAATCGACATCCAAGTAGTTGTCATGGAATGCGCTATTCTGTTCCGGATCCAGTACTTCGAGCAATGCGGACGTCGGGTCGCCTTTATAATCGGCACCGATCTTGTCTATCTCGTCGAGCACAAAGACCGGATTCGACGTGCCGCATTTCTTAATGCCGTCAATGATTCGCCCGGGCAGGGCGCCGATGTATGTACGGCGGTGTCCGCGAATCTCCGCCTCATCGTGCAGACCGCCCAAAGAGATACGCGCGTACTTGCGGCCAAGGGCTTCAGCGACACTCTTTCCGAGACTTGTCTTACCGACACCCGGAGGGCCGTAAAGGCATAGGATAGGGGACTTTACCGGATTGGATTCTTTCTCTTTCTCGCTGCGAAGACCCAACTGGCGTTGCACGGCAAGATATTCGACAACACGTTCCTTCACTTTGTCCAAACCAAAATGATCGTGGTTAAGAACCTCCTGAGCATGCTTCATGTCGTAGTTGTCTTCGGAATAAATACCCCAAGGCAACTCGAGCATCAACTCCAAATAACTGAGTTGAGTGGAGAAATCCGGAGAATGTGTTGGCATGTGTTCCAGACGTTGCAACTCCTTGTTGAATACCTCCTGAACGACCTCTGACCAACGTTTGTCTTGTGCACGCTCGCGTAACTCTTTGATAGTCTGCGCACCCGTGTCACCCAGGTCTTGTTTGATAGTCTCTATCTCTTGTTGCAGGAAATAATCGCGTTGCTGCTTGTCCATAGCCTCATGCGTACGGCGACGGATATCGGCTTTGATATTCATCATCTCGTTTTCCTTCTCCAGGAGTGTCAGGACAGACGTCGCGCGCTCTGTCAGCGAATCGATGGCAAGCAACTCCTCTTTCTGGGCCGTGGAGAAGAAATACACCGCGCAGACGTAGTTAACAAGGGTAGGACCGTTGCCGATACTGCGAAGCGTCATCTGTATATCCACCTGGGGATTTGAATCCTCGCGGTTGCTCAGGATACGAAGTACCAGGTCGCGGATACTCTCATGCGCCGCGATGAATTGTTTGTCACCTTTCTGTGGCATTTTCTCCTTCAGAACGAGGGGGCGGGCTGTCCATATTCCGGATTCATTCTCCTGAAAATCCACAGCTTGCACACGTGCCACACCTTCTAAAATGGCCATCACATGGTCATCGCCCATATCCGGCACAGGAACAATCTGAACCACACGGCAGACTGTTCCTAATGGATAGAGGTCGTCGGATGTTGGTTCCTGAACGGAATCATCTCTCTGTGTGAGTACGATGAGCGGTGTCTCGTTCTTGCGGGCCTCTTTGATCAGCTTAAGGCTCTTCGGACGGGAAACAGCCACAGGTAACAACACACCGGGGAAGAGTACAATATTCTTCACCGGCAACACCTCATACCATTGGTCTTCTCTTATATCGCTTTCTTTCATATTAGCTTAATTCTTTCTGACGCTATTTTACATAATGCCGATTATGTTTGTAACGGCTGTATTTGGATTCAATATTGCGATTACAATAATCATACCAAATATTTCTGTATGACAATTTGGCAGATTTTGATTTTTTTGATTTCTTTCTTTTTTTGACTTTGTTTATTGTCCCGGTATTTAATACCGGTCCCATCTTCTCTGTGCATTTTTCGCGCATCTTTGCGCGAACCTTGTTACTTATTCTCCGTTCTGTTCTTTTTTCTCTTTCAAAATCACCATCCGCACAAAAACCGGAAACATCCCGTAAACGACCTTCTCCTTGCGCCCTTCATTTAAGAAAGCGTCGCAGCCGCCATTAAACTGCGCGTTCCATCGTCCACGCAGTTCTGCGTATCTCGGATGATTCTTGTTTTTGATGATTGCACTCGCCTCGCGGCAAGCCTCGCGCCATACCGCTGCCTGTGCGGCCTCCGCCGCTGTTCTGGGGCTATGTTTATAATCCCGGCTCCGACGCTTAAAAATCTCTTGAGGTCCTACTTTAATCACATGCCCCGAGTCATCTTTCCATTTCTTAAACCTTGCTTGCATGCCGGACCAGCCGGCCAGTTTTCCGCGCAAACTCTCTATGCCCGGACTCAATTCTGCTCTTGCCATATTCTATCTATTTTTTTTATATTTTTACCTCTAACCCCTAAACTCTAAACTCTAAACTTAAAATCTATTTTACATAATTCTTTAGTTCTTCTTTAGTTCCTATTTAGTCCTTATTTAGTTCATATTTGGTTCTTCACCATATTATTACGATACATTCCAGTAATGTTTTTACGTCATAAATAGCTCTTTTATTAGGGGTGAGTCCCCTACTCTCACTTATTTTTCTTGAGTTTGGAGGCGAAGACGAGTCCGTTTGTGACGGCTAACAGTACGGCAACCAGGTCATCTATCCATCCTACAACCGGCATAGCGTCCGGGGCTACATCTATCGGAATCAGCACATAGATCAGCGCAATCAACGCCCCTATTCCGATGTTCATTTTGTATTTTGTAGCTTTCTGCATACAGAAAAACCTTTGCGGCTGCAAAGGTACAAAAAATATTTGATATTTTCAAATAAAATGAACTAAATTTTCATTTTTTTGCATAAAAACTTGCATATTCGGATTATTTGTAGTATCTTTGCAGTCGAAATGAAATCATATTGAAATCAATTAACATCAAATAGGAGGAACTATTATGGCACAAACAGCAATGACCATCCGTGTGGACAATAACATTAAGCGGCAATTTGACGCACTCTGCGAGCAATTCGGTATGAGTGTTAATGCGGCAGTAAATGTGTTTATCAATGCCGTGGTTCGTACGCGTTCTATTCCTTTCACGATTAGCGCCGAAGAGGATCAGACAGGTAAACGCGCACTGGAAGCCTTTCTTTCTGCTGATCGTTCTGACAGACCGGAAATGACTCTGGAAGAGATTAACGAAGAGATTCGTGCAGCTCGTCGTGAGCGTAAAGAGCGATTGGCTAAACAAGGCAAAATCTAAATGGCAAAACATATGATATATGCAGTAATTGACACGAACGTCTTTGTGTCTGCGTATATGACGCATAATCTTGAATCTGCCACATCAAAAGTCGTTCAGCGATTATTTATAGGAGAAATTATACCCCTGTATAACGACGAAATAATCGCTGAATATGTAGATGTTCTTTCACGTCCTCATCTTCGAATAAACCCAGTAGAACGGGACACGTTATTAGCTCATATTCGAAAGAACGGAGTTTTTACTAATCGGACATCATTTGGTGAGTTACTGATTGATGAAGACGACCGTGTTTTCTATGAGGTAGCACTTTCTGAAGAAGATTCATTTCTTGTCACCGGCAACTTGAAGCATTTTCCGATAGATCCGCGAGTGGTAACTCCGGCACAAATGCTGCAAATTCTTGGAGAAGAATAACTTTTCCTCTACTGTACGTCAAAGATCATTTGCCCGTGGTGGGGTAATAAAAATTAGGGCGAGGTGCTACCCCGCCACTAAGTATTGCTGAATAAGGAATAAGATTTAAAGCCCTATTTGCTTTTTAAGAACATCTATTACTTGAGGAGTAATGTTCTTGTATGCCTCTCGGGCAGCAGGTTCAAAACCTCTTGTGTGATTTGCGATACCAGAAGTAAGGCCACTGCTATAAATGCGTTTTCCTGTGTTTATTTGGTCTATATCGATATGTGTTTCCACAAAAGTGGCATAGTTGCTCATAGAACCGAAATTGGATTTGGCATGTTCTTTCGCCGAAGCACTTATATATATTGCCCAGTCTGCCTTATCCGCACTGCTTACAAAGGACACGCCTTGCTCAGAAAACGCACCTTCTATCGCACCCTTCAATGCTGTGTATTTGCCGCTGAACAATTGCGCTTCACATTCCAGATAAACTGCGATAGCGTTTTGTAATTCGGTTGACAATGCCTTCAGTTGCCGATAAAGCGACCGCGTTTGTTCAAATTGTAGCGTTTCTTCATCTGCGGTCTCATCTACGGCGACCAATAAGTTTTGGGCTTCTTCCGCTTGTGCTAACTGCTGCAATCCACGCGCTGCCATACTGCGGGCCTGCATCTTCTGACCATTATCTTTCAACTCTTGCGCTTGCTGCCAATCATTCTCCGCTTTGCTGGACAATAACGTAATTCGTTTGATTAGATGATTAATCAAAGTGCTTCTTTTAACATATGCAAATGCACAAATCTCACCGTTCTTTGGATTTTGATATGTTTCCGCCTTCAATCCAGGTATATCCTTAATACTAGACGAAATCCGAGTTTCTGAAATAAACGTCTCGCGAATCTGTTCGTCAAAATATGTCCCGCTTTGTTGTATATCACTTTGTGTGCGGCTATCCATCGTCTGCTCAATGGACGTTCGGATCGTAGTCGCCAACTCTACTCGCGCAGCGTCTTTTAGGCGTGCAATTGCATTCTCTAATGTTTCAGAAGATTGTCGGTTTCCCTCCACATAGCCCGTATAATAACTTTCAGAAGGATAGTGCGTCTTGCGACTTGCTACATTATACCAGTCCGGCACTTGTGCAGCAAGGGGCAAGACGCTCCACAGCAAACAAATTAGATATAATTTGCGCATTTATTCTTCAACGTATTCAGCTTCGTTGATAAACTCAGATACCTTCTCCGCATATTTCTGTGCCACAGCCGATTCTTTGGCGGCGTTCTTGAAGGCACGAATACGGGCACGTGAAGCGGCAGCCTCGTCAACGATATAATGCGCCTCAAACTCAAACGCGTCCTTGCCATGAATCTTGACAGGGCGGTAAATGGTATATGACGGACGCAATTCGCCGCGGATCTCTGCTTTTACATTGTTTTCATACGCTGCGTAGAAATGCTCAAACTCCTCTAACTCTTCTGTGGAAACAATAGAACCCATATCCTCTACGATACGCCCTTTGACATAACTGCCGATTTGCTGTGCATAAGCAGTGCATGCAGACATCATCAGTTTGTCTTTGCCGATGTTCTTGACGGCTGAAGTAGCGAAACCGGTAACTTCCGTCACACCGTCTTTCTCTAATGCCTCATAATGGTTGAGCAGGCACATCTCCAAGGTATGTGACGAGCCAAAGATTTCCCAGCCTTCTTTCTGATATTTCTTTACTTTCTGTTTGTACTCTTTCTTCTCTTGTTTTGCTTTTTGCTTTGCAAGGGTCTTGGATTGAGCACTTACATTCATGGACAAGCCGAGGCAAATCGCCATCAAGCAGATAAATAGTTTTTTCATAACTGTGATTATTTTAAGGATTTATATTTTGTTTCTTTAGAAGTTGATAGCCAATCCGAGACCATATTGATCCGCTTTCAAATTGAGCGAAATCGGATTATTAGCACACTTGTTATTATATATTTTCAAAGCCTTTGCTTTTGAAGCATAACCTCCAATAAAGGTAAACAAACCTATTCCTGCAAATGCAGTTCCCATACTACCTACTACAAGTCCTGCTATTTCCATGTCGCTATTTTGGGCGGCACACAATCCCCATGCACCGCACATAGCAGCTCCTACGCCAAAGAATGTCCAACCGGCAGCAACCGCATTCTTGCCGTTTTTATGTTTTCTCCATGCCTCAGGACAGTTCTCAATGAGGAAATCCTCGTAGGCTTTTCTATCCATTTTGGTACCGTTCATCCGATATTCATTACGGCTTACCTTTGTTATTACACCACTTCTGGGAGTTGATTCTTCTTCATGCTTCGTAGTTTTCTCAGATTTAACTACATGCTGTTTTGAAGATGAAGCAACAACAGGTTTAATTAGATTTGCTGCTAACTCCTGACTACCGCGTTGAATTTCTTTGGCATTATTACCCATCATTTGGTTGTCTGTTTTTTCTGTACGGGCGGTTTCCACATCCAACAACTTAGCAGTAATGTACATGGTGGTGGCATCCACAACCGCTGCTTCTGCAACCAATACATACTTGGCACCCGTCATTTCTCCCAAGCGCTTGATTTGGTCATTGCTGACCATACCCGTACGTTGGAAATTCTGCTCGCCCAAAATGGCATCCATGTCCGTACGGTCATAAGCTTCATACCCGGGCGTGTTGGTAATGGCTTTAGCCAAACTTGAGCGCAGAATCAGTTTGTTGGCATAAGATACATTGCCTTGACGATCCACCACTTCTAGGATCGCGACTTTCTTGGTCTCTTGTGCAAAGGTCAGCATCGCCAACATCATCACACATACTAAAAAGAATAACTTTTTCATTTTGTAATAAATTTAATTGTTTATGGTGTTTGTTTGTAATAATACACAACAAAAAAGCGGAGCTGCAATATTGCTGTTCCGCTGGTTAAGGCTCTGGTATTGCCCTGATAACTGAACAAACAACACCGTAGCCCACGCTGTATGTATATATGTACGCCAAATACGCGCGTACATTATAGATATACACACTAATGAGCATCTTTGTGCTGCATTGTTTTGGTTATCATATTGAATTTACCAGATTCTAACCAGCCAAAACAAAGCGCGTAAGACGCTTTTTTCAATATGTCCGTACTTCACCCACCCGTCGCGCTTACTATCCTCGTATATGTACCAAAACTACGTTTTAGTAGTGAATACTCGGATGTACTCGCTCTCCCCAATAATTTCCAATTCTTGGGGACCCCATCAGCGTGGGCTCAATACAGCAAAACTTTTGTTTTGCGCTGCAAAATTACTACTTTTTTTTGATATATGCAAATAATTTTTGAAGATTAACAAAAAATCCGCACTTGTGAGGCGCGGATAAATGTAATTTAGTGGAGTAATACGGACTCATTGATGATGGTAACTTGACTCCGAATGTCATTCGGAATAATGGACTATGCTGCAAATCTCTTCTGCCATCTTGTTCATGGCGACACACTCAGCGCGAGTTACTTGTTTCTTCTTCGGGTCAAACGGCCAATGGGATAGAATAAGCAAACGCCCCTCTGCAACTGCATCAAACAAGCCGTCTGATGGTTTGAAATACTGCCCGAAACCATTATCTGAAATGTAAATAATGAGATGTTTCTCTTTTAGGAGCACTTCCAGAACCGCTCTCTCATGCTCGCTGATGAACGGCGAGACCATCACCGAGCCGTTTCTTGCAGCCAACACACAACGGTTCTTATAGTCCCGAAGCCGTTGATTATCTCCATGCTCCGCCTCATCAACCATTGTCCGCCGCACATGAACCGGCATAAAATGCCTTTCCTGTAGAAGCTTGGCGTTCCCCACTCCGCTATAGGTGCGTCCGGCTATTTCAATCCCATCTTGCACTCGGAAGAATCCCGGTTTCAGAAGTTTGGTCGCCAAACGCTGGGGATTTATCTGTACATAGTGTATCATCGCTTGTAACTGGCCTCGCCTTGACATAGGGCGAATGAATGGTACCTCATTAAAAATGGGATCAACACGTCGTTCGTTATCCCGAATGTCATTCGGGTTAATTGACGATGTATATGCACGTCCGATGATCTTAGCGCCCTGCCAAAAACCGCGTATAGCGGCTTTTATGCCAATTTCCATCTTGCGCTTTACATGAAGGATAAAATGGACATGGTCCGGCATCATCCGTAGCGCGAGAATCTGTATCTCCGGATGATGATTCGGGATTGTTTTTACACACTCCTTTATCTCATCACCCAATGGTGTCAATTCCACCCTTGCCTGCTGCGGATCATTGTCAGGAACGACCAATTCTCCTAACAACGGCTTTCTACCGGACACAACCATGGTTATGTGGTATATTCCCACGCCTTTCCATGTCGTCTCCGGTTCTTGCCAATGCCATTGTTCTTCAGCATCTTTCATCTTGGTCTTTATGGGTATTATATCATTACGCCTTTTTCCGACCACAAAGGTACAACTTTTTTCTAATATATGCAAATGTTAGAGGGGAAAATAATAAAAATGAGCGTGTGTCAAAAATCGATAATTGTTTTTATTAGTCCAAAATTATCCAAAATTATCCAAAATTTTGAAGTTCCCTAATTTTTATCCACAAAAATGTAATAATTGTTCATTTTATTTGGCTGTTTACGAAAAAAGCAGTATTTTTGCACTTGATTTTGTTTGGAACAATATATTTTATTCAATCATTATGAAAAACGAAGCGTGAAACCGACTGTTGAGTATATCCAAACGTATTTTGACGCTTTTAACCGGCAGTTCTTCGGCGGGCAGTTACCACCATTGCCGGTAAAGTTGAGCCATGCCAAGGGATTTTTGGGCAAGGTGACGTTCGTGCGCAAACGCCAGGGATGGTTCGGCGGATACAGGAACGAAGATTTCGTACTGCGGATCAATGTGCGGATAGATCTTCCGGAAGAACTGGTCCAAGACACCATTCTGCACGAGATGATTCATTATGCTATTGCTGTCCGTCAACTCCGCGACACGTCCACGCATGGCCGTCTATTCCGTGCCGAGATGGCGCGTATCAACGCGGAGGGTCATCGGCATATTACTATCTCCCATCGTCTGAACGAAGAGCAGCAAGCGCAGGCACGCGTTCACAAGCAACGTGTGGTGGCTGTTGTGCGTTTCGCTGATGGAAAGACAGGCGTCAAAGTCGTGCCAAAACAGGAAAAGCATATACGCTATTGGAACAGGATGGCTCCGCGCCGTTTCCCGATAGAGTCTATTGATTGGTACTTGTCGGATGATCCTTATTTCGCGCAGTTCCCTTCATCTATTGCTATGAAGATCTTCATCATCAACAAGCCCGAAGACATCCCGCAGGGCATACCCTACTCCCTTTAACCGACATAACTCACGTACGAGCCACGGACACATTTCCAACGACCGTCATTGAGGAGTTGAACCTCATCGCCATAGTTCACAATTTCCGTGCCATAACTTATTTGAGTTTGGATGACAATAAAGGAATCAGTTCGGTGTTCATTTGGGCTTCTTGGCGCACCCAGTATTGCCAGCACTGCTCTCGCAGCGGATCGTTCTCCTCATACAGGTTCATAAGCGAGTCGCGCACCGCCCATTGCGATTGCACAAACTCGCTATATCGGGTATAACAACTTTCCTCCTCATTTTCAGCGTCATACGAATCGCAGTTATTAATCATCTCCAAGAGATACGCACGCTCCTTAGCAATGCACGAATCAACCTGCGCGATCATCGTCTCAAAACGCTGCTGCTCCAGATGGCGTTCATACCATGAGAGGTAGAAAAGCGTAATCGCCGCCGTTAACAGAAGGGCGGATAGGATAACCGGCAGCAATCGTATGAAACGCTTGCGGCGGTTGAGAGTTTTGCGCAAGGCGGCTATGTTGGCAAAATGTCCTTTAGGACAGATGTCCGGGAAGAGGCGTTGCAGGGTCTCAATGTCTTTGCGCGGGTCGTTCGGAACGGATGTGATAGTAGCGTCCGTCGCCGCCAGACCGAAATCGATCAGTTTGACGTTCGCGCCATTCCGGGTGATAAGGATATTATCCGGCTTGAGATCATGGTGGACGAGTTGCAGGCTATGGATGTATTCGAGCGCATCCATGAGTTGTGAGAACACCCGTTTCCGTCAATCCATTCCTGCACGATACACCGCCCTACTCCGTCTATTTCTTCCAGAGAATAGGTGGCGGCGATGTTTGGATGGACAAGCTGGATACCGAGTTGGAACTCCTGTTCTTGTTGTAACCGGTAGTCCGTCAGAGAGGCCGTTTCCGGTGTGAGCCCTTTGAGCACAAAACGCCGCCCATAACGCGTGGCGGTGTATATCCGGGTGCGCGAATGGGTTTGTACAAGAACGATATTACGCCATTCTGACGAGAAATCATCCGGCACTATGAAGTCAGACGAACTTTCCATATTATAGTTTTTTAACAGAGTTCAGACCGTTTTTTGAGCCGGCGACATAGGAGACGCTCTCCTTTGTACTTGGTACTTTGTCCCTTTGTAAATTATCCAGGTACATCGGTTTGCCGATGAGGAAACAGGCTGTGTCGAACGAATCGCCGACGCGCAGTTTGGCGTTCTCGGCTTCCATGACCGTAAAATACGCATCTCCTTCATAGCGGAAGACACACCGTCTGTTGGGTAGCCAGGTCACCTCTACCCTGTCTCCGGGCTGCAGGTCGTTGATACGAACGCCTTCTCCTTCAAACGCCGAACTCTCTATATCCGTGCGCGCGGCAAGCGAAGCAAGATACGTCTCCCAATCGGCAAATCCGAGGAACTGCGCGAGCAGACAAAGTGTCATTCTGCGCGTGGTGTCTGCGCCGTCGATATACCCCCAGAGACGCTTGAGCGTAGTGGGAGATATATTCTCATGCAGCCGTTCCCAGATGACGCCGGCGAGGAACTCAAAATCATACGGCGTACGGATCTTGCGTTTCACTTCATGCTCAATATCCATCCGCAGGGTTGTTATTTCGGGTGCGTATTTATTCATTGTTATGAAAGCAGTTTCAATATCTGTTTGGCATCGGAACGGGTGAAGCCTTCGGCGTGAATAGTTTGACTTCCTTTGCTCTCAATGACGATGTCGCCGAACAGCAGGTGCTGGCTGAGTGACACAGAGCCGATGCGCTCGCGCATAATGACGGATTGGTCATAACCGATGATTTTGCCCTTGTAATAGGTCACTTTGTCATCATCAATAATCAGTTTGTCCGGGAAAACGGCGTTCCCGTTGCCGGAAATCCGGCTGGCTACAAATGTATAGGTCATAGCGATACAGTGTTTTAGGAGTGCAAAAGTACAACTTTTTTTTGATATATGCAAATATTAGAGGCGAATAGTATTAAAAAATACGCCCCAAAGGATAGGATAAACACAACTCAGGCGAGCATTTAGCCCGCCTGAGTTTGTCAATTATTCATCATCTTCATCATCAAATGAATAACCGTTTTTAGCTTTATTAACTTGTTCCATTGTGCTGTTTAATTGCTCCATTGCCTGCTGAGCTGCTTTTTGCTCCATAATGGCAGATGCTGTTTCAAAGCGAGTAAGGTCTGTTTCTGAATAAATAGAATCTATTGCATCTATACTGCCAAATTCTTTCTCTATTTCAGAAATTACTTTCATTGCTGCGATAGCATCTCCTTTCTGACAAGCCTCTTCATAGGCACACAATAATTTCTCTTTCTTCGGTGTACATGCGATACACATTAAACCAGCTAAGATAGCAACGGCAATCATTTTAATTTTTTTCATATTAGATTAGATAGTTTGTTTTCCCTACTCTCTATAGCTTTTCGGGCTCTGCATTGAAATTTGCCGCAAAAGTACTGCTTTTCGTTCATATACGCAAAGTCCTTTTTGGTCCTTTTTTTTGCCTTTATGCTTCGCCTGTATGTAAAAAAAGAGAGTTTTTTTGCAGAATCGGCTCAAAAAAGTAAGTTTTTTGTATTTTTTGGGCTCAAAGTGAGCCGATTATTGAAATATTTTTTGTAATTTTGCACCGATTTTCAAAAATGACTATGGAAACATCTCGTGAAATACTGCATTTTTTGCACTATCATCCTCTCTCTTCACGTGAGGATATTCGTCTTGGTATAAACTTTCAAGGAAGCGATGCGACTCTTAAAAGACTCATTGCTGCTGCAATAGATACCGGAGATATTATCGTGGAAGGAAAGGCGCGCGCAACACGCTATTCCTTATCAAGCCGTGCGCACCTTCTGATGCCACTCAACTTGGATACTTATTTTGCTGACGATATTGATAAGCGGCAAGTACAAACCGGCTTCAATTTTGACCTCATCACACGTCAATTACCGGAAGTAGATCTGTTTACACAAGAAGAAACTGAACATCTTCAATCCTTGCAGGCCGTTTTTCGCAGCCATATAGATAACATGTCCGAGAACGAATATCGCAAGGAGATGGAACGACTGGGTATTGACCTTAGTTGGAAATCATCACAAATTGAAGGTAATACATATTCTCTTTTGGAAACCGAACGTTTGTTGCGCGAAAGCAAAACAGCGGATGGTAAGACCAAAGAGGAGGCAGTAATGCTGCTTAATCACAAAGATGCCCTGCGGTTTGTTTTGGAAAATCCAGACTATTTGCAGCACTTAACCATTAATCATATCGAAGATATTCATCAGCTATTGACTAAGGAACTATCAGTGGATAAAGGGCTGCGTCATCGTCGTGTAGGTATTACCGGCACGAACTACCATCCATTGGAGAACGAGTTTCAAATTCGCGAAGCTACACAAGCAACCTGCGATTTGATTAATAATAAAAACAATGTGTTTGAGAAGGCTTTACTGGCTTTGCTGTTACTCAGTTATATTCAGCCGTTTATGGATGGAAACAAGCGTACAGCGCGTATTACAAGTAATGCTTTGCTGATTGCTAATGGTTACTGTCCGCTGTCATTCCGCACGGTGGATTCGATTGATTACAAGAAAGCAATGCTGATTTTCTACGAGCAGAATAACCTGCACGCTTTCAAACAAATCTTCATCAGCCAATTTGAGTTTGCTGTCAGCGAGTATTTCTGATTTTTTTCTCTACATTACGTCAAAAATCATTTGCCCGCGGTGGGGGGGGGGTAAATAAACAAATCAGGGGAGTTTGCGCTCCCCTGATTTGAATGTACATAGTAGTATTTAGTCCTTTTTAAGTTTACTTTACTTCTTAACCTTACGGCATGATTGTTTCTTGACCTTGGAGGGTGTAAGTCTTGTCACCGCGGAGGATGAAGATCTGACCCTCACGAATAACCTTGGTACATTGTACTTGGTCACTTAGTACGTCTTCGATGCCTTGCTCATCGCCGGTAGAGAAATCAACCGACTGCTTCAACAGCACATTACCATTGACATCTTTCACCGTGACGCTGTACGTGTACGATGCGTTTCCTTCCAAACCGGTTACAATATACGTCCATCCGTTAGCAGATTGCTCTGCTGCCGGTACATTACGCCCTTTACCGTCGCGAGCCGGAGCCGCAAAGTTTATAGAAATCAATTGTCCATTAGCGTTAAAGACAAGCGTACAAACCGACACGCCATTCTTTTTGATTTCGATGGTGTACGTATCGGCGCCATTTACTGCCGGCCAGGTTAGCGTAACAGAGTTGTCCTCATTGGGCGTTGCCGTTACATCGGTAGTAGTTGTTTCGTCAGCATGACCTAATGGCTGACCTGTTACACAATCAACTATACTTACAGTGATTGCTTTCCCTGAAGTACTATTGAGTGCGTAACACGTAGAAGATGTCACCCCATCAATATTAACTGTTTGGTCTGTACCATTACTCCAAATGATGTTTACAAAAGTGATATCCTCATCAAATGTATATGAATACCATCCATCCATGTCCTTATCCACGACCTGTCCTGTCAATCTATTAAAAAGGTTTCCAGCATCAGTCCAAGCCCAAAGACGAACTGTTGACCAGCCGGAACAACTACTCGGATCCAGTCGAACTGTGATATTCGGACAATCAGGATTTACATAAATACGTTCTGCACAACTATCCCAATTTAATGCCGTTTTATAAGTATTTACTGCATTACAAGGAACATAGATTGGAAAATCACCACTAAACGTAGAGGACAATGTTGGCGGGTTTACAGCTTCAATCGTCACAGAGGTCAAACCGTCGCAATAAATGAAAGCCTGATCTCCAATACTTGTGACGCTATTGGGAATTGTTACAGAGGTCAAACCGTCACAATTATAGAAAGCACGACTTCCAATGCTTGTGACGCTATTGCCTATCGTTACAGAGGTCAAACCGCTGCAACCTGAGAAAGCCCAACCCCCAATACTTGTGACGCTATTGGGAATCGTCACAGAGGTCAAACCGCTGCAACCAGAGAAAGCATCTACTCCAATGCTTGTGACGCTATTGGGAATCGTCACAGAGGTCAAACCGCTGCAATCATAGAAAGCACCACCTGCGATGGATTCTATGCCGTCGGGGATAGTATATGCTCCTGAATAGGTTGTAGGCATAAATGCAAACACATGTGCATTATATACGGGAGAGGTCAAACTTTCGCAACCAAAGAAAGCCTTATTTCCAATGCTTGTGACGCTATTGCCAATCGTCACAGAGGTCAAACTTTCGCAACCACAGAAAGCCCATTCTCCGATGCTTGTGACGCTATTGCCAATCGTCACAGAGGTCAAACCTGTGCAATGATAGAAAGCGTATTTTCCAATACTTGTAATACTTGTGACGCTATTGGGAATCGTCACAGAGGTCAAACCGCTGCATTCATAGAAAGCATAATTTCCAATACTTGTTACGCTATTGCCAATCGTCACAGAGGTCAAACCGCTACAATATTGGAAAGCATAACCTCCAATGCTTGTGACGCTATTGGGAATCGTCACAGAGGTCAAACTGATGCAACCATCGAAAGCATGATATCCAATGCTTGTGACGGTATATGTCTTTCCTCCATAAGTTACAGAAGCAGGAATATTGGCTGTGGTGATAGTCCAATCTGCATTATATTGATAATAATTTATACAACTTTTGTATGTGACCTCTGCCGTTTGGTTGGTGGCATCGAGGTTGTAATACAAATCGCCGATTTGAACTGCTTTTGCAAAAATTGTTCCTACGCTGGCTACCAGCGCGAGGAAGAAAGTAAAAATTTTCTTTTTCTTAGCCGCAAGGGCACGATTAATCAATAGATTTTTCATAATTGTTAAAATATTTAATTAAAACATGGCAATTATATTCGAAGCCGTAAAAGTCCATGCTGCAACGCCTGCTGCATTACCGACGCCACTTGCGAACCCTTTAATAACTTCTAAAATAATCTCATTGAAGGTGCTTCTCCTTTCTCTCTTTTGCTCATACTTACTCATGATTTCTTTTTTCTCTTCTTCAGGTAACATGCAATTCTCCAGTAAGTATGCCAAATCATCAACAGAGATTTCAAACACCTCTGCGTTAAATGATCGATCTGAGAATCTTCCTCCTTTCTTTAATATGTTATCAACATACAGATACAATCCCTTGTCCTCCATTGCAAACTGTATGCGATTCTCATTGTGTGGTTTCACAACGGCATTTTTCAATAATGCCATAAACATTTTTTTGTATTCTTCTTCACTTTTTTCTCCATAAACTAAATCTGCCTCATAACGTAGGCGTTTAACTTTTGATTGTGGTATACGTAGAAACCTACTAAACTGATAATCCGAATATGAAACGTATTTCGGATCCTTAAGCAATTCATTAAATACATAAACCTCTACATCATTTTTGGTCATAGAACCAAAACCCCGTTTTAGATAATCTTGTATAAACATAAAATTAATCTTTAATTTACCTCCACTTTGATATTAGGCAGGAGGAGTGATCCATGAGTTTTTTTTGTAAACTTTTCGATCGCCGGTACAAAGGTACGGCTTTTTTATGAAATATGTATGGTCCTTTTTGGTCCTTTTGTGTTTGCTACTTGTATATATTCGTGTTTTGTAGTACTTTTGCAGCGTTTTCGAGCAAGCGTATAAGCACAAAAAAAGTGTGAACTTCTGTTTTGTATATTGGGTAATTCAGGCTTCGACTCCTATAGACTCCAATATAAGCAGAAAGTCCACACTTACGTGCGAACACTCGCTATATCTCGGAAGTCTATTACAATTTGTCGAAGATTGAATTACTCCTCAATAAAGCTAATGTTTATAATGATACACACTTGTATCAATATTTTTTATGTTCCCTCTTAGGCGGATGCCTCTTCTCCCATTCCGTTGGGAGAACGCTCCGGGTTTCGAGCGTGTCGAACAAAAAGCAAACGCTTTAAATAATTATTTCAATTCTATGTTTGTGCTTATTCCTCGTAGTGGGGACTACTCGGGCACCGCACTCGATATGCGTTCCGTCGCATATCTTCACCAGTTTTAGGTCGGGGAGCGACCAATAATGTTTACCAAACAGCTTGGATAAGGGCAGTAATCATCAGGCCACAAGCGATGAGTTTGAGAACCGTACCGAAGAGAATACCGACGAAACTACCCCATCCTGCGCGCAAGGCTTCCTGCGCGGCTTTTCCACCAAGCAATTCACCGATGACTGCTCCCACGAGCGGCCCTAAAATCACGCCCCACGGTCCGGCGAACAAACCGACAAAAACACCAATGGTACTACCCCATACTCCCCATTTCGTGCCGCCATACCGCTTTGTTCCCCATGCGGGGACAATATAATCCAACGCAGAGATAACAACCGTGACAATACCCCAAACAAGAAGAAATTGCCAGTTGAAATCAACACGCTCTGTGATCTGAGCAATCCACAAACCGGCATAGGCTATCGGTGTGCCCGGAAGACCGGGCACTATACAACCGATTATGCCTATCAGCATAAGGATAAATGCTATGACAAGAAGCGCTATATCCATGTGTTATGCTTTTGCTGCCAAAGGCGACGGAGTCACATACACGCGTGCAGCGAGTTCCTGGTCCAGGACATAAAGCCCGTAGGAATTGCCGTCCAACATCTTCAGTTTGTTGATGATATCCACGGCATTTTCTTCTTCCTCCACCTGCTCGTCGATGAACCATTGGAGACGGCTCTGAGCGGCAAAATCTTTCTCATCTACGGCAATCTGCATAAGATTGTTGATGAGCGAAGTTACATGTTGCTCATGCTTGTAAGTATGCTCAAAAGCAGCAAGCGGAGATGCCCATTCCGTCTCCACCGCATCAATCGCCTTCAGCAGCACACGGCCACCACGGCTGATGAGGTAGTTGTAGAAAATCTGCGCATGGTCTTGCTCCTCCTTGAATTGGATAGCAAACCAGTTAGCCATACCCGCTAAACCTTTGTCTTGGCAATAAGCAGACATACTGAGGTATAAATACGCCGACCACATCTCGGCATTGATTTGGGCGTTAATAGCGTCCTCTAAACGTTTGGAAATCATAAATTTATTTACTATTTAGTCATTTACTATTTGGTCATTTGTTTTTAGATACTCAGGGTGAGGAGGGCTTGCCATGAGTCTTCCTTGACATCCTTTTTCTGATGAATGGCCTTACTCAGGGGAATGAGTACTATGTCATCATTCTGGATACCAACCATAACGTTGCGTTGCCCGTCCAGCAAAGCTTGCACTGCAGCCACCCCCATGCGGGATGCCAATATACGGTCATAGGCGGAAGGACTTCCGCCGCGTTGTAAATGGCCAAGGACAGTAACGCGGGTGGAGAATTCCGGATGGATCTTCTCAATCATTTTGGCTACCGTTGCGGCTCCGCCTTCAACTGCGTGCTCCTGAACCAGCACAATAGACGAACTCTTCGTTTTGCGTTTTCCGCTACCGATGGCTTCTTCAATCTGTTCCTTCACCTGCGCACGCTCGGGAATGATAGCTGCTTCACAGCCTCCCGCAATCGCGGCATTAAGCGTCAGAAATCCGGCATCACGGCCCATGACTTCTACCAAGAAAACACGTTCGTGTGATGTAGCAGTGTCACGTAGTTTATCTATACATTCGGTAATCGTACCGAGCGAGGTGTCGTAGCCGATTGTAGCATCTGTGCCCCATAAGTCATTATCGATTGTACCTGGCAGGCCAATTACAGGAATATCGTACTCCTGGGCAAAGAGACGGCCCCCCGTGAAAGTGCCATCACCGCCTATAACCACCAAAGCATCAATCTTTTCCTTCTGAATGACCTTATGAGCCTGTTTACGGCCTTCGGGCGTCATGAATTCCATACAACGTGCTGACTTGAGGATGGTTCCTCCGCGTTGTATAATACCTGACACATCTTGGGAAGTAAAACTCTTTACTTCGCCATCTATTAGACCTTTGTAGCCACGATAGATTGCTTTAACTTGCAACCCTTGCGCGATAGCAGCTCGTGTCACCGCACGAATGGCTGCGTTCATTCCGGGGGCATCTCCCCCGGATGTTAACACACCGATTGTCTTAATCATTTTCGTAATATTATATGGTGTATAGTGCAAGAAGTTATCCGACTTGCACGTTCGGATTTATCTTACGAATCATTCCTTTGAGCACATCTCCCGGTCCAAACTCATAGAACTCATTTGCGCCATCTGCAATCATATTTTGTACGGATTGCGTCCAGCGAACGGGGGCTGTGAGTTGTTTCAAGAGGTTTTCGCGGATAATTTCCGGCTCTGTTTCTGCTTTCGCAGTGACATTCTGATAGATAGGACAGAAGGGTTTTCTGAATTCCGTTTTGAGAATAGCAGCCTTCAGTTCTTCGGCAGCAGGTTGCATGAGGGGTGAGTGAAAAGCACCGCCGACATTGAGTCGTAGCGCACGGCGTGCGCCTGCTTCTTTGAGAGCCACACATGCAGCCTCAACCGCTTCTATTTCTCCGGAGATAACCACCTGCCCCGGACAGTTGGAGTTAGCACCTATTACCACTCCATCTATTGTCTGACAGATCTCTACCACTTTTTCGTCATCGAGACCAATGACAGCCGCCATCGTGCCGGGATTCGCCTCACAAGCAGCCTGCATCGCCTGCGCACGCGCGGACACTAATAATAAGGCGTCCTCAAAACGCAAAGCGCCACATGCTACGAGCGCACTGAACTCTCCAAGACTGTGTCCGGCTACCATGTCCGGTTTCTCGATGGTCATAAGACGTTGTGCCACCACGGAATGGAGAAAGACAGCCGGCTGTGTCACTTTGGTCTGCTTCAGGTCTTCTGCACTTCCCCCGAACATAACATCGGTAAGCGAGAAGCCAAGCAGCCTGTCGGCTGCCTGACATATCTCGCGTGCCTCTTCATGTGCATCGTACAGGTCTTTGCACATGCCCGGAAATTGACTACCCTGTCCCGGGAATACAAATGCTTTCAGCATTTTCGTTTAGCGTTAATGGATTAGAGCACTACGGGTTCACCCATCAGACCGCCCATAAGAATTACTACGAGCAGTGCCAAAATAGCGTAGAACTCCGGGAAAGCGGCCATGATCATGGTACCTGCAGTCACATTGTGACCACTACCGGTAGCTGCCACACCATTGGCGCAAACTTGTCCTTGACGGATAGCAGACAAGAGGGCAACCAAACCCAGTGCAATTCCACCACCGAGGATTGCTGCAGCTTGCAGTGTCGTAATACCTGCTGTGAGGTACTTCTGAACCATAAAGTAACCTACGAAGCCATAGATACCTTGTGTAGAAGGCAGAGCGGACAATAGGATGTAAATACCCATTGCATCCGGGCGTTTCTTTAATGCACCGACAACTGCGTTACCGCACATTGTCAAACCATACACACTACCTACGCCGGACAGACCGACCATGAAAGCGATGCCAATAAAGGCGAGAATCAAATTTAATGTCATGATAGTATTAATTTATAATTTATGATTTATGATTGCAAATTTATTTTTTAAAGGGTTTGTACTCTTTTCCTCCTCCTTCAAATCCGGCATTCTTATAGAACTCAACGAAGGTAAGACGCATCGGGTGTACCACCGATGAGATAAGACACAACGCGAAGTTCAGAGAGTGACCAAAGACGAGGATAAGCAATGTAGGAAGCCATCCTATCCAGCTTGGACAAGCGCCGCCGGCCTGCAATGCCAGCGCATTGAAGACATTGCCGAGAATACCTCCGGCGAGACCTAACGCAAACAGACGTATATAGCTGAGCACATCGCCCAACAAGCCACTGACCATGTTATACGTTCCCCACAAACCTCCTCCGATATTGAGCAAAAGGACCTTGCGATCGGGGTTGCTGTAGAACAGGATAAACAATGCGCACAGACCCAATATACCATAAATGGTATATAAGCCTATCGGCGAGAGTGATCCGGAAAGAGCAAACCAGACGATGAGCGTCACCAATGCAACCAACCAAGCGCAGTCGTATGCCGCATATTTAAAGCCGTCACGGAGCGTAATCTTCACCACCTTAAAGCCCATGGCAAAAAGAATCTGGAAGATACCAATCAGGATGGCAAAGACCATCATCGGATGGTATGCGCCGCCCATGAAGTGTACGGTAGCATTCGTCTCCGTTATGAAATACTGCTTTACCGGAGCAAGCACTGCTACTTCTTCCAGGTTGATACCGAAGAACATGCCGGTAAGAATGCCTACGACCATGGTCGTCAAGCCCATGAATACGCCCAGCCATCCCCATTCCTTGAGTTTCGGAGCCTTGAAGATAACCGCAAGTCCGGCAAGCAGGATAACCAGACCGTAACCGCCGTCACCCAGACACAATCCGAAGAAGAGCATAAAGAACGGGGCAAAGAACGGCGTCGGGTCTAACTCTGTGTAGTTCGGTAAAGAATAGAGCCGCGTGATAGGTTCAAACAACCGCGTATAGAAGTTATTCTTCAACTCGATGGGAGTGTTATCTTCTTTTGCCGGTTCCTCCGATTCGAAATATACCTGTGCGGATTCGAGCATCTCATTGAGAGCCTGTTCTTTCTCTTTAGGGCAGAAACCTTCGATGAGACATAATGCGCCATCTGCCAGTTTGTCGGTAGAGAGTTGTACTCGCTGCCAGTCTATTTGCTGACGTGCTTCCGCCAATTGCTGCTTGATCTCCTCAATATGAGCGATTTGCCATGCCTCAATGCGGGCATTGGCAGCCGCGAGCAGACCATTGAGATGCTCTACTTCCTGCAACCATTGTGCTTCTGATTTCTCGGGTTGGGGAAGTTCGGTGGATTTTTCAAGCAGATCCGGGTTGTCGATATTTTGAGATGTCGAGTTATCGACTACTACAAAGTACGTCTTACCCTCATTCTCGGAGACCTTTATACCCCACTCTTCTTGATATACATTAGTGCTGCAAGAGAAGAAGCGTAGTGTATAACCGGCTTGCTTGAGGGCATCGATACGCTGGGCCTCGAAATCGCCCCACACAGCGACCTGCCTGGCGGATTCTTTGGCAGCAGCTATGCGTTCCTCAATAGTTGTACGCTCCTGGATGAGTTGATCGGTAGCTCCCTGTGCAAGCAAGTGGCGCAGTTCATCCTCATGCTGAAGAGCGGCTTGCAACGTCTCATCGTTTTCGATAAGACCTGCAGCCTTTTCTGAAATATGAACCACCCCCACGTCTCGTAATTGCGTCAGGAAGGTATCGTAGTCACGATGGAATACCAAGAAGGTATATTTCTTCATCTTACTGATCATCGTTCTGCCCTCCTTTCTTTGCTTTTACAATCTTCTGGCTGGACTTGTTGAGGTTCTCCTCGTCTTCCATAAACCGTTTGATTTTGCGGATTGCGTCTTGGTAGCCGGGTATCTGTACTTTCTCAAAGAGGTTCACTTTCTGCGTGGTTTTCTTTCGCGCATATTCAAGCAGGTCCACTTTGCGACGCACAAACTCCTGTCTGATGCCTACGTCCGCAATCGTTTTGAGTTGATCAAAGCCGTCCGCAAACCATTTCGGACTAGAGAAGAGCGAGAACTCTTTGGTCGTATAGACAACTTCATCCAGCACGGGGATACGTACGCCGGCAATCTTTTTTATCGACATGCGCACGTCATCTACGTGGATGAGCGAAGTGTCAAACTCGCCCCAAAGCGCTATCATCTGGTCATAGTCCTTGATGCGGCGCTCGACTTCATTGTCCAAGTCTTCGAGCTCTTTCTTTGCCTTCTTTACTTCGAGACGAAGCGCTGTCTCTTTGCTTTGCAAAGTAGGCAAAGTCCGTTGCCGCATCTTAAGGTCCTTCTCCAGGCTCTGCAACGATGTTTTATTAAACTGATATTGAATTGCCATTTTAATTTACCATTTGGTCATTTACCATTTACCATTTATTGGTTCATTTAGCCATTTGGGTATTTAATTCTTCGGCCAATATTTTTCTACTAATGCGGCTTTGATGTTGACCTCTTCGGGTTTGAAATATTTGCCAAACAACGACCATGCGATGTCGAGCATCTGAACGGTATTGATATTCACGTCGATAGCCAAGATCTCGCGGCTGTAGTCACGGGCGAAGTCAAGACAGCGGTTGTCGTAGTCGGTAAGGTCGAATCCATTCTCCTTCTTTGTCTTGGCATTTGCGGCGTCGGCGTAGAGACGAACAGCAGCGTTCATTACCTGCGGATGGTCTTCGCGCGTCTTCTTGCCTGCAACCAACTGTTTCAGACGAGAGAGTGAACGGAACGGGTCAACGATGACTTTACCGATTTCGGAGTCACGACGGAGATAGAGCTGACCCTCTGTGATGTAACCGGTGTTATCCGGAATAGCGTGTGTAATGTCGCCACCGGAAAGCGTGGTTACGGCGATGATGGTGATTGAACCGCCACCTGCTTCATCGGGGAACTGAACCGCCTTCTCGTATATCTTAGCAAGGTCGGAATAGAGCGAACCCGGCATGGAGTCTTTGGAAGGAATCTGATCCATACGGTTTGATACGATAGCGAGTGCATCAGCGTAGAGCGTCATGTCTGTCAGGAGGACGAGCACTTTCTCGTGTTTCTCTACCGCGAAATACTCAGCGGCGGTAAGTGCCATGTCCGGAATCAGGAGTCGTTCCACAGGCGGGTTCTCCGTCGTGTTGACGAAGGAGATGATGTGGTCAAGCACGCCGGCATTGGTGAAGACGTTCTTGAAATATAAGTAGTCATCGTTGGTCAGACCCATACCGCCAAGAATAATCTTATCGGCTTGCGCGCGCAATGCAACGTTCGCCATCACTTGGTTGTACGGCTGATCCGGGTCCGCGAAGAACGGAATCTTCTGTCCTGAAACGAGGGTGTTGTTCAAGTCGATACCTGCGATACCTGTGGCGATAAGCTCCGATGGTTGTTTACGGCGGACAGGGTTCACCGAAGGACCACCGATTTCCACCTCTTTGCCTTCGATAGCCGGTCCACCATCAATCGGGTCGCCATAGGCGTTGAAGAAACGGCCTGCGAGTTGGTCGGACACTTTGAGGCTCGGCGCCTTGCCGAGGAACACTACTTCAGCGTTGGTCGGAATACCTTCGGTACCTTGGAACACCTGCAGTGTCACTTCATCGCCGATGATTTTTACTACCTGTGCGAGTTTGCCGTTGACGGTAGCAAGTTCATCGTTACCGACACCTTCCGCCTTCAGCGAGCAGGTCGCTTTCGTAATCGCCGTGATCTGGGTATATATTTTTTGAAATGCTTTAGCCATAAAACTATTTACGATTTATTCATTTACCATTTGTTCATTTTTTTTCAACTACTGTTGAACTTACCTCAGTCTCATCTTAGCCTTCACCGTCGTTTGACCGTCGTTCGACCGTCGGGATTGACAGGTATTTGACTGGTCTTTGACAGGTAGTTTGAGGCTGTTGAGATGCGGGGTGTTACAACTGCTTTTCTGCCAAGAGGGCATCGAGTTTCTTGCGGTAGTCTTCGAACTCTGCGGAGTGGAACTCACAGTAGTTCATCTGTTTACAGAGGTTGATGACACGCTTGAAGTAATCAATGACATCGAGGAAGTTATCGAAGTCGTAATCGTGTTTGCAGATGTCCATGACGAGGCGTAGCATGTACTGCTGGCGCTCAAGCGGACAAACGGCGTCGATCTTATCGAAGGCATCCTGCTGGAGGATGACAAAGTCAATGACTTCGGATTTCCAGAACGTCTCATGGTAATCCACAGGTACGCCGTCATCACCGAGGATGTTAATCTGCTCCTGGATCTCTTTACCGCGTTGCAGATAAGTCTTCATATCGTTGACCATCGGCAACCAGTTTTTGTCAATCAAGTTGGAGATATATTCCTCAAACTCCGGGTACTCCACATATTTGGAATAGGAGTCGATGGGGTTGACAGCCGGGTAACGCTTGCGGTCGGCACGAGCTTGTTCCAAAGCATAGAAACACCGTGCGACTTTCTTGGTACCTTCTGTAACAGGCTCTTTAAGGTTACCGCCGGCCGGCGAAACGGTACCGAGGAAAGTAACGGATCCTGTAGCGCCATTATTAAGGTACACGTATCCTGCGCGTGCGTAAAAGGCTCCAATGATAGCGGAGAGGTCCATCGGGAAAGCATCCTGTCCCGGAAGTTCCTCCAGACGGTTGGACATCTCACGGAGCGCTTGTGCCCAACGGGAAGTGGAGTCCGCCATGAGGAGGACACGCAGACCCATCGAACGATAGTACTCGGCGATGGTCATGGACGTATAAACAGACGCTTCACGCGAAGCCACCGGCATGTTAGACGTGTTGGCGATGATGATGGTACGCTCCATGAGTTTGCGGCCTGTGTGCGGGTCCTCGAGTTCCGGGAACTCGGTAAAGGTCTCAACGACCTCGTTGGCACGCTCACCGCAGGCAGCGATGATTACGATATCCGCTTCGGCTTGTTTGGAGATAGCGTGCTGGAGGACGGTCTTACCGGTACCGAACGGACCGGGGATGAAGCCTGTACCACCCTCGCAAAGCGGGTTAGCCGTGTCGATGGTACGCACGCCTGTCTCGAGGAGTTTGAATGGACGCGGTTTCTCGCGGTACGCGAGGATGGCTTTCTTCACCGGCCATTTCTGAACCATGGTCACTTCATGATCCACGCCTTCAGCATCGGTCAGAACCGCCATCACTTCATTGATGGTGTACTCGCCGGCTTTGGCGATGGACTTCACAGTGTAAGTACCCTCAAATACGAAAGGCACCATGATCTTGTGCGGCTGATGGTTTTCGTCCACTTCTCCGAGCCAAGAAGCAGCTTCTACCTTGTCGCCCACTTTGGCGATAGGAGTAAACGCCCATTTCTTTTCTTGGTCGAGCGGGAAATTGTACTCACCACGTTTTAGGAACACGCCTGTGAGTTTGTCAAGGTCGTTCTGCAGACCGTCGTAGTTGCGGCTGAGCAGACCAGGGCCGAGCGTCACCTCCAGCATGTGTCCCGTGAACTCCACTTTGTTGCCCACTTTGAGGCCACGCGTGGATTCGAAGACCTGCGCATATACGTTGGCTCCGATGACCTTGATGACCTCCGCCATCAGTTTGGTCTCACCGACGTAGATGTAGCAAATTTCGTTTTGCGCAACCGGGCCATCGACAGCGACAGTCACCAGGTTGGCAATAATTCCTTTAACTTTTCCTGTTGTCATAAAGTTATTTACGATTTTATCATTTACAATTTAGTCATTTATTTGGTCATTTAATCATTTGACCAAATTACGCGTCGAGGCGTATCCTTTTTTCTTAGCCCTAAAGGGCAGGATTAAAGGTGTACACCTTTTTTCATTTCAGCAACCAGTTCACGGAACACTTTCTCGCCTTCTTCAACGGTCAACAGACTCCAGCGATGGAGCATAACCGCCTCGAGATAGTAACTGAAGACCATCTCCGCGGAGAAATAATCAAACTCCGTGCGTGCCTGCAGCCATTCAAAACGGATAGCATCAATTGCTTTCTCACGCGCCATAAGGTCTTCTATCTGCGCAAGCGCAAGAATCTCCTGGTACTCATCCATCACTTCCCCCAGGCCGAAGTCTTTTTGTGCATTATGTGTACGCAAATGCTCCGCCACTTCTCCCTGCCCTACTATCTTCTGCTTCGGGTCGAAGCCATGCTTGCGGCAAATCTGCGCCACGAGGACGTTATTCAAATCTTGATTAAAACCGAACCATGCCCGTACGAACTTATTGTCCGCTTTCAAACCCTGCTCCAAGGTCTGCTCGTCAATAGGCGCACGCAACAAGTCCAGCAAGGCTCTATCCGACTCCGTCAGGCACTCGTCCAACAACTCATTGAGTTTGTCCAACGAGACAGGGGCGTCTGAGCCTGCTTTCAACTCAGGTAGTCCGGCCAGCAAATATTCGTAAGTCATGACATTTAGGATTTTGTCATTTACCAAATGTTCATTTAGAACAGTTCCTCAACCAATTGGGGACGAAGCATTTCCTTGAAATAGGCAATGAATTCCGCATCTCCGAATGCGAGTTTGTATCCGCCATTAGCCGGTTGGATGGTGAAATCCGTTTTGATGCCCTTAACTTCTGCAATCTTTACACCTTTCTCAAGCAGTCCTTTGGCATTAGCAGCAAAATATTTCTTAAGTGCATCGGCATCTTTGGCTTCAATCAGCACTTCGCCGTCTTTAGCCATTTGGTCCGCCAATTTAGCAATCAGACTTTGCATGAACTTCGGGTCTGCCGTAGCCGCCTTCACGCTATCCGATGCGATCTTATCCGAAATCAGGTTAACGATCTCGGTCTTTACGGCACTAACACTTTGCTCAGCGTAGAGTTTCAACTCTGCGCGTGTTTTCTTGTCCAAGTCCGCAGACTTACTCTCCGCGTCTGCAACAATAGACGCAGCTTTTTTCTCGGCTTGCTCAATGATTTCAGCGGCTTTTTCGTTCGCTTTTCCGACGATTTGTTTCGCCTCCTCATTGCCCTTCTCTACGCCTTCCGCGTAGATCTTGTCAGTTAATTCAGAAAGATTCATTGTATAGATGTTTTTGTATGATATTCAAATTTGCGGCAAAGATAGTAAAAAAAAATGACATACACAATAGTGTATGCCACTTTTTCACAAATTTTGTCAATTTATTGCGCTATTCGTTGCCCTTGCGGCGTATAGATCCGCCCGCCTTTTTGGATGAGCAACTGTCCATTTTGGATGTACTTAACGGCGTGCGACGATTCTTCTTCAAGTTGTTCTACTCCTTGAAGTTCAGCATCGTTAATAACCAATATGGGGTGTAAGTCATCCGTGACATCTGCATACCTTTCGGATTGCCATTGGGTCTTATCTTCCACGAGTGACTGCACCGGAACTTCCGCAACCGCATGTGCCATTTTTTTGAAGGTAGGCAGTACAGCGGCAACAGGTCCCAGGAGTGCACCGATTAAACCATTCATCCCTTCGTAAACAGCATCAGCAAGAGCCTGCCCGACTTCCGGCCGCTCGTTTTCGTTGGCCTCGGAATGGAAGATATACATATTAACAGCCGGCTCTCCCATATATTGCTGCGTAATGGCAACCTGCCCCTCTGCATCCTGCGGCAACAACATTTTTATCGCTGAAATCATGAACGACGAGATACCGGCCTGCTGCAATGCCGGAACAACTTTTTCATCCCACTTATCCATTACTTTTCCCCATGCCCTGCGTGCAAGTGCCGGAATCATGTTATACGTGTGTTCCTGCATCCATTCGCGGCTATAAGTTGTCAGGTCTGCAATGTTATCCAGCGATGTAATATAGTCGGTTGTCACGGCTACCTGCTTGCGATCTTTCGAGAGCGTGAGCCAGCGATACGGGCAGGGGAACGTAATCGGCGAGCCGGTGGTGATCTCAACGAGACTGTCGTTGGACAGACCCGTGGTGTCGCGGAAAGTCGTGATACCGTTTACATGAAAATGGCCGGTGAGTACCAAGTGCACACCATGATGCATGAGTTTGTCACGCAAATCATCGGCATTGCTGAAACGGCACGAACTTTCAAGGGTTCCTTGCATGTCAAAATGCTCCAGGATTTGCCAGTGGCTCATGGCAATAATCATATTGCCTTTGGCAACAGCGGCATCAGCCTGATCCAAGATCCATGCTTGCGTAGCACCGGATAATTTACCGATAGACGCCTTCCCGTCCGAACCGTCAATACCGATGACAGTCACTCCAGGAAGAGGCTCTACAGCAAAGGAATGCGAACCGGGATCCTTAACTGCACCATCAAAAGTACCCGGATAAAGGGCTTCCCAGTTCTCATCGGGCAGGTCGTGGTTTCCCGGGATTACCAAGGTACGAATGCCGGCTGCCTGCAAACGAAGGATACCAGCCGAAACGGTATCGTGCGCAGCAGCCTCACCATCGCGGGTGAGATCGCCCGGGATGAGTACCAAATCCGGTTTGTACTTCAGTGCGGTGTCCAACAAAGCATGCCAGATCGGCTCACTCAGATCCAACATCTTACGTTGGGTCTTCATGTAATTGTCGAAATCCGGCTCCATGTCAATGACCGACTGTGGCAACACGTGCGGGTCGGCGATAACCATAACCCGCTCCTGAGCAAAGCTCATCATCGGCAGCAGCAAAGTTGCTAAAAAGAAGATTTTTTTCATATAAGATAATCGAATTTGCGGGCAAAGGTAGTAAAAAAAAATGACATACACAATAGTGTATGCCACTTTTCCACAATTTTTGTCTAATTATTGTGCAATACGCTGTCCTTGCGGCGTGTAAATCTGATTGCCTTTTTGGATGAGCAACTGTCCATTCTGGATGTATTTAACTACGCGCGAAGCATCGCCTTCTACCGACTCTACTCCCGTCGGTACTTCGCTTGGCTCGCCAAGTATCACATCCAGGTCATCGGTAATGTCAGCATGGGCTGTAGTTCTCAAAGTCTTATCCTCCACAAGGGATTGAACAGGATCTTCTATGAACGGTTTAGCAATACCAAAGAACACCGCTCCAAGAATAGAATTACCCATAAGCTCTGTCAACATAGCTTGCATACCATCGTATAATGCATTCGCAACAGTATTGCCTTCTAACGGACGTTTGGCCTCACTGGCCTCCGAATAGAAGAGATACATATTAATCGCAGGAGCACCAATATGTTTCTGCGTGATCTCAACTTGTGCCTCATCCGTTTGCGGTAACTTCATTTTTAACATCATTATTGCCATTGGATCAAGTCCGGCATCCTGCAGAGCAGGAGCGATTTGCTCATCCCACTTATCCAAAAGTTTTCCCCAAAGTTTGCGAGCAAGTGATGGAATCAAATTGGAGGTGTGTTCACGCATCCATTCGCGGCTGTAATCCGTGAACTCAGTGATGCCGCCTAACGATGTAATATAGTCGGTCGTCACTGTAATGCCTTTGCGGTTCTTATTGATTGTCAACCAACGATACGGACACGGGAAAGTAATCGGCGAGCCGGTGGTGATCTCAACGATGCTGTCGCTTGTCAATCCTGTGGTGTCGCGGAACGTAGTAATACCACTTACATGGAAATGGCCGGTGAGTACCAGATTTACGCCATGATGCATGAGTTTGTCACGCAAGTCATCCGGATTATTGAAACGGCTTGCCGGCTCAAGTTGTCCTACCTGGTCAAAATGCTCCAGGATCTGCCAGTGGCTCATGGCAATAATCATATTGCCTTTGGCAACAGCTGCGTCAGCCTGATCCAAGATCCAAGCTTGCGTAGCACCGGATAACTTACCGATAGACGCTTTACCATCCGAACCGTCAATACCGATGACAGTCACGCCGGGAAGTGGCTCTACAGCAAAGGAATGCGAACCGGGATCCTTAACTGCACCATCAAAAGTACCCGGATAAAGGGCTTCCCAGTTCTCACCGGGCAGGTCGTGGTTTCCCGGGATTACCAAGGTACGAATACCGGCTGCCTGCAAACGAAGGATACCAGCCGAAACGGTATCGTGCGCAGCAGCCTCACCATCGCGGGTGAGATCGCCCGGGATAAGTACCAAATCCGGTTTGTACTTCAGTGCGGTGTCCAACATAGCATGCCAGATCGGCTCACTCAGATCCAACATCTTACGTTGGGTCTTCATGTAATTGTCGAAATCCGGCTCCATGTCAATGACCGACTGCGGGGTAACGTGCGGGTCGGCGATAACCATAACCCGCTCCTGAGCAAAGCTCATCATTGGCAGCAGCAAAGCTGCTAAAAAGAAGATTTTTTTCATAATTATAACTATTTAATGGTTATTTCGACGCGGCGGTTTTCCGCGCGCCCTTGTTCTGTATCATTGGATGCCACGGGCTTGGTGTCCCCGTAGCCGAAAGCTTCTATTTTTTCTGCGTCACACCCGAAAGCCACTAACTGCCGTTTGACGGATTCCGCGCGACGTTGCGAGAGTTCTTTGTTGTCTTCGGGTTTGCCGATATTGTCCGTATGTCCGGCAAGTCGGACGGTGTATCCGTACGTCTGAACGAAGAGGGCTATACGTTTCAATTCCGGCAAAGAAACGGGAAGGATCTCGTCGCTGGCCGTTTCGAAGAGCAGATTATTGATCGCCACTGCCTTGTTCGCACTAAGCACCGTAATCGGTTCAGGTCGTTTGTCTTCGGGTAATGTGACCGTATAGATGTCATGTCTGCGACCGCTTTTTTGTGCATATATAGCAGTCTGTCCGTCTGCCGAAATCTTATACCAACAATCCCTGCCGGCAGTATTGATTGTCGGTCCGAGGTTTTCCGGTTCTGACCAACAGTTCCAACAGGTGTCAGCCAAGCGACGCGATACCCATACATCGAGTTCGCCGACGGTTCCTTCTCTGTCCGAAGAGAAATACATGGTTTTCATGTCGGGATGCAGGAAAGGCGAACGCTCCATGCCTGTAGTGTTGATAGCAGAACCGATGGAATACGGCGTGCCCCATCCGCTCTCGGTACGTTCGGAAACAAAGATATTAAGGCTTGCCCGTTCTTCTCCTTCCGCCGGATAATTGGCAGCAAAGAGCAGTGCTTTGCCATCGGCAGTGATCATCGCGTCCGCCTGCCAGTTGCCTAACTGCAGATGGCGCGGTAACGGACGCGGTTCAGTCCATCCCTGCGGCCCGCGCACGGAGAAGCACATCCGGCCTTCAACGAAGACTAACATCGTGCGGCCGTCTCCGGAAACAGAGGTCGGGGCCTCGTTGCGATACGGACTGCTTAAGCCGGGTACTATCTGTGCTGTACTCCACTCGCCGGTTTTCCTATCCCGACGCGAGACGAAGATATCTTCCGTTATATTCGTTTCTCCGCGGTTGAGTCCGACAAAATACAATGTATTGTCATCTATGGTCAAAGTTGGTCCGTATTCCTCACCTGGCACCGTATTGACAGTGTGCGGCAACGGTTGGGGGGCAACGCTATCCTGCGGAGTAAAGGAGCAGAAGATGAGCACCAACAGTTGTGCCGCCATGACGCGCAGGAAAGTAGTAAACGGATAGACTGTAGCATAACAAACCGATGCCTGATTATTCTCCGATGAGAGAGACTGCGCGTAAGGCAACGCCATGGCTGATGTCATCGAACCGATCAACAATCCCACGACATTAAAGAAATTCACGTGCAACCATTTATATGCGATGCCACCCACCAGAACCAACGGAACAATGGTAATGATAAATCCGTATCCGATCCACAGATAACCACCGTTGACCAAAGTCGGCACGAAGTTTTCTCCTACGGAGAGTCCTAAGGCCGCCAGGAAGAGTGTCAAACCTACTTGGCGCAACATCATGTTGGCCGAAGTGGTAGAGAATGTGACCATGTTATAATAGGGTCCGTAATGGCCGATGAGAATGGCAACGATGAGCGAACCGCCCACAAGGCCTAACTTAAAAGTTGTCCCCATGCCGGGCAACGGGATAGGCAGCAAACCGACACATATACCGAGCACCATTCCGAAGAATACCGGCAAGAGATGCGGTACATCAAGACGTTTGAGCTCGTTTCCGAAAGTCTCAGCTACTCTGCTCACGTCATCCTTGTCGCCCACTACCATCAGTCGGTCACCTAACTGCAGGATCATGTCAGGTGTGGCCAGAAGGTCGATACCGGCACGGCTGACACGCGTGATGGTGGCATGGTATTGCTGGCGCAGGTTGAACGAACGGATACGTTTCCCGTTACATTCCGGCCTGGTCACCGCAATACGACGGGATATCAGATGGTCGGATTTCTCGCTCTGAACATGTAAGTCGTAGTTCTTCATCAGTCCCAAAAGACGCAGGGTGTCCACGTGTTGTCTATCCGTTAATACACGAAGTGTATCACCATTACGGAAAACAGTCTGCTCATTCACCAATTCATCCGATCCGTCCATCCGGATAACCCGGCTGATAACCATTTCCTTCACCGGACAGAGATGTTGCAGTTCAGCAAGCGTTAGTGTATCTATCTGTGGGTTGTTAAGCGTAATATCCACACAAATGGGTTCTTCTGTAGTTTCTTTTGCTGCCTCTTTAAGCCGTCTCTCTTCTTCGGGAAGGCTTATTTTAAAGGACTTCAGGATAAGTTCAAAAGCCAGGATCACACCGACTATACTTAAAGGATAAGCCACCGCATAACCGGTAGCGATGTCAGGATTGGAAGTACCGGTAATGTCAAAATAGGCCTGTTGAGCGGACGCTAAAGACGGTGTAGAGGTGGTTGCTCCGGACATGACGCCGGTTAAAGTGGACATCTCGATACCTGTGATATAATGGAGCACAATCGTGCACACACAACCGAGAAGGACAATCGCTGCAGCCAGCATGTTGAGTTGCAGTCCTCCTTTTTTGAATGGAGAGAACGAAGGACCGACCTGCAGACCGATGGAATAAACAAAGAGAATCAGACCGAAATCTTTGGCGAACTGACCTACAGAATGATCTATCTTCACGCCCAAAGAAGCCAAGGTGATCCCCACAAACAGGACCCAAGTAACGCCCAGGGAGAAATTGCGTATCTTCGCTTTCTCTCCCAGCCAAAGACCAATGGTCATCACGATAGTCAGCCATAAGAGTGACTGCGTGATGGATGGTTCAAATAAAAATTGCGCTATCGAGTTCATAAGTTTCAATATTCTAATCCTCTAACCTTCTAACCCGCTCTATCATACCCACCAATGCTTTGGTGCACGCGCGATCCGTAATCTGTTCGCGTAACTTTCCCAGATGGAAACATTCGGCAGTAGTGCCTTGCGGTGTCGCCCACGCTATCCAGACAGTGCCAACAGGTTTTTCTATCGACCCTCCGGTAGGTCCTGCGATGCCGGAAGTGGCCATACTAAAATCGGTGTTTAGTCGTTTGCGAACAGACTCCGCCATTATACGCACCACTTCTTCGCTAACCACGCCACGCGTTTTTATCAGTTCGTCCGGCACGTTCAAAAGATGCTCTTTGACACTGTTGTCATAGCTGATAATCGAGCCGTAATAGAAGGCAGAACTGCCGGCATGCTTGTTCAGCAGAGAGGCTAATTTACCTCCTGTGCAAGACTCGGCGGTAGAGATGGTTTGTCCCCTCGCGACAAGGAGTTTGCCCAATATGACTTCCAAGGGTTCATCTGTATCGGCAATCAAGTACTTGGCAACTAATGTCTTCAGTTCCTCAAACCATCGGTTTACATCTTCCTCGCTCAACATGCCGTATGATGACAGACGCAAACGGATTATTCCGTCTTTGGGAAGGTATGCCAAGTGCAAATCGGCCGGCATGGATGCTTCGTACGCCTCCAAAAGGATTGCAAGGGACGATTCTGGAATACCGGTCACTTGCAGCGTACGATGAATAATCTGATTTCTGATAGCTGACAAGTGACGGCTGATGTATGGTAAGATCTGTTCCTCCATGGCTATTTTCATCTCGTATGGTACTCCGGGCATGGAAGCCAGGAGTTGTGATCCATGATGAAAGACCATTAAGGGGGCGCTACCTACTCTATTCTCGAGTATCTCTGCGTTTTCTGGTACTAACCATTGTGTAGCTGTTAATCTGTTCAGCACATCCGGTCGCTCGCGATAGAGCTCGTTAATATGCGCGCGCACGCGCTTGTCTTCTATAAGGTGTGTATCGAAATATTCGCACAACACATGTTTCGTTATATCATCGTTCGTAGGGCCCAAACCGCCGGTTGTCAACACGATATCGGCTCTGCTGAAAGCTTCGTCCAAAGCAGCGACAATGTGCTCCCGCCGGTCATGTACCGACGTGATCTGGTATAATTCTATACCGATCTCGTTGAGTTGCTCTGCCATCCATGCGGAATTAGTGTCCACTACTTGACCGATGAGTAACTCGTCTCCTATGGTAATTATCTCTGCGCGCATTGTTTTTTCCACTCTGTAGCAGTTAGTTCCAATTCATCATACCATGCCTGCCCGAAACGTCGTATCAAGGGCTCTTTGAGGAATTGATACAGCGGCAGATGGAGTTTTTTCCCTTTCTGCCGGGCACAATGACATATATCCCAGCGATGGTATTCGAGCCCTGTATATTCCCCTACTTGCGTCAACCGTATCGGATAGAGATGACACGAGACGGGTTTCTTAAAATCTATCTTGCCGGCGTTATAGGCTTTCTCTATCAGGCAGTAACACCATCCGTTATGATCCGTGCGGGCAAAGACACAGTCTTTGTCGTTGACGATAGACGTGACGCGTTCGCCCGAAGGGTCGTTGTATGCGATTCCCTGTTCTTCCACCACGGATTTGGCTTCTTTGGTCATCTCGGGCAGCAAGACGGGAAGTATCTCATTGATTTTCTTTTCTTCTTCAGCCGTCAATGGGGCACCGGCATCGCCTTCTATACAGCAACAACCGCGGCAACTGTCCAGATCACAACAGAACTCTTTCTCGAGTATGTCCAGACTGACTAATGTGTTATTGTCAATGACAAACATTTTATAACCCCAAAAAACTTTCTGCCCAAATTTTAATACCCAAAGCGATCAGGACAATACCGCCTATGAGTTCCATGTTTATCTTCAGTTTTCCCACAAACACGCCCACCAAATAGCCTCCCAGAGAGAAGATAGCCGTAATGGCACCAATTATGATCACAGACGGCATCAACCATTCCGGATACGGCACGAACAGCAGCCCTGTAGCCAGGACATCGACACTGGTTGCAAGTGCCAGCAATAACAGATTCGACAAATGCCAGTTAGCCGTTTTGTCTGCTTTCTTGTCCGTACGGAAGGATTCCCAGATCATCTTTATGCCTAAGAATTCCAATAGTACGAGCGCGATCCACGGGGCATAAATCCTCATGAAATCCACGAAGAGTGAACCGGCATAATAACCTATAACCGGCATTCCCGCGTGGAAGCATCCGAAGATAAGCGCCATGAGCAATGCCCGCGGGTGCCACCGGTGTTCATTCAGTCCCTGCACAGCCGAGACTGCACAGCAGTCCATGGCCAAGCCGATTCCCATTACAATAACATTCAACCAGAACATGTCTGTCTCCTTCTCCTAATTCCTTTTATATTTATACCGCGCTACCGTTTTACCTTTGGCAATGGCCAGAAGTTTGTTGCGGGTAAAGGTCTTACGGATCGGCGAGATCCGGTCGGTGAACACATGCCCTTCCAGATGGTCGTATTCGTGTTGCACGATACGTGCCTGAAAACCGGTAAAAGTCTCTTCGTGTTCCTGAAAATCCTCATCCAGGTAGCGCAAACGCACTGACACGGGCCGTACGACGTTCTCACTTATTCCCGGTAACGAGAGACAGCCTTCTGAATAGGAGCAAGTCTCTTCACTTGCCTCAATCAGTTCCGGATTGATGAAGGCCCGTTTGAACCCTTTACATTCCGGATAGTCTTCTGCCAATTCATCACCGTCCACCACAAACAACCGCCAGGGTTTTCCCACTTGCGGAGCCGCCAAACCGCAGCCTTCCGCCTGGGTTAGCGTCTCGTACATATCCGCAATAAACTGCTTCAATTCGGGCGTTTGTTCTATCTCCTCAGCCTGTTTGCGAAGTACCGGCTGTCCGTACAAATATATTGGTAGTATCATGATAATTTACAATTTGACTATTTACTTAATGAGGCTATCCAAATAGCCTTCCAGTATGATGCACGCAGCAATTTTATCCACCACGGCTTTGTTTTGCCGGTCTTTTTTCTTCATTCCTCCATCCATCATCGCTTTATGCGCCAGGACTGACGTGAAGCGCTCGTCATACATAGTTACAGGTTTGTCGGGAAAAGTCTTTTTAAACAGTCCCATGAACGGACGGATATAATTCATGGACTCCGACTCTTGTCCGTTCATCTGTGTCGGATGTCCGATGACTACTTCATCCACCGGCTCGTGGGCGAAATAATCGTTCAACCAATTCATCAGTTCTTTTGTCTCGATCGTACGCAACGGATTAGCCGTGATGCGGAGGATATCCGTTACGGCTAATCCGGTACGTTTACGACCATAGTCTATTGCGAGAATACGCCCCATTAGAGGTTATTGAGTTTCTCGTTGACTTCGTTGTATTTATCGTCCATTCCGAAACGATAGTAGAGTGCCTTGAGGGTCTGCAGGTAACTGCGGTCTTCCGGAGCCATCTCATGGGCTTTTTCGAAGAACGGCAGTGATTTGCGGAATACCTCATTCATCTCGTCCAGAGCTTTCTTGTACTCCTTGTTATCGGAGATGGAGGCAGCAGCCTCGTTCAGTTTGACAGCCTGGTTGTAATATACGCGGCCCTTGCCTGCCATGGCATCAGCCATCGCCGGGTCGAGAGACAGCGCTTTGTCAAACTCAGCCAGCGCTACATCGTAGTTACCTTGGTTCTCATCGAGGTTACCCTTGATCAGATGGTATTGCGCTACATTCGGTTCACGCTCGATAGCGGTAGCCAGGTAGTTGATAGCTGTCTGCTCCTGACCGGAGAAGATGTAGAAGTTGATGAGGTTCTGCAGGAACCACGGTTCTTGCGGGAAGCGGGACACGGCGTCTTGAAGCGTAGCTACGAAATGTACGGTATCTTTGAGAGCCAGATACTCCTGATAGAGGAACTGGTTGACTGCGATAGCCTCGTATTCTCCATTCTTGAGTTGCTCCAGGATCTCGATAGCTTCTGCGTGCATCTCAGCCTGAACAGCGAAGATAGCGGCGTAGTATTTGTACTGCATATAGGTGGTGTCGCGCGGCATTTCCTTCTGCAACTTCGGATCTTGCATCATTGTCAGATCAGGGATGTCAGTGTGCATCTTGAAGGCATTGTATGCGCCGGCGTAGTCACGCGTCTCGTTCAGGTGAATACCGTATTTCACCAGTTCCTGGTTCTGGTAGTACTCGAGCATGTATTTCGAGAGTTTACCGCGCATTTTCGGATCTGTCGGCACTTGATTACCTTTCTTGTCGAGTACGGGAACCTGAGCCAGTTCGTCGGCTTTAATCCAATACTTGTAACTCTCCTCGCAGGCGGCACCTTCGGCAGCAGCATCCACACCCTGTCCCATCATCTGGTTATAGAGTTCGCGTTGAACCTCTTTGTAACCGACCATACCTGCCCAGTAGTAGTTCTCCGCCGTCGGTTCTGCTTGCAGTGCTTCTTCTACGGCGTCACGTGCTGCGCGGAAATCCGGCGTCTCGGAGTTCATCAGGCTTTTAGCCTTTTTTACCATCGGGTTTTTCTGTGCGAAGCAGCCTGCACTCATGAGCACAACAGCTGCCAAAATCAATGATTTTTTCATACTTATTCTTGATTTTCATTGTTATTTGTTTCTTCATTAGCCTCTAACCCTTCGCCATTAGCCTCATCTTCTGCGTCTTTCGGAACGATGCAACCGCTTACGAGCGTGTCGTTACGTTTCTGGAGTTCGATCAGTTTGACGCCTTGTGCGGCGCGACCTGTCTGACGGATTGTCGAGATATCCATGCGGATAGCCGTTCCAGACTTTGTCATGAGCATCAGGTCGTCTTCGTCGGTGACTGCTTCGATACCTACCAGGTGACCGGTCTTCTCGGTTATCTCGATGGTCTTGACACCCTTGCCGCCACGGTTCGTGACGCGATAAATCGGATTGCCTTCCTCGTCGTCCAGTGGCGTACGCTTGCCGAATCCGTTTTCAGAGATCACGAGAATAGTCTTCTCTGTACCCTTCTCCACACAAACCGTGCCAATTACGCGATCCTGGCCGTCTTCCTCCAAAGTTATTGCCTTCACACCGGTTGCTCCACGGCCCATCGGACGTACACCGCCTTCGTTGAAACGGCACACTTTACCGTTGTACGAAGCCACGAGCATTTCGCTCTGTCCGTCTGTCAGGGTAACACCAATCAGTTCGTCGCCTTCACGCAGACCGAGTGCGATGATACCATTGGCGCGAGGACGGGAATAAGCCTCGAGCGTGGTCTTCTTCATCAATCCGTTCTTGGTGATGAAGATGAGGAAGTGGTTCTCAACATATTCCTGGTCATTCAGGCCCTTGACGTTGATACAGGTACGTACCTTGTCGCCCTTCTGGAGGTTGATCATATTCTGGATAGCGCGGCCTTTCGACTGCTTGTTACCCTCCGGCAGGTCATATACTTTCTGCCAGTAGAGACGGCCCATCTCCGTAAAGAACATCATGGTCGAGTGCATCGAAGCCTGATATACTTTCTCGATGAAATCCTGGTCGCGTGCGCTACCGGCCTTTGAACCGATACCGCCGCGGGTCTGCTGACGGAAGTCAGCCAGCGGAGTACGTTTGATATAGCCGAGGTGCGAGATGGTGATGACCATGTCGTCATCGGCATACATATCTTCGGGGTTGAACTCCGTAGCCATCTTCACGATCTGCGTCTTACGCTCGTCGCCGTATTTCTCTTTGATCTCCACGAGTTCGCTGTTGATGAGGTCATAACGCATCTCCTCGCTGGCGAGCAGTTCGTTCAAGTGCGCGATGAGTTTCTCAATCTCTTCGTACTCATGTTTCAACTCGTCGATACGCAGGCCGGTGAGGGCGGAAAGACGCATATCCACGATTGCTTTCGACTGCAGGTTGTCGAGATTGAAGCGTGCCTCGAGGTTCGTCTGTGCGTCGGCAGGAGTACGGCTGGCACGGATGATACGAACCACCTCGTCGATATTATCCACGGCAATGATCAAACCCTCCAAAATGTGCGCTTTCTCCTCGGCTTTACGGAGCTCATAGCGTGTACGGCGGGTAACAACATCCATGCGGTGCTCGATGAAGTTGCCGAGCAACTGTTTGAGGTTCAACAACATAGGACGACCCTTTACCAGGGCGATGTTGTTTACTGCAAAACTCGACTGCAGGGCGGTGAACTTATACAGTTTGTTGAGCACCACCTGTGCATTCGCGTCGCGCTTTACCTCCACAACGATACGGATATCGCGTTTGGAGTGGTCGTTGATATCGGCGATGCCTTCAATCTTCTTGTCGTTTACCAGTTCAGCGATATTCTTTACCAGATCGCTCTTTACGACTCCGTAAGGCAACTCGGTAATGATGATGCGCTCGCGACCGTTGTCATCGGTCTCTATCTCAGCGTTCGAACGGATCACGATACGTCCGCGACCGGTCTCAAATGCGTCACGAACGCCCTGATAACCGTAGATAGTACCGCCTGTCGGGAAATCCGGAGCCTTGACGTATTCCATGAGATCCTCTACCGTGATATCTTCTACGCTCGCGTCATGCATGCGCGCTTTAATATTATCAATGTACGCGCAGCAACCGTCGATCACCTCTGACAGGTTGTGCGTCGGCATGTTCGTAGCCATACCCACGGCAATACCGCTGGCGCCGTTCACCAACAGGTTCGGGAAACGGCAAGGCAATACAGCCGGCTCGAGCAGCGAGTCATCGAAGTTAGGCACCATGTCCACGGTGTCCTTCTCGATGTCACGAAGCATCTCCTCTGCCAGTTTCGACAGACGTGCCTCGGTATAACGCATTGCCGCTGCGCCATCACCATCGACAGAACCAAAGTTACCCTGACCGTCCACGAGGCAATAACGCATCGCCCAAGGCTGCGCCATGCGCACGAGTGTACCGTATATAGAGCTGTCACCATGCGGGTGATACTTACCCATCACCTCACCGACGATACGGGCGGACTTCTTGGTCGGCTTGTCGGAGGTGTTGCCCAACTCGTTCATTCCGAACAATACACGACGGTGAACGGGTTTAAATCCATCGCGCACATCAGGCAGCGCACGCGACACGATCACAGACATCGAGTAGTCGATGTAAGAGGTCTTCATTTCCTCTTCAATCTTCACAGGAATGATGTGATCATTCTGAATCAAATCGTTGTTTTCTTCCATTGTAATTGTATTTTGTTATTTCCTAATATTCTGATGCTTTTGCCTTTGAGCGCTAAAAAGCGCTGCAAAGGTACAAAGAAAAAATGACATACGCAAGCGCGCACGTCATTTTTTATGTATTTTTATGCGTTTATAGCCGTTTGGGGTTCTCTATCGACACCCTGTCGATTAAAATCATCCAATCGCTTAGAACGCAAATAAATGCTCTTTATTACGCATTTGGATTAATTTACCTCAGCGCGAGCCATTGCATCTTTATAGTACTTCTGGTCAACGAAAACATCCTCCTTGTACGGATTGATGTGACGAACCTTAGCCTGGTACATGATGTAACAGAAAGCAATGATGTTGGTAACCAGCGCAAGCGCAGAGATGACGAGCATCATCGTCGGGTTGGCAGCGGTAGCCCCCTCGGCAGCCACTGTGGTATGAGCCACTACTTCCTCACCCAGCCCCGAAGCGGCATAGATAGCATTAACTGTCTCGATTCCATTGACATACTGAACCGGCAGGACTGCCCATGAATAGAACTGTTTGCCGTTGAAGAAAGTCTCCTGGAAGAGCGGGAATACCTGTGCGAACATGCACCATATAGCCAGAGTGTTAGCGCGGTTCTGGATCCAACCACCACGGTTCCAGCAGATAGCTGCAATCGTCGGAGCAACCAACAGCGCGATACCGCAATACCAGCTGTGAGTCGGCAGACAGTTGTAAGTATAAGCGAAGTTCCAGATGTCATAAACGAGGATATATACCCACGTCATGTCCGCCCAGATCATATCCTTGCGATCCTTGGATGGATATACGTTCCACCATGCGGTCATACAGAAGATGTTGAACAGACCAGCTACGCCGTTGAACACGTTGTGCCAGCCGCCATACAACCATACACCTTCGCTTGACAGCCACCATTTGTTCCAACCCAGAATTGCCGACTCGAAATCCGAACAAACGGCAATCAGGATGTTGATAGCCACGATGATGAACGGGAACGGTTTGAACCAGTGCTTGGCACCAATACCCCACTCGTACTTGATCATCATGAAACCGATACAGCCGGTCAGCGCGGCGTACAACTTAGCGTAGTGGAACCAGCCGTTCATGTACACGTGCGTCTGGTTGTTCACCGCCCAGTCTGCGCCCATGCGTGCACCGATCGCGATCGCTACAAAGTAAACGGTCAACGCCAGCGGAATAGCAAAGAACGTGATAGCACCGCCAAGTTTGGTACGGCGTGCAAACTCATTCCAAAGAATCAGTCCTGCGAGGACTGCAAAGAGCATTACCCATTGAATCAAAGCATGCTCTCCATAAACTTGAAAAAACATAAATTAATAGATTTTTAAGATTAGATGATTGATTATAATCGGTATACGACATATCGGTATATCGAGTTTCTTTAAGCCTTGACTGCTTTACGCTCTTTGAGGTAGCACCAGCCGGCCCATGCGGCAGTGACAATGACGGACATAGGGAGTCCGACGGTGAGCATTTCGCTGAGCATTGTCTGCCATCCTCCTTCGCTCTCAAGCGCCGTGAAGAACGGATACATCCATGTCACTTCTCCATTGATGACATGGTCCACAATCAGCATGAGCGAACCGCCCCAGAGCATAATTTCAAGGGTTTTGAGGTTACGAGATAGGAACGAGTCATTGTGCGTGCCTTGGCCGGCAAGCGCTTTCCGTTCCTGTTGTTTGCGATATGCCGTGGTGGCGATCGCCTGGGTTAATGGTACAATAAAACAAGCCATATTATTTACGATTTGGTCATTTACAATTTTGTCATTTATTTTGCGGGACGACGATTTCTTTGATTTCTACCTCATTGCCTCTCAGAAGCCATGTCTGCTCACTGCCGCAGTGCGGACATTTCTTGCCGTGTGCTACCGTCGGATAGTCCTTTCCGCACCCGTCACAATGCGTCACGGCAGGGATGGGTTCGATCTTCAGTTCGCAGCCCTTCAGCATCTCTTCTTTATCTGCCGCCCACCGCCAGCAGTCCGTCAGGTACTCCGGAATGATCGTGCTCACCTCGCCGATGTTCATTACCACCGCTGAGACGTGCTCCACTCCGTTTTCCTGCGCCGCTTTCTTGACGTCACGGATAATATAGAAGACGATTCCGAGTTCGTGCATTACTTTTTCGGGCTTAGTCCGGAAATGAGGATCTTTCCGCTTCTCTTGATCATATACGGCAGGATGCCGTCGAACTTGTTCTCCGACGTCCGCATGACGCTGGCTTCCGGGTGCTCGCGGTGCAGGTGGATAGCATCGAACGCACATTTCGTGGTGCAGATACCGCAACCGATACACCGGTTCTCATCCACAACCGACGCACCGCAACTGAGGCATCGTGCGGTCTCTTTCTTCACCTGCTCCTCGGTCAGCGTACCGTGGTATTCCTCGAATTTACTTTTCGTTACCACCACGCCCGGCTTCTGACGGCTGCTGTTGTCGTACTGCTCAACAACTATATCCTGTTTGTTCAGTTCGATGAAATCTCTCCGGTTGCGTCCGATAGTCATATGTCCGTGCTGTACGTATCGGTGCAGACTCTCCGCAGCTTCCTTGCCGGCTGCGATAGCGTCGATGGCGAACTTCGGACCGGTGAACACATCGCCGCCGACGAAGATATCTTCTTCCGCAGTCTGATAAGTCAGTTTGTCGGCTACAGGGTACACGCCGCGGACGAACTCTACCTTGGTGCCCTTCAATAGGTCTTTCAGTACGACCGTCTGACCGATGGCGAAAATCACCATGTCTGCCTCCAGCGTAATCGTCTCGTTTTCGTCGAACTTCGGCGCAAACTTATGCTGCCCGTCAAAGACAGACAGACACTTCTTGAAGGTAATTCCTTCCACCTTTCCTTTTTCGCCTTTCAACTTCATCGGTCCCCATCCCGGATTGATCACTACTCCATCCTCGCGTGCTTCCATGCGTTCTTCTTGGGATGCCGGCATGATATCTTCACTCTCCAGCGACAGCATCGTCACTTCGCTGGCGCCGCTGCGTTTGGCTACACGGGCAGCGTCGATAGCTACGTTTCCGCCGCCTACAACAACTACTTTCTTATTTTCACATTTACTTATTTTCTCATTTTCAGAGTGGAGCAATTGTCCGCAGTTGGCGTCATGCAGAAAATCAATAGCGGTCATTGTGCCCTCCAAATCCTCTCCCGGGATACCCGGCAGACGGCCGCCTTGGCAACCGATCGCCACATAAAAACCTTTGTAGCCTTGCTTGCGAAGAGCGTCTATAGTAATATCCTTGCCTACTTCGACGCTGCATTTAATCTCCACGCCTATCTCGCGCATCACATCGATCTCCGCCTTGATGACCTCCTTGTCGAGCTTGTATGACGGTATGCCGTAGCGGAGCATTCCGCCCGGTTCCTCGTTCTTCTCAAACACGGTCGGTTTATAGCCCATCGTAGCCAGATAGTATGCGCAACTCAGACCCGCAGGACCGCCACCGATGATGGCGATCTTCTCTTCCCAGCGCTCTTGCACGTTGGAGCAGATATTGACCTCCGGCACAAAACGTGTTTCGGCATGCAGGTCTTTCTCCGCAATGAATTTCTTCACGGCATCGATAGCCACAGCGCGGTCAATCGTGCCTCGCGTACAAGCGTCCTCGCAACGGCGGTTGCAGACACGCCCGCACACTGCCGGGAACGGGTTCTCGCGTTTGATCAGCTCAAGTGCCTCGGTGTATTTGCCTTCCGCGGCTTTCTTGAGGTAGCCCTGTACGGCGATATGTGCCGGACAAGCGGTCTTACACGGCGCCGTACCGGTCTCATAACAGTTGATGCGGTTCTTGTCGCGGTAGTCTTCCGTCCATTTCTCCGGCCCCCATTTGGTAGCGTCCGGCAACTCCTGTTTCGGATAAGTCTGCGGGCCATGCTTGGTGCATAGTTTCTGACCTAACTTGACCGCACCGGCCGGACAGTACTCCACGCACCGTCCGCAGGCTACGCAGTTCTTCGGATCCACTTTCGCTACGTACGCGCTACGCGACATATTAGGTGTATTGAACAACTGCGAGGTGCGTAGCGCATTACATATCTTCACGTTGCAGTTGCAGATGGCGAAGATCTTACCCTCGCCGTCTATATTGGTCACCTGGTGTACAAATCCGTGATCCTCGGCTTTCTTGAGAATAGCCATCGCCTCGTCATAAGTGATGTCGTGTCCGCGGCCTGTCTCACGCAGGTAATCCGCCATGTCGCCCACACCGATACACCAGTCGCGGTAGTCGTCCGCACAGCCTTCGTCCAGTTTCTTGCGGCCGTATCGGCAGGAGCAGATACCCACGCCGATATGTCCTTCGTATTTCTTGAGCCAGTAACTGATATGCTCGATATCCAGAGTCTGGTTCTCCATCGAAATCGCTTTCTCCACGGGGATGACGTGCATGCCGATACCGCTCCCGCCCATCGGCACCATCGGAGTGATCTTCTCCAGCGGCAGGAATGTCATGCGCTCGAAGAACATCGCCAACTCCGGATGGCGGTCCATCAGGTCGGTGTTCATGTTCGTGTACTCGGCGCTGCCCGGAACGAACATCGGCACCCAGTAAATCCTGTCCTCGCGGTTGAAAGTGGTGCCCTCGTCCGGTCCCTGACCGTTGGTGTAATGGTCGCCGTAGTCGTACTCCAACATACCGAAATACGCCAACTTGTCGAGCAGCTCATCGAAACTCTTATCATCTTTCGTGTAGTGCTTCTTGGCGTTCATCTTATGCAGCCGCGCGTACGTGTGATGCTCGCGTACCTTAAAGAAATTACCGGGCAGCATGTCCAGCAGCAGATCCAGCGACGCCTCACGCGTCACCGCATCCATCTCGTCCTCAAAGATACAGGCGAGACCCCAGTATTCCGGGGCGTCGGTAGTCATCTTTATCTTACCGGGAATACGGTCCGTCACGTGACGGACGAACTTCAATAACTTCGGATTAGGGTTCTTGTCCCCTTTGTGCTTCGGCACAAATTTCTTCGACATTTCTGGCATGGTACTATTTACGATTTAATCATTTACAATGTACGATTTATCGATATATCGGTATTTCGAATTATTGGTATTTCGAGTTATTCCTTCCAATTCTCAACCTCCTTCAGCAGCCAATTGGCAAAAACATCGACTCCTTCTCCGGTCCTGGCGCAGATAGGAATGACGGTGGCTTTCGGGTTCCGCATATGGATATATTCCTTGCATTTCTCCATGTCAAAATCGAAATACGGCAGCACATCCATCTTATTGATCACCACTACATCGCAGATGCTGAACATCAGCGGGTACTTGAGCGGTTTGTCATGTCCCTCCGGCACAGACAGGATCATCGCATTCTTCACGGCTCCCGTATCAAACTCCGCCGGACATACGAGATTGCCTACGTTCTCCAGTATCACAAGGTCTGGACATTGTGAATTGTGCATTGTGAATTGTAAATTGCTAAGCCCCTGTTCCGTCATCTCCGCATCGAGGTGGCACATACCGCCGGTATGCAACTGAATGGACTCCACGCCTGTGGCTTCCTTGATTTTGATAGCATCAACATCGCTATCGATATCCGCCTCCATGACGGCGATACGGATCTTGTCTTTAAGACGGTTGATGGTCTGAATGAGTGTTGTCGTCTTGCCGCTTCCGGGCGAGGACATCAGGTTCAGCAGAAACACACCTTTCTTCTTCAACTCCCCGCGCAGCGCATCTGCCGCACGGTCGTTATCCTCGAAGACACTCTTCTTGATTTCGATAATTTTGACGTTTTCCATGTTTTATTTCCGAACTTCTCCGGAATTGTGTATTAAATCGGGCACAAAGGTACAACAAAAATTTCACATACGCAAACTAAATTAAACTTTTTTATCATTTCCGCAATATTTCAGACACAAAAACGTCTTGAATTCTTGGATATGTCAATCATACTCACCGGCGTAAAACAGGAGAAATAGTGAAAAAATAATATAAAAATGATGTACATACTTGCGTATATCATTTTTTTTGTATACCTTTGCACCGGATTTCAGGGAAGACGACTATTTCTATTCTTTCCTTGGCTTAGTCTGCCGTTCTCGTTAGTAAAATCTACCCTTAATCACCCGGTAATCACACCCTAATCACCCAGTAATCACCCCGTAATCACCCCCTTTTCGTATGATGCGGGGTCTATAAAACATGGTAACGAGATAGTAACGCATAGTACTCACTTTCGCATCCTGCGGTGGCCGGAATATGCAGGGATAGGCAGGGATAGGCCGGATTATGCTGGATTATGCCGGAATAGACATATATATGCAAGAATAGGCGGCGATTTTTTAATGATTTTACATTAAACTCTTGCACAATTCAAAAAAAAGCAGTACCTTTGCAGTCCCAAACGCGTGTGTGCGGAAAACAGAATCAGTACAGATACAAAAAGCAGTATTAGTAATATTGAGAAAAAGACTCGTATATATTCTGCTGTCGATGGCGCTTATGGTGCCTGTTTCAGTGTATGCCGAGCGGAATGACCTGCACGCAGAGGCAGACCGTCCGGGAGCCGGAACGGGAACCAATGTGTTGGATTTCGGTGTTTTCCAATGGGAAACGGGTTTTGAGGTGATGCATATACCGGGTACTCATGCATTGACCCTTCCCACTACCCTTTTCCGTTTCGGATTGCATGAACGGGCTGAGTTGCGTTTGGAATACACCGGCGGCTTGGCGATCATCGACCATCCGGACAGCGATCCGCAGACCCAGGATCATGCTTTCTACTACACAGAGCCGTTGTGTATAGGTACCAAGTTGATGTTATGGCCGGGCTCAGAGGAACCGCGGTTGCATTGGATTCCCCGCACGAGTCTGATGCTCAATGTCGGCCTACCGCTGACAAAGCAAATGGCGGATAGGATGCCTATCGCCGGTCGTGCGGACCTACTCTTTGAGAATGATATCACGGACTGGCTGACCGTCGAGTATGAGTTCGGCGCACACTGGCGCGAATGGGCACCGATGCCGGATTTCTTCGTGGCTTTCGGCCTTGACTTCGAAGCCACGGACAAGTTAGGGTTCTTCATCGAGAACTACGACTACTTCGACTGCGACGTCAATGCTGCCTTGTTCGGGTACTCCACGGCGTACGACGTGAATATCGATTTCGGCGTGACCTACTCGCCTATTCCCCGCGTACAACTGGATGCGTACGCCGGATTCAACTGCTATCACACCCTGCCGGAAGTGTGCGGTCCGAAGAACAACTGTTACTTCGGTTTCGGTGTGACCTGGCTTTATTACTCCAAACGACACGATAGTCGCAAACAATAAAATACAACATATATGGAATCAAAGTACAATCCTACAGACATTGAAGCCCGCTGGTACCAATACTGGCTGGACAAAGGTCTTTTTCATTCCGAGCCTGACGGCCGCGAACCTTATACCATCGTTATCCCGCCGCCTAATGTGACGGGTGTGCTGCATATGGGTCACGTGCTGAACGAGACGATTCAGGATATTCTGGTTAGGCGTGCACGTTTAGAAGGCAAGAACGCCTGCTGGGTGCCGGGCACCGACCATGCGTCCATCGCGACGGAGGCAAAGGTGATCAAACGCCTTAAAGAACAAGGCATCAACAAGAGCGACCTGACCCGCGAGCAGTTCCTCAAACATGCGTGGGACTGGACGGACGAGCACGGAGGTATCATCCTCAAGCAGCTCCGCAAGCTCGGTTGCTCCTGCGACTGGGACCGCACGTCTTTCACGATGGACGAGACCCGCTCCAAAGCTGTCATCAAAGTGTTCTGCGACCTGTACAAGAAAGGTCTCATCTACCGCGGTCTGCGTATGGTCAATTGGGACCCGGAGCGTCAGACAGCCCTTTCCGACGAAGAGGTGATCTACCACGATGAGCATAACAAGTTCTACTACCTGCGCTACGAAGTAGCCGAGGAACCGGGCAAATATGCCATCGTTGCTACCACCCGTCCGGAGACGATCTTCGGCGATATAGCGGTCTGCATCAACCCAAAAGAGGAGAAGAACCAGTGGCTCAAAGGCAAGCATGTCATCGTGCCGGGCGTAGGTCGTGTCATTCCTATCATCGAGGACCGCTACGTAGAGATCGGTTTCGGTACCGGTTGCCTCAAAGTGACGCCGGCGCACGATGTGAACGACTACGCCCTTGGTCAGAAATATAATTTGAAGACCATCGACATCTTCACCCCTGATGCCCATCTGAACATGGACACGGTAGAGGAAGAGTTGCAGCCGAACGTACGCAAGTACCACGGCATGGACCGTTTCGACTGCCGCAAGCAGATTGTGGAAGACCTGCAGGCTGCGGGGCTCGTGGAGAAAATCGAGGATTACGACAACAAAGTGGGCTACTCCGAGCGTACGAACGTGCCTATCGAGCCGCGGTTGAGTCTCCAGTGGTTCGTGAAGATGCAACACTTCGCAGACATCGCACTCCCGCCGGTAATGAACGACGAGATTGTCTTCTATCCCGCGAAATACAAGAACACCTACCGCAACTGGCTTGAGAACATCAAAGACTGGTGTATCTCGCGTCAACTCTGGTGGGGTCACCGCATCCCGGCATATTATGATGCTGACCTGTTGGCACAAACCGGACTCGAGAACTATCCGGACGACAAGATCATCGTCTCCGAGACCAAGCCCGAAGGCAATTATGTACAAGATGAGGGAGCCTTGGATACCTGGTTTAGCTCATGGTTATGGCCGATTTCCTTGTTCGACGGCATTGAGCATCCTGACAACAAAGAGATCAACTATTACTACCCGACCGCAGACCTCGTAACAGGACCGGATATCATCTTCTTCTGGGTAGCGCGTATGATCATGGCGGGTTATGAGTACGTAGGAAAGATGCCGTTCAAGCATGTCTATTTCACCGGTATCGTCCGCGACAAACTCGGCCGTAAGATGTCCAAGAGTCTTGGTAACAGCCCTGATCCGCTGGACCTCATCGAGCGTTTTGGCGCCGACGGCGTGCGTATGGGTATTCTCCTGTCCGCTCCAGCCGGAAACGATATTCTGTATGATGATGCCCTCTGTGAGCAGGGACGTAATTTCTGCAACAAGATTTGGAACTGTTTCCGTATGGTCAAAGGTCTGGAAGTAGCCGACATCGCGCAACCTGCGACCTCTGCATATGCGATTAAGTGGTTTGACGCCAAACTGGCAGAGACGGAGCGCGAGATAGCGGACTTGTTCAGCAAATACCGCCTGAGTGAGGCATTGATGGAGATATACAAACTCTACTGCGATGAGTTCAGCGGCTGGTACTTGGAGATGATCAAACCTGCTTACCAACAACCGATAGACCATGCGACCTACGAGGCTACGCTCGCGTTCTTCGACCGCCTGCTGCGCCTGCTCCACCCGTTCATGCCGTTCATCACCGAGGAACTCTGGCACGGCTTAGAGCCGAACAAGACAGGCTGCGCCGCGCCATCTATCATGTGTACGCGTCTGGAGCCTATAGCCGAAATCAACACCGGTCTTCTTGCGGAGGTGGATAATCTGAAAGAGATTATTACCAACATCCGCGCCGTGCGGGCAAGTAAGAATATACCGCAGAAAGAGCGCCTGACGCTTATCAGTCCGGTAGCCTTGAACGCATTGGTGGACAAACTCGCTAATGTGACGGTGTCCCCGTTAAACGGGGAAACCCTAGACGGAAAGGGTAACGCTTCGAAATTCATTGTAGGTACGACCGAGTTCGCTATTCCGATGGATCAGTTTATCAACGTAGAGGAAGAACTCAAGAAACTGGAGGCGGACTTGGCGCACCAACAGGGCTTCCTGCGCGGCGTAATGGCCAAACTGAGTAACGAACGCTTCGTACAGAACGCCAAACCGGAGATCGTTGAGTTGGAACGCAAGAAGAAAGCCGATGCCGAGAGCCGTATCGCTTCCATCGAAGAAGCCATCAAAGCCCTGAAAGGTTAATTGGAGATTGGACGATTGAAGATTTGAGATTTGAGATTTGAGAAACGAAGGCAACATAGAGGTTATTGGAGCGCGGGTGCATAACCTGAAGAACATCAGCGTGTCCATTCCCCGAAAACGACTGACGGTCATCACCGGCCTCAGTGGTTCGGGTAAGTCCTCTTTGGCCTTCGACACCATCTTCGCTGAAGGCCAACGCCGGTACATGGAGACCTTCTCGTCCTACGCACGAGGTTTTATCGGCCAGATGCAACGCCCCGATGTCGATAAAATCACCGGTCTCAGTCCAGTCATTTCCATCGATCAGAAGACCACTTCCAAGAATCCCCGCTCCACCGTCGGGACAATTACCGAGGTGTATGATTTTCTGCGACTGCTGTTCGCCAGAGCTGCAACACCCTATTCGCACCTGTCCGGCAAGCCGATGATCAAATTCACGGACGAGCAGATCTTAGACCTGATTGTACGGGAATATGCCGGAAAAAAGATCTTGATATTGGCGCCGTTGGTGAAGGGACGCAAAGGACATTACAAGGAACTATTCGAAACCATCCGCAAGAAAGGCTTTGTGCATGTGCGGGTGGACGGCGAAGTACAAGAAATCACTCAAGGCATGAAACTCGACCGCTACAAGATGCATGACATCGAAGTGGTGGTGGACCGGTTGAAGGTGAAAAACCTCTCCCCGACCCTCCCCTCAAGGGAGGGAGATGAGATAGACTTGCGCCGACTGCGGCAGTCCGTTGACAAGGCCATGACGCAAGGCAACGGCATTATGATGATTGTAGAAAGCGACCAGCCTTCAGAAGTCCGTTTCCTGAGCCGGAACCTGATGTGCCCGGAGACGGGCTTGAGTTATGCCGAACCCGCTCCGCATACTTTCTCTTTCAACAGCCCGTCAGGTTGGTGTCCGTGCTGCAAAGGACTTGGAAAGGTGAAAGGTGAAAGGTTAAAGGATGAAGGATTATTGGACGAGATAGACGAAGCCATCCGGGAAGACAACTGGTGGGAGCGTTTGTCGGAGTTCACAGAAGAGACAGAAGAATCGGACAAGGACGAATGGGTCGAGTGTCCGGAATGTCACGGTTTGCGGTTAAGCAAAGAAGCCCGGAGTTATAAGTTCGGTCGATATACTATCTCCGACCTCGCGAACATGGATATTGACGAGTTGATTAAAGTGCTGTCGGAGTACTCGGAAGACCCGGATTTATCCGATAAGCAGAAGGCTATCGCCGAACCCATCGTAAAGGAGATCATTGGTCGATTGAAGTTCATGCAGTCCGTAGGACTAAGTTATCTGAGCCTGAACCGCAGTAGCGAGAGTCTGTCGGGCGGTGAGAGCCAACGTATCCGTTTGGCCACACAGATCGGCAGCCGGCTGGTGAATGTACTCTATATCCTTGACGAGCCGAGTATCGGCCTGCACCAACGCGATAACCAACGCCTCATCACCAGTCTGAAAGAGTTACGCGACATGAATAACTCCGTCATCGTAGTTGAACATGACGAGCAGATCATGCGCGAGGCGGACTGGATAGTCGATATAGGTCCCAAAGCAGGCCGTTTGGGCGGAAACGTGCTGTTTAGCGGCACGCCGGAAGATCTGCTCAAGACCGACACTCTCACCGCACAGTATTTAAAAGGAGAGCGAGCTGTAACGGATACAAATCCAAACTCTCAAATCTCAGATATCAAATCTCAAATAACCCTTACCGGCTGCACAGGCAACAACCTCAAGAACGTGACGGCGCGCATTCCGTTAGGCAAGATGGTGTGTGTGACGGGCGTGAGCGGTAGCGGCAAGAGTTCGCTTATCAACCAGACGCTCTACCCAATCCTCAGCCAGCGTTTCTACCGCAGCAAGACACAGCCGCTTCCATACAAGAACATCGAAGGCATCGAGCATATAGACAAGGTCATCAATGTCGATCAAGCACCTATAGGCAGAACGCCCCGTTCCAATCCGGCGACCTACACCAATGTGTTCAATGACATCCGCGAACTGTTTGCGCAGTTACCGGAAGCGAAGATACGCGGATGGAAGGCCGGCAGGTTCTCATTCAACGCCAAAGGTGGTCGATGCGAGGAATGCGCAGGTAACGGCTATAAGACGATACAGATGCATTTCATGCCGGACGTATATGTGCCGTGCGAAGTATGCGGCGGACAACGGTACAACCGCGAGACCTTGGAAGTGCGGTTCAAAGGAAAGAATATAGCGGATGTGTTGGATATGACGGTGAACCAAGCCGTGGAATTCTTCGAGGCGCAACCGACTATCTTACGGAAGATCAAAACCATACAGGACGTAGGACTTGGTTACATCAAACTCGGTCAGTCCTCTACCAGTCTCTCCGGAGGAGAGAGCCAGCGTATCAAATTAGCGACGGAACTGTCCAGACCTTCTACGGGTAAGACCTTATATATCCTTGACGAACCCACCACAGGCCTGCATTTCGAGGATATCCGCGTGCTGATCAATGTGTTGCGCCGACTGGTGGACAAAGGCAATACCGTGGTCATCATCGAGCATAACACAGACGTCATCCGCGCCTGCGACTGGATCATCGATTTAGGACCGGAAGGAGGACGAGGAGGCGGACAGATCGTTGCGGAAGGAACCATTGAGGATATACGCCGTAATAAAAAAAGTATTACAGGGAAGTATATTTAGGATTTAGGATTTAGGATTTGAGATTTATGATAACAAACCCGCTTGCGATTATTGCGCTTGTGTTAGCGACGATCTTATTGGTACCTATGGCGTGCCGTAAGATCCGTATTCCCAGTATTGTGGGGTTTATCATTGTCGGCATCCTGGTCGGCCCTTACGGTTTCGGACTGATACAAAGCGGCACGTCTATCCAGACGCTGGGCAAGATCGGCATGCTATATATCATGTTACAGGCCGGTATCGAAGTGGATGTCAATGATTTCCGGCAGCAACGCAATAATGCCATCGTATTCGGTTTGTACTCTTTTATCTTCCCGTTTGTATTGGGTGTTGCGACAAGTCTGTTGTTGGGTTTCAACTGGGTGACGAGTGCATTGCTGGGTGCGATGTACGGCAGTCACACCCTGATGACCTATCCTATCATCAGTCGGTACGGGATACAAAAGAACCCGGCGGCGAATATCGCTATAGGCGGTACTATGCTAACCATCACCCTCTCGCTTCTCGTACTCGCATATCTCAAGAGCCATTATGTCTATACGGACGACCTGAGTTTCTGGCGGCAAGCCTCCCGTATCGCTATCACCCTGCTGAACATTCTGATCTTCTTCCCGTTCATAGCCCAACGGTTCTTCAAACGCTGGTCAGATGCAACGAGTGGTTTTCTGATTGTGATGACGCTGATGGTTTTCTCCGCATGGATGGCCGAATGGGCGGGGCTTGAAGGTATTCTGGGTGCCTTCGTATGCGGCGCGGCTCTCAACAGATTAGTCCCCAACCTCAGCCCGGTCATGCAACGAATCAACTTCGTGGGCAACAACCTCTTCGTGCCGCTGTTCCTGTTAGGTGTCGGCATGTTGATTGATGTATCGCTCCTTTGGAGCGGATGGACGACTATTATCATCGCATTGGTGATGATAGCGACGAAACTGGCCGGCAAATGGATTGCCTCCTGGTTAGCGCAAATCAGTTTCGGCTTGCAGCGTCCGGAACGTCTGTTGATGTTCGGTTTGACGCATGCGACCGCCGCCGGCACCTTGGCCATCGTCACCATCGGCTACGAGACTGGAATCTTCAATGCCGAGATCCTCAATGCGGCAGTGCTGATGATACTCGTGCTTTGCACTTCGGCATCGTTTGTGACGGAGTACGCAGCGAAGATTCTTGCTTTGCAAGAACAGGCACGACTGGAAGCCGACAAAACGGATAACAGCTGGTTGCTGCTGACAGTTGCCGAGAACAGACATTATGAGTTACGCGAACTGAGTGAGTTAGCCGAACTGCACACACCTGATTTCTCCAACGAGTCCGACTGGTCCGATGCCCAACAGTTGGTGAACAGTCAGCGTAAGGCGGCTATCATCTATCATCCCGCCCAGCCAATCAATACCATTTCGCGTATTCTTGTAGCCGTTCCGCGTTATGCAGAGAAGGAGCACGATTTCATCTCGTGCTTCGGATTGATACGTCGTCTGAGCAGCCAAATCGGTGCGCGCGTGATCTTCTTTACCAATGAGGACACGCAGAAGACCATTCAGGCGCTTTGTCGCCGCAAAGGTAAGTTCCTGCGGGCATCGTACAGAGAGATGGAAGACTGGGAAGATGTGCTGATGATTGCCAAGCAGATGGCTCCGGACGACATGATTGTTATGGTTAATGCGCGGCCCTCCACCCCATCCTTCAACCCGCTCTTCGAGCAGATACCGGACATGTTAGGACGATTCTTCAGCAATCACAGTTACATGATTGTCTATCCGGAACAAGAAACAGGAAACGATATACCTGACTTATTGACGGGCGACACAACACAGGCCAGCAAGACATGGTCTGTCGTCAGCGCGGTCAAACAGCGGATTCTTCAGCTGATGGAGAAACGTCAGCGCCTCTGATGCCTTCGACGAACCAAACCCACAGGCCGAAGAGCATCGCATAGAAGAGGTATTTGAAAATATAGTCGTGCAGCAGATGGAACCATTCCGGATGATGCTCGATGAAGAGTGTGACGAGGAAGATCCGAAGGATATTAAAAAGATAACAGCACACCCATCCAAAGGGGATAAACCATAGTTTCTTCAGCCATAACGCTTTTCTGGAAGTCGCAGTAGTGGACTTGACAGTCAGGATGAGGCAGAGCCATATAAAACTTTGCTTTAACGCCGTACAACCCCATATAATCCTGGTGCCTGTTCCGTAAGCAAAACGGATGGTATGCGCGTCGGACATGTAGGCTGTGTCGCGGAAAAGGGACACCAACCAATAGACCACCGAGGCAATGTGACAGGCCATGAATTCAAAAGGCGCAGTGATGTCCAGTCCGAACCAAGTCACGCTGTCTCCGTTCTCGTCCCCTACCATCGTCCATTTCCATGCGTAATTTGCCACAAGGAGCGTCACCATAAAGATGATAACATCGGAATACGGCTTGAGCCGTAATTGGAGATTGGATATTTGAGATTGGAGATTGGACATTTAGATTTGTGTTTTGGCATACGGAACCTCATCTATGGCGCAGAAATCGCGGTCAAGATACTTGAAATAGCCCGCCTGGCAAACCATGGCGGCATTATCGGTCGTAAACGAGAATGGAGGGATAAAGACCTCCCAATGGTATTTCTTCCCATAGTCCACGAAGGCCTGACGCAATGCACTGTTGGCACTCACGCCGCCGGCGACAGCCACCTGGCTGACACCTAAGTCTTTGGCGGCTTTCTTGAGTTTGCGCATGAGGATATCCACTACCGTCGCTTGCAGAGAGGCACACATATCTTCGCGCAAGTGCGGTACCCGTTCCGCCAACTCGTCTATTGTCTCCACGCCATGCGCCTTGAGCATGTCACGCAACGTATAGAGGAAAGAGGTCTTGAGACCGGAGAAGGAGTAGTCGTAGTTCGGGATATTGGGTTTGGCAAAAGGATACTTGCCCGCATCGCCTTCTTTAGCGAGCTTGTCTATCCACGGTCCTCCCGGATAAGGCAGCCCTAAGACCTTGGCACATTTATCGAAGGCTTCGCCCGCTGCATCATCTATCGTCTGGCCGATGATCTCCATATTATTATACGCGCGCACCAGCACTATCTGGCTGTTACCGCCGGACACCAACAGGCAGAGAAACGGGAACGTGGGATGCTTCAGTCCAGTACCGTCTTCCACAAAATGCGCCAAGACATGTCCCTGAAGATGGTTCACATCAATAATCGGGATATTAAGCGCGAGGGCGAGACCTTTCGCGAAAGAAGTGCCGACGAGCAATGAACCCAACAGGCCCGGACCGCGGGTAAAAGCGATCGCCGAGAGGTCTTCTTTAGTCACTCCGGCACGTTTGAGCGCGGTGTCCACCACCGGCAGGATATTCTGCTGATGGGCGCGGCTCGCCAATTCCGGTACCACTCCGCCATACTCCTCATGCACTTTCTGCGAGGCGATGACATTACTCCGCAACACTCCGTCCACGATGACCGCAGAAGAGGTGTCGTCGCAACTGGATTCGATAGCTAATATGACTACTGGTTTATCCATTTTCTCAAAAACGGCTGCAAAGGTACGAAAATATTTGCATATATGCAAAAAAAAGTGTAACTTTGCAGCCGTTTATGAAAACTTTGTTACTGATACTATCCTTAATAATGGCCTATCAAGGCCGTGTAGTGGACCAAAACGGTCAGCCTATTCCGTATGCAACGGTGTATCCTGAGGCAAAACCGGAAGTCGGAACCGCTACCAACAACGACGGATACTTTGCCTTTGAAGCAGACCTGCCGGACAACAGCGAAGTCATCTTCTCCTTCATCGGATACGAGAAGTTGAGCCTGCCGTTGATGCTACTGCGCGCCAATGACACGTTAATCTCTACCATTACGCTTAAAGAACAACCGATTGCGCTGGAAGAGACCGTTGTGGCCGCCAAAGCCAGCAAGCAAAGGAACAAACGCAAGCAAATGGCTATTCTGCTCCATTCCGTGTTTTTAAAACTCGAAGAGGAGTTTCCGGATGACAACGCCCAATATCAGGTGGTGAGCGACGTGCGGATGCTTTCGGAAGGAAGCACTTGGGGCATGGAACAGATGATCGCCAATATCGTGGTGATGCCTGAGAAATGCAGAGACGGACGTGACTCGGTGCAGTTTCAAGGCCGTTTCTGCAAGCGTTTCTTCGATGCGCAGAAACGTGCACAAGCGGATTCTATTCTGGCCTCGGACGCATTGGAACGCATGGAGAAACAGAGTAAAGCACCGGCCGGTACACCCAACAACTACATGCGTAGAGCCGCCAATGCCGTGGATTCCGGTGTGGTCGTTCACCGTGCGCTCTTTGCGATGGGAAACATGCGATATGACTTCGAGCAGGCGATGAATGACTTGCGTCACTGGAGCGTCAGCAATGAGTCGGAGGGCGAGACGGTACTCACGCATACGCAGAGTGTGAGCAAGTATCTCGGGTGCTTTAAGATGACTTTCCAACGCCATTATATCGTGGACTCGCACACCTACTCCGTGCGCCGTTTCTCCGAGCACGCAGAAGTAAAAGTGACGATACCTTTCGGCATCAAACTGAACGCGGAGCAGCTGCAAATGTTGAATCTCGTCAATATGGGCGATCAGGATATTGAGAAGTTCCGTCTTAAGAAACTGCGCGGGAATATTGACCTCAACACCATCTACCAGCGCCGCGACGGACAAGTCTATACGCTGGAGAAGAACATGCTCGTCAACGCTTTTATTTTGGGTTCCAAGAAAGCGGAACTCCCGCTGGTTATCAAGGCTACGCAACGCGTGACAGGACTGGAGACCAAGGACGTCAAACCCCTTAAACCTTCCCAAATCACCCGCCGCCTCAAGCGCGAGATTGTAGAGATTTATTAAGATGAAAATCCAGAAAATCCAGAAAAAATGACACAAATATTTGCATGTGTCATTTTTTTGTTGTACCTTTGCACCCGAATTGGGTGCATAAGCGCAACGTGCGTGAATAATAAGTCACTCATTTCATGGAATCCAATCTGCGCCGATCTCCTATGTAGGAGAGGGTTAGAGGGATTCAAAACATATTGAAATAGCGTTTATTGACGCTTTGTGTTTGATAGTCCGAAACTTAGCAACTTTCAATCTAGCTCAAAACCAAAGTCGCAATAGATGCCTATGGGTATGACTATAGTACCCGTTTTGTCGTGTTCTGACAAGCGGTTTGTCATATCGGCGTAGGTTTCCTGTTGTTTATTTGAGCTAAAGGTAATGCTAAGACCTCGGACTGTAAGTAAACAGCACGAGGTCTACGCTTTTTCTATGTATATACGCGCAAACAATATAAATTGTAATTATAAACGGAGGATGCCGAAAAGCCACAAGTGAGTAGGCGCAATTAAAAACAAAAATGTTTATGAGAAAACTTTATCTTGCTTTGTTCTTTAGTATGCTATGGACAAGCACAATTTTCGCCGCTGAAACCATCAACGGTATCACTTACAATCTTGATGCATCCGCCCGCACTGCCACAGTAACTTCCGGCACGTATTCGGGAGCTATCGTCATCCCTGAAGAGGTTTCCCACAACAACCGTGATTACATCGTAACGGGCATCGATGCAAACGCATTCAAAAGTAAATCGATTACCTCAGTGGTTATTCCCGCTACTGTTACGTCTATTGGTAGCAAAGCTTTCTATCAGTGTACCTCGCTGAATAGTGTTACGCTGAATGAAGGGCTCCAGACTATAGGTGAAGCTGCTTTTCAATATTGCTCAGCTTTATTATCTGTTTCAGTTCCGAGTAGCGTGACAAGAATTGAAAAACTCGCTTTCGGTGATTGTACTGCGCTGGCAGATGTTACGTTGTCAGAAGGTTTGACATACATAGGAGATGGTGCTTTCGGATATTGTCCTAAAATCACAAGTATTACCATCCCGTCGACGATAACAAGTATGGGAGCTGTTGTTTTTTTCAATAGTCAATACATTAAGAGCATTGTCTGGAATGCAAAGAATTGTAGAGATTTCAACAATGCGAATGAATCTCCTTTCTCGAAATATGCTACTAACTCCGATTATAGTAACAGTTATTATTATTCCTCTACGGGGGGAGCTTTCAATTATGCTAACAACTGGACTACATCTATTATTTTTGGTGATGAAGTAGAGCATATTCCAGCGTATTTGTGTTATAGCTTCCAGGGCGAATTGCGCAACTTGGTTATTCCCGACAATGTGAAGACCATTGGAGATTACGCTTTTTATAACAACAACAAATTAGTATCACTAAAACTTGGCGTAGGTCTGACTGAAGTAGGCAAATATGCGTTTTGTGGTTGCTCATCGCTGACAGAAGTAAGCATACCGGACAATGTGATCACCATCAACCAGTATGCATTCAGCAATTGCAATAACCTTGCCACGCTCAACTTGGGAAAAGGGATTCAAACCTTGGGAACATACGCCTTCGGTAGAGGGGGCAACCTAAGCACTATCAACATCTACGCTGTCAATCCTCCAACTATCGACAACACGGTATTTACCTCTTACAGCGATCTGATGGCCATTGACCTCAATGTCCGCGAGAGAGCACTCGAAGCTTACGAGAAAGCAAACATTTGGAAGAATATGCACCTCGGCCTCGTGGCAAACGACACACGCGTATTCTCGCTCACCGTTTCATCTGCCGACAACACCAAGGGTTCTACCACCCCGTCCGGCAATTATGACGAAGGCGATGCGATTGTCATAGCCGCCCAGCCCAAAGACGGTTACCATTTTACCAAATGGAATGACGGCGAAACAGCCAACCCGCGTACAGTGGAGATGATAGGCGACTTGACCTATACTGCCTATTTCGCGGCAGGTGCGCCGGTAGCACCTTCGGGCGACTCCTATCTGGTAAACATCAACGGCGAGAACTGCTCGCTCAATATCTCAAGCCAATACCCCGAGGGTAGCAAAGTAAGTGTTGAGGCGGTGGCAGACGAGTGCTTCGAGTTCCAACAATGGTCAGACGGAGACACTTCCAATCCCCGTACTATCACCGTCACAGAAGATGCCGACCTGACGGCTCAGTTCAACAAACTGCGCTACACCATTACCGGCAACAGCGAGAACCCCAACGGACAGGTGAACGTGGAAGAAGTTAACCAATAAAATTTGCAACTATGAAAAGGATATTGAATATATTATGGATGCTGCTACCAATGTGGCTGTTTGCGACGAACTCCCAACTTGAGGTGGAGTGCGGCAAGCAGTTCAAGGTGACAGCTGTGGCGGAAGAAGGCGTCCGCTTTGTCCGCTGGTCGGACGGCGAGACCGCCAATCCGCGTATAGTAACGGCAACGGAGGACATGACCTTTACCGCGATCTTTGAGTACATTCCTATTCAAGAGAATTGTCCTTATAGCGGAACCTGCGGAGATAACCTCACGTGGGAATTGAATTGTGAAGGAGTCCTGACTATCTCCGGTACAGGAGAAATGACAAGTAGTCCGTGGCTTGCTTATCGCGACTTCATAGCTTCCGTAATTGTTGCCGATGGTGTCACGAGCATTGCTGGTAAGGCTTTCTATGATTGCGCCGGTTTGACCTCTATATCTGTTTCCAACAGCGTTACTACCATTGGAGAAGAGGCTTTCAGTGGCTGTAGCGGTCTGGTATCCGTTAAAACTCCGGCGATACTATTCAACGAGGCTTATAACCTCTTTCGCTTGAAAGATCATGAAATGCCTTCGCAAATAAAACATATTGTAATTACTGGTGGAGAACTTACTGCAGAAGGTTTAGATAGGATACGTGTATCCTACCGCCAGTTGGAAACTATTGATTTAGCCGGTGCAGCAAATAATGAGTTGCCGGATATGGCTCTGAATGGTTGCTATAAACTGCAAGCCTTATCGTTACCGCAAAGCCTTGAACGAATCGGATACATGGCGGTTGCTGATTGTAAGAACCTCCAAGCCGTCATCATCCCAGCTTCTGTAATAGAGATTGCTCAAAGTGCCTTTGAGAATTGCCGTAGTTTGAAATCTATCACCTTTGGTGAGCAGGTATCCGCTATGCCCGGTCGCCTAAATATCCGCGCGGCTTCTACGAGCGCACTCCAGCGTATCGGCAATTGGGCGTTCTATAACTGTCATGCACTTCAAGGCCTCGAAATACCGGCAGGTGTGACCGAGATAGGAGATGGTGCTTTCTATGGCTGTACGTACATGGAGAACTTGAGCCTGCCAGCTTCGATGCAGGCCATCGGTGACAACACCTTCTCGCTCTGCACCAAAATAAAGAAGATGTTTGTGGATGCGGTAACTCCGCCTTCTATCCAGGCAAAGACTTTCTTTGAGGTGGACCGCAAAACTCCGGTTTATGTTCCCGATGAGAGTGTGGATGCATACAAGAATGATGCTTACTGGAAAGAATTCTTTATCCAAGGTCGATCAAGTATTCCGACAGGAGTCGAGAATGTACAAGGTGACAACGCACAATGTACCAAGATCCTTCTTGACGGTCACATCTACATCCTCCGCGGGGAGCATGTATATGATGTACAAGGAAAGATGGTAAAGTAAAAGCGGTGGATACAATCCACCTGAAAAGGACGAAGTCAGAAGCCCGAATGAAATTGCGGGAAATGAACGAAGGAACAACGGCGGCAGAATGTCGCCGTTGCTTGTCGAATAACATTCGACACAATGGATGATGTAAAAAATGAAACAAAATTTGCATATGTCAAAAAGTTTTTATATCTTTGCAGAAAATTTAGAAAGGAGAAGATTTCTCAGAAGGATATTGGAATGACGTTGGGGTGATCTTGGGCTGAGCAGCCTTTGATCACCCTTTCAGCACCCATTGAGCACCCTTTGGGATAAGGTGGAAACCACGTGGAAAGGAGGGCGCGGATAGCATCCGCGACAACGAACAAAATAAAACGCGGGATTAAATCCCGCATCAATGAACGAAACCAAGCGGGAACAAAGCCGCACATAGATGAGCGGCGCATAAACGCTAAAGGAACCGGCATACAATGCCGGAGAATGGACATACAAGACCCACATAAAATGCGACCGGGGTGCACAATAAACGAAAAAAAATGCGCGCGCGCTTGCATATATAAAAAAAAAGCAGTACTTTTGTACCCGAATTTGAAAATGCGGTGTTAGCACATCGGTAGTGCATCGGCTTCCCAAGCCGAGGAGGCGGGTTCGATTCCCGTACACCGCTCCAAGCAGGCCGGTCTATCGCGCCGCAAGGTGAGGAAAGTCCGGGCAGCACAGAGCACCGCAGCGGTTAACGGCCGTCAGGCAGAAATGTTTGGTCACTGCTACAGAGACGAGTCGCCTTCGGGCGGGTGAAACGAGCACACTGCGGGCTGCAATTCCATGTAAACCGATGTTTGAGCGTTGCTCGCGCGAGTCGGAGGGTAGGAAGCGAGAGAAGCACGTGGCAACACGTGACTCGAGATTAATGATAGACACCCGCAAGGGTACAGAACCCGGCTTACAGGCCTGCTTTCCTTTCTAGGGATTTCAAAAAAGACTCTTGGATACAGCCATGAAGAAAATTTCCCAAATATCCGGATTTGTGCGCTACGACATGTGGCGGAGGACATCGACGGAGTTTGACAGTTGGTACAAACGTTTGGGATACATGGTAATGCGAACTATCGTGTTAGTTGTACGGGGTTTTACGAGCAAAAACCTCAATGACCAAGCCAAATCTCTCACCTACTCCCTTATCTTCGCCGTCGTGCCTATATTGGCAATGATTGTTGCAGTCGCAAAAGGTTTCGGTGTCGCCGACGTGATTGAACAGCAACTTAATGCGTCCTTCCTCCGCGGAACAAACATGGTTCCGACCATCATGGCGATGGTGGATCGCTATTTAGAGACTGCACAAGGCGGTGTATTCATCGGTATTGGTATATTGATTCTCTTGTGGGCTATTTATTCGTTCTTTCAGTCCGTGGAGACTGCCTTCAATCGTATATGGAACGTGAAAAAGTCGCGTTCTATACTTCGTCAAGTGACCACCTATATCGCTATCGTGGTCCTGATTCCTGTGTTGATTGTATGTTCGGCTGGTTTGAATATTTTCGTACATTCGGCTGTAGAACACACTGTTCATCTCGAAGCGTTGCACGAATCTTTGCATACGAGCGGAGTAAAATTTCTGCAGTTTTCAATCTGCTGGCTGCTATTCACCATCATGTACGTAGCCATTCCTAACACAAGAGTGCGTTTTCTGCCTGCAGTAATACCGGGTGTCCTGATGGGAACGTTGTTCCAATTACTCCAGATGTTATCCGTCTATCTGATAGCGCTCCTTGGCCGCACAAGTATCGTATATGGTGCGTTCGCTTCTATCCCGATTCTTATGACCTGGTTGCAGTGGACGAGCCTGCTTATCCTTATCGGTGCAGAGATGAGTTATGCCATCCAGAACAACGAGGAGTTTGAGTACGAGCATGACTTGAATGTAATGTCCCGCCGCTACAAAGACTTCATCATGTTATACCTCCTGTCTATCATAATCCGGCGTTTCGAGAACGACGAAGAGCCACTGACAGCGCATCAGCTTGCCATTCGCGACCATTTGCCCATCCGCGTGGTTAATCAGTTGTTAGGCAGAATGGTGGAGACAGGCGTAGTAAGAGAGGTTTATCATGAAGAGGATGAAGAGAAGAGTTACCAGCCTGCACTTGATACCCACAAGATCAGTATAGGTATGGTACTTGACCGCATTGACGAGCAAGGTGCGGAAGAATTTCTCACCTCCCCCACTCCGGAGATGCAAGCCTTCTGGGAGCGATACATCGAAGTGAAAAAGGAGCATACTACGTTGAATGATATTCTAATAACTGATATATGAAAAAACACTATTTTGTATTAGCCGCCGTATTGATGATGAGTCAGTTCGCTCTTGCGGCTCCGAAGATTCAACAAGTGGAACCTCTTAGTTGGTGGACGAACATGAATATGCCGCTCACTCTGATGTTTCATGGTCAGGATTTGCAAGACGCCCAAGTGAGCGTTCAGCAGATTGCTAACGGCAAAGTGATGCGTGGAGAGTGTTTAGGCCTTGTTCCACGCGGGCAACACAACGCGGAGAGCCCGAATTACCTGTTCGTGGATTTTGGTGTGTTCCAGCCGGGTACCTACCGCATTACCCTCAAGAAAGGCAAAAAGAAAGCGACGTATGACTACGTCATCAACGAACGTAAAGCAGGTAGCCGTGAGCGGAAGGGTTTTGACGCTTCGGATGTAGTGTACCTGATTATGAGTGACCGTTTTGTGGATGGTGACGAGAGTAACAACAGCACTCCGAATACCAAAGAGAAAGCCGACAAGAGCAACGTAAACGGCCGTTGGGGCGGTGACATACAAGGAATCATCAATTCGTTTGACCATATTGCCAAATTAGGTTGTACCGCTATCTGGCCTACTCCAATGCTTGGCGACGATGAGGCAGCATGGAGTTATCACGGCTATGCGTGCTCGGATTATTACCACATCGATCCGCGTTACGGAAACAACGCGTTATACGCGCAGATGGTACAACAAGCTCACGCAAAGGGATTGAAGATTCTCATGGATATGGTTCCGAACCATTGCGGTGCAGCGCACTGGTGGATGAGCGACCTGCCTTACCATAATTGGATCAATCAGTTTGACCAGTTCACCAACACCAATAACTGCTTCACAGCGAACTACGACCCGAATGCATCAGAATATGACCGCAAGCTTTCTAACCGCGGTTGGTTCGATCATCCGATGCCGGATATGAATCTTGAGAACCCGGACCTGCTGAAATACTTTCAACAATGGGCTATTTGGTGGGTAGAGTTTGCTGACTTAGACGGTTTGCGCGTAGATACGTACCCGTATATTGAGAAGATTCCTGCCAGCCAATGGCTCAAGGCCATTCGCGACGAGTACCCGAATATCAATATTGTCGGAGAATGTTGGACTCGTCCTGCACCTGCAGTAGCTTACTGGCAGAGCGGTGCGAAGAACTTTGACGGTTTCGATTCGAACCTGCCTACGGTGATGGACTTCCCCGTAGAAGAGGCTATCCGTCAAGCACTTGAGAACGACGGCAGTGGATGGGGTAATGGCTTGACACGTGTATATGATGCCATGACGATGGATTATATGTACGCAGACGTGAATAAGTTGTTGACCTTTCTCGGCAACCATGACATGGCGCGTATCACCGATATCGTCAAGGATAAAGACCCGCGCCGTGTAAAGTTAGCAAACGTATTGTTGGCAACCATGCGTGGCATTCCGCAGTTATTGTACGGCGATGAATACGCGTTGACGGCTAAGGGCGATCCGAACAACCACTCCCTACTCCGCGTTCCACTGCCGCAGGGCGATGAAGTAACACCGGCAATGAAAGATATGTACGACTTCCAGAGCAAACTTTATACCTGGCGTAAGAATGAACCCGTGCTGCATTTCGGTCGTACAATGCATTTCCTGGCGCGCAATAACACCTACGCATACTTCCGTTATAATGACAAAGAGGCGGTGTTCGTCTTTGCAAACGCAGCGGAACAACCGCGCATCATTCCTACGGAGACCTATGCCGAGATCCTTGGAAAATATAATGCCAAAGGTATTAACCCGCTGACAGGCGAAACGGTTGACCTCAACCGTACGGATATCGAAGTACCGGCATTGAGTACACTGATCGTTAAGCTGAAGAAATAATGAGTTAACGAATGAAGGAATTAACGAATGAAGGAATAGCAAAAGTGTGCCCACGATGCGGGGCACACTTTGTTTGTTATCATGAGAATCCCGCAATTTGTCAGTGTGCAGGGATTAACTTAAATGAAAATGCGCGCGCTTTTCTGCGCACGCATTATACGGATTGCCTATGTAGGGCTTGCCTACTTGAGGTGGCTCGCGAAATGCAATAGACTATCGGGGGCGTTATTCAGGATATGAATAACGTCCTCGAGCATTTCTTCGGGGTGTACTACCCCACGCTCCCAGAAATTATTTGCTCCGCCAGGCTTGATTTGCTTGCGCCAATTATAGACACGTCCTGACTGATAGGCCTTAAACCACGTGTGTTTCTCGTCCATCTCTGCTAGTTCTGCCATGTTGTTACCGCCAGCACCAACCCATACGTCGGCGTCATGAAAATAACGCAGCGTCTCTTCGATAGTCAACGGAATAGATGTCTCGCGTTCGTCATCATAGAATGGATAGTCCGCGCCCGCATCCTTGAAAAGGTAAGCCAAGTAGTTCTTACCGGAAGGGACATACCATGTACCACGGAAATTATTGCCACTCATAATTTTCGTAGATTTGAGATTTGAGATTTGAGATTTGAGATTTATATATTGTGTTTCCACATTTTGAAAGATGGAATCGGCTTCATGCAGTTTGCCGGTAAGGGCTCCTAGGACACGGATCCACTCAGCGCGCGCCAGAGGTGTACCTTCCTGCCATTCGTTGATATAGATGGTGCGTACGCCAAGTTTCTCCAAACGAGTGGCCTCCAGATTGTCATACTGACCATAGTTGACGGCTAATAAAGCGTCCAATCCCGCTTGGAGGGTACGCTCAGCACTTGGCTTCATGGAGTCCCCGAGGTCTATCTCATCGCCTTTGACGGGCGTGTAGATGAGTTCGGGATTGCATACAGCTACCAAGCAATCCATTGTCTCCAATGCATAGAGAAATCCCACCTGCACGGTGCTCATTGTTCCAAGTCGATGCAACGGTTCTTGGACACAAATGCGCTGGTAAGGATGGAACACTTCTACCACTATTCCGGTGTCCGTCTCCGTGATTTGAAAGCCCGTGGCATACTTATTTCCTACAGGAATACTACTCTGCTCTACGGACTGTTTGGCACAGCCCGCAAAGCAAAGCGTTATCAAAAAAATAATTATCGTATTTCTCATATTGAGTGCAAAAGTACTGCTTTTTTGCAAATTATGCAAGAAAAAAATCGAATATTATCCTCCTATGATATTGTCTTCGGGAGTATTATTGACGTTTCCTGGAAGCGGGGAAGGTCCTCCTCCGCTTACCATCAGTAAATGTGTTACAGCAATAATCTGAACCATAGTTTGTGGGGTTACATATAGATTCTTCATATCATTTTACAATTTTTTGACCGTTAATAATATATACACCATGCTCTAAACAGTGACTATTCACCGGACGACCAAGGATATCAAAACATTGATTCATTTTATTATTTACCATTTGTTCATTTAATCCCGTAGTCACTTGCGGCGCCTGCGCATTGCCAATAACGACGTGGCGTCTTGCATTATTTGGTTTGGGAGCATTCGAAGTCCCTTGTACAGCTACTTCGTTCATCTTGATATACGCTCTGTTCTCCGGCAGCCGGCAATTACCGCCGCAACGTTGGAACATATTATTGTAGATCACATAATTGCCTTCCAACTTATTGCCGGATGTTCCTGCTGCTCCATCGGTGATGTAATCAAAGGTACCATGCAAGCCGTTCTCATTACCGGCTGTGAGTACCTGTGTGGACTCGGCATACCATATACGCAGTACATCTGTATTGGGGACAAAAACATATGGGACACCCGGTTCAAGTTGCGTCACTTCCTCCAATGTAATATTGAGTGGCATTCCTTCTCCGTCCACTTCTTTGTAGAGTATTTTATAGAATGTGTCATCAAACGTACGGAACGAAGCATAAGGAATACAAACCGTGCCCATTTGTCCGGCAACAAGATTCTCACGGAGGTACTCTCCGTAGGACTCCGATGCGTTGCTGTATAACTTAGTGTCATCCGGCAATGTGTTCTCATATACTTGCATACCTCTCAGTACCGGCAACGGGTCCACACCTATCTCCTGACCGAAGGCGTCACCGAGTTTGTATGCCACTTCACCGCCTGTCCATGCCTCGGGAGCAGTGATAATCGTTGTGTTGAGTTCGTTGAAGAGGAAATCCTCGTTGGCGTAGGCGTTGGTGACGTTCTCTGTTTCGGTAGTTGTGTTCGCTGTCGGACGAATAGCTCCGTGGCAGGAATAGCCGCTTCCGTTGGTACGGGTAGCGTGTACACGTCCGGTGTTATAGACGTTGGAGATCACCGCTGCAGTTGAGGATACATAGATACCGCCTACGTTGTTGTTCGCCACGATGGTTCCGCAGTTGTAGGAATTGGTAATCGCACTATTGACGTTATTCAGGTAAGCGATACCTGCTGCATCTGTTCCTTTGGTGTTGGTGTTATGCGAGAGGGTCACGTTGCCGTAGTTGGCACAACGGTCAATATAGACGTACGTTCCGGCGTAGCCGCAGATACCTGCCGCGTACTTGGAGCAACCCGTGACATCCGCATAGTTGGTGACATTTGTAATATTTATCGGCGATGTTTTCGAACCGCTGGCATAACCCACAACACCGGCTATACGACCACCGGTTGTAGTGTCGAATGTCGAAGTAACAGATCCTCGTACGGTTAGGTTCTTGATCGTAGCACCGGATGTGAGGTCGCCAAACAAAGCACGGTAACGGTTTGTTGCATCGTTGATATAGAGGTTAAAGACCGTGTGTCCTTGTCCGTCAAAAACTCCACCATAATAATGTTGTGTACCTCCGTCGCCTATCGGGCTCCAGCTATAACCGCAAAGGTCGATGTCGTTGTCCAAAACCGCATTGTATTTCTGCGCAGCTTTGTTTTGGGACGTGCAGGCATTTACCTGCGCAGCAAACCATGCCAACTCGGCGCCGTTGGTGATGTGATAGATGCCGCCTACCGGCGTGACAGCCGTCAGAGTCTCACCGTCCCAACCGTTTGCAGGAATAGACTCCAGATGTACAGGAATGGTCATCTCTGCAGGACTATTCTCCTCGATATTCACCGTTACCGGCGTGCGCTTGTAGCCCGTTTTGCCAGCAAGAATGGAGTTTTCTCCTTCGGTCAGCAGGTATTTGCCGTCTTCGGGCGTTACCTCGATACCCAAACTATTGGTAACGGAGATGATCTCTGCGTCTGCGGGATCGAGTTCCAATGTAGCCAATGTTTTCGTGAGTTGCTTAACCGGAATAATTGCATCGGGCAGCGCACCGAAATAGGTCTGGTGGGCAATCGCTGTGAAGTTAGGCGAACGTCCTCCAATTTTGTCTATCGTACGGTGGTTGCCTATCGGGTCTCCAAAACCGGTTACTTGGATCACACCTTCCGTCAAATCATACGTGGTGGCAGTCCAATCGGCGGGAATCCTGAAGGTAACAGATTGTGCTGAAGGCTTTGAACCGAACCAATATTGGTTCGGACCAAGAATGAGTGCCGTTCCTGTCGGCGTGCCGTTGTACGTGATATAGGCGGACATATTATAGATACCCGATAGTTTGTTCGCCGGGTGGAAAAGTCCGTCATACTGCACGCGGACGTTATCGCCCGGACGGAAGATCGAACCGCCTGTCGTCTCGTTGATAATCGTACGTGTGGCATGACGCGCCGTCAGGACTTGATATTCGTATTTGCCGGTTCCATCGCCCAAACGGACAATCTGACGACCGTGTTTGAGCTGCAGAGTATAGGTGTTATCCTCGTTCTTCGAGACAACATGCCAACCTGTGTTATAAATAGCATCGTTCGTGCGGATAGTCGGATAACTAATTTCTACGGTGGAGACACCGGTCGGTTTAAAAGTGTAGTTGAATGCCTCTTCGTCGTTAATATAGTAGAATACATCGTGCTCTGCATCCACATAGATACCGGCATTCTTTTTCTGGTCTTCGTTGAGCGTCTCGTTGATGCGCATGTTAGCATCCATGCCATTCATAGGTGCATTGACGGAAACAACAAAGACACCTGTGTTCTCCGGCCAGATAGCACCGAAATACTGTCCTCCGTAATAGGGATTCTTCTTACCCGTGTTGTTGGCGTATTGTAATGCGGATGCGGCATCGTACGTAACGGTGACAATCGCCGTTCCGGCACTCTTGGCACGCAGGATAGACCACTCCGAACCGATGTTTCCGTCCGGCACGATCTCCACTACCGAGTTATCGGGATTACCGTTCATGTCATAGACGGCGTAGTGATAGTCCGGCTCCAAGAAGTAGTTCTCTGTCTGGTTGGGGATGATCTGCCAATCACGCTCCGCCATCAGGTCGTACTCCTGACCAGCCGTCATCTTGAGATAACCTTTCTCGTTAATATTGAGCAGGATATTACAGTCGTTCAAACCGTCCAGACTCTGCGGGTCATGGTCAATCCATTTAGGATCACATGCCGCAAAATCCGCCTCGGTGAAGTTAATTACCGGGCATTTGGCAGGGTCGGTGTTGAAATAGAAGTTCAGGAGTTGTGTCAGTCCTCCTTCTTTCCATGCGCGCATGTTGTATTTACAGGTGTTACCCAAGCGCCAAGTATAGGTCTTGGTTTCGCCGGACGTCTCTACACTCTCCGGCGCAATGAGTCGGAAGGGCACAAAGTGGATTGTACCCGAACCGGCATCGCCACCGGGTTTCTGCATCATCGCTATCTCCGCGTCCGCAGGGCAAGTAGAGGTAAACAGACCGCCCAACGGGATTTTGGTCTGGATAGTGGTGTTACCCGTTACGGTACGACCGTCATTGGCGAAGATATAGCCCTCTTCCTGATGCGCAGCCGAAGGAACCATACGAAGTACCACACTTCCGCCATCATACGTCAGCACGGAAGGATTGTTGGCGTTCGTTCCGATGGTAACAGGGAAGGTCTTTCCTTCTCGGCTGTGTACCTCGCAGTCCTCGATTGTGAAATCCTCACCATAGACCCAGTACGAATTGTCTTCTTTTTTGTTGGACGTACTGATTTTGGTAATCGTCCAAATCTGCATCTCGATGTCCTCGTCGCCCACCGTAAAAGTCATCGTACCATTCAGGACACTCGACGAGTTGTAACCGAAGATAGTGTAATCGCCCGCAGGCAAGTTGTTAAAGACATAGGTGTTCTTGCCCGCATTGACGTTAAGCGCGTCATGGGCAACCAGATCACCCGATTCGTTTTGCAGGGTCAGGGTTTTCGTGACAGAGTTCATCGTCACCGACACTACTGCTGCCTGCATTCTCTGCCATACTCCCATTAGAAGCAAAAGGCATGAAAATAGGATTGTTTTTCTCATTGCTATAAATTATTGTTTGATTTGTTTGCTGGTTGTATGACCGGATTGAACGATATGTACTTGTCCTACCGGAGTTGTTGTTACCGGTTGTCCGGATAGGGTATAGATCGTTTTCGGAGTGTTTGTAGCAGGTTGTAGTATGTCGGTAGTATTGGAATGCGTGCTCGCTTGTAAAACCACCCGTTCGCTGGCATTGCCCGAGGTGTCAAGCGTCTCCAACTCGATCTGATATGTAGTGGCTGGATCAAGACCGGTTATGGAGACAGAAGTATATTTAGGTCGCGAGTAGCGTTTGCCGTTTACGTAAACCACGTATTTATCCACGGCGATATTATCCGCACCGGCATCCCATGAAAGAACAATCTTGTACATCGTAACCTCCGTTACCTGCACGTTTGTGGGAGGAGTCGGCGGGGTAAGGTCTTTCGTGCGAGCAGAGACATATCCCCAGTCCGAACTCTCACGGTATGCGGAAACAGCCTGCACGAAGAAACGATAGGAAGTATAAGTGTGTAAGTTGCTGAAAATATATGAAGTAGCGGTTGTGGAATCTACCAATACCGAGTCCACATATAGGCGATAGTAAGCGGCATCGCTCACTTGGTGCCACGTCACTTTGACGTTGTTTTCGTCCAAAGGATCAGCCACCAAACCGGAAGGGCGAGGTATCTCATCCACGTGCTCCAAGATCTCCATTCCTCCGAGACAGAAGAAAGCGGCAGTGTTCATGCCTAATACACCGGACACATCGCTGCTCTCCATGGTAAAATAGATGGCGTTCACTTGACCGAGTGAACTGAGATCCACCCATTGCCATTGGGTAGAGATCTCCAGATCATCGTTATGGAAATGCGCCAGATGATGCACAATCGGCATACCTGCTTCTTTCGCCTCCTCGTCCATGCCGTGAATGATCAGATTGAACTGCGCGCCGTTGTCCGCGAAAGAGTGTGCAAAACCGTCATCGTGCTGGATGCCATAATACGCCCATGGATGGTTGCATACCCATATGCCCAGGGGACGATGTGTCAGTCCGTCGTTCCAATCCACTTGGAGGCTATGCACGCCTTCCGCTTCGTAGTTATAGCCCCAATAGGCTACCAGATAGGGTGCGCCTTTGACGAGCAAACCAGTGGAGTCCAATCCCCCTCCTGCCATACAGCCCCACTGGTGTTCGGGCCATGAGGTGGAAGAGCCTGCAAAACCATAATCAATATCGTCGCCGTTAGTACAAAGCGTGAAGCCATCCCAATACTGCATCCCGTTCTCATCCGTTCCTTGTGCCTGCATAGCATTGGTCATGTGTGCGAAACGGAACTCCTCAAAATCCAGCGAGGGTTGATCAGCGCTATAGGTATTGACCCATTTACCTGCACTGTCCTGAGGAAATTCCTCCATAAACGCCTGCATGTTCAGACGGATGGTGTCTGTGGCTTGAATGCTTGCTGCAAGCATCAAACCGAATAATAAGAAAATAACCTTTTTCATATATCTTATAAATGTCAAATCTCCATTTTTTTCCCTTGTACATTGTATATTGTTCCCTTGTACTTCAAATAGAGTTGTCCGTTGCGGAAGAACTTGGTACTTGGTACTTGGTCACTTGGTACTTGATTAAGGTCTTGTGTTGCCTCGGGGTGCAGGTCTTCGGCACCCATTATCTCCGTAGAGGTCTCGCCGAGCCAGCCGGCTTGCTGATGAAGAGCGGTATAGACCTTGACGAAATGGATACCCGGTAGATTAACCGGTGTACCGTCTGCTTTTACTGCCCATTGGATATTCAGCTGCGCACCTTCATCTGTATTGGGCAGGTTATCTGCGTAGCCCCATGGATAGGCGGACAGCACAAAGTACGTTCCCTCGCCGGAGAGATCCGCATAGTTGTCGGGCAAACGGCTACCGGTAAAAGTGATACTATCCTCCTCTACCCATTGGGGATAGTTTTTTCCCTCTTCTGGATGCTTATAAGTTACAGAATAATCATGGATCGTCTGCGGATTGGAATACTCGCTACCTGCCAGTTCGTACCATTCGTCATCGGGTTTAGCGTTAGCATTCGCATCGTAACTGACCATAACTATACCGGGTTCAGCAGCACCCTCAAAAGCATTACCGAGCACCAAGAGGTCCTTCGCATTCGGCACATTGATAATCATGTGATCAAAGCCGAAAACGACATAACCACCCCATCCTCCCAAAGAGATCATGCCTTGATTATTGTCGGCTATAGCCTCTTCTGCCTTCATGCGCATATCGTTGGCATCGTCACCTTGCTCATATTCGGGCATCGAATTAACGAACTGTCCAGGCGCAGGACAATACTCCCACACACGCGAAATATAAGGACTTTGCGCGTGCGCAAAGGACACGACAAAAACTGCCGCGATAAATAAATAACGCTGCATACCTACTACACTATGTGTTTCTAAAAATCTTTTTCATATTGCCCGCCTTGGTATCCGCGCCAAGGGTTAAAGCGTTGCGGTTACGGCAGGTCTTCCGGCTCGTCTCCCTCCCTCCGGTCTTCCCATCCAATGACAGTGACCCTTTAGAAATGGAGTTCGGTTATGAGACTCACGGCTGCGGGACAGCGGCTGAATTGCACAGCCTTCCCTTTTAATCACCAAAACGGAACGTCTTGGCAAACCATAATCGACATTTTTTTCAAATGCGAGTGCAAAGGTACTGCTTTTTTTGCATATATGCAAGAAAAAAGAGAAAAATCGTTCGAAGTGAGCTATTTTTCTTTGTTTGATGGTTTCGGCGGCCTTCTTTCCGCATCTTTGACGTTACGTAGTAGTAACGATATGGTAACGTAAATGACGGGTAAATAGAAGGAGGTTGAATAGGAGAAGATGGATAGCAGTTGACATAAAAAAAGGAGTTCCACCGGATATGTGGAACTCCTTTTGGATTGTATTTCAATTATTTCGTTGCACCGAGGTTGTCAATACAGAAATAGGTAGGAGTGGTCAAACCGTAGGTATTAGTTTTTGTACCTGTCATCTCAAAAGTGAGTTCGTCAATAGTACCAAGTTTGCTCAAGTCCAAATAAGTCCAGTCGGTTACGATAGAGGTACCCTCCGCCAACATAAAGTCCACTTTTTCGTTAACAGCTACTCCGTTCAACTTACCACCGATCGTGAGTTTGAACCAATCGTTGTCCGTGAACCCACCGGGAACAGAAGACATCCCATCGCCATTCTTAATCATGTCAGCAACGAGTGCAGTATTGCATACGTACATACCAGCCACAACCGTGTCCTTGGTAAGAAAAAGAGAAGCAGGTCCCCACGAATCTGCGTACCACACCATGAAATTACGTCCTTGGTAAGCGCCGCCTTTAGCAGATTTATAAGCATCAGCATACCCGTCTTCCACGGAGGTAGTCGTTTGATTGGAGATAACCGCTCCCACTACATAGCCACCATTATAACTTACTACTTGTTGAGCTTTGAAGATACCACTCTCAAAGAACACGGTGGTGTCATTCTTGAAAGCAAGATAACTCTCAGTTTGTGACGGGCTGATTGCTGCTTCCTCAAAGGTAGCGACTGCCTTGTCTTGATAACTTTCACCACCCTTCTCACAGGATGCGAACACCAACGCCAAGGCTGCTACAAAAAGAATTGATTTTCTCATACTTTTTTTGTTGTTTAAATTGTTAATAAAAAGGTTAATATAAGTGTTATTCGCACTAATTTGCATGTAAATCAATAGCTCCGGATATTTCGGTACTTATCTCACCGGTTGGGTCATTGATCTCATCAACCGCGGTGTAGACACGAACGAAATCAATCATCTGCAGACTAACTGATTGTCCGTTCGAATCTACAGCCCACGAGATATCAAACGACGAGCCTATTGTATCCTTGTTAGGCTTATTATCCACATAGCCGAAATCCAATATCTTCTGAACGGTCTGTCCATTGATTTTTACCGTCTGCGAAGGCAGTTTGGCTCCATAGAGCGTGTATTCGTCCTCTTCCAACCACTGCGGGTAATATGGCTGTTTATGGAAGGGATTTTGAATGGTATCTCCGGAACGCGTATAGGTCTTCTGATACGTATGATTTGTCTGCGGATTATCGTACAGACATCCCTTTAGTTCGTACCATGTATCATCGGGCACTCCATTATTATTTGCGTCACGACTCACCAATACTATTCCGTGTTCAGAACTACCATACTCCGTACTTCCGGTCATATAATAGGCATTCGCGAGTATTTGTATATCGCGGCCTTCTTTATTCTCTACAGGATGGTCAAAGCCAAATGTAATATAACCACCCCATCCTCCGAGGCAAACCAATCCACCGGCATTATTGGCAATTGCTTGCTCACATTTACGACACATGGTCTCGGCATCATCACCCTCCTCATATTTGGGCAACTCATTGACAAACTGCCCCATACCCGGCAAATATTCATATACATGTGCGAGGTAACGATGAACATCTTCATGTGAGCCGGTATCGGGTGCCAGTGAATATTCTCCCGTCACGCGGCAGAGATGTCCCGGAATATCTCCCGTCAGTGCACGCCAGTGCTCATGGCCATCGTATCCATAGCAATGCAGCACTCCGGAAGAGACATAATTCTTCGCATCCGTAATGTAGAGAGCCTCATCTGTCGCTAAAAGACCATAGGGATGCTCGAAATTTTTTATATCTATCGGTTGAGGCTGTTCCGCAAAGTCAATTGTGGAGAACGCGCGTAGAGTATTTGCTTCATTATCAATAATATACGCAGTATTCCCACAGATGGAGATATTTGCACATGGCGTAGAAATACGCTTTAGAATATGAGCAAAGTCTAGGATTACCAGGGAGGGCATAGCATCTACATAGTTTCCTTGGCAGCAAACCCATAGATGTTTCTGTGCATCCACGCAAATGCGCGTCGGGTTCAAGCCAACCGGTATCTTTTCTATCTCTGTAAAAGTCGTCAGGTCAATGACCGAAATCGTGGAGTCATAGCGATTGGTGAGATATCCTCCGGAATTGCAGACAAAGAGTTTGTTACCCACGACACATAGTTCGTCGGGTTGATGCCCCACTTTGACTTCCCTTGTGATAGTCAGCGTAGCCGTGTCCACTTCATAGACAGAACCTAACATGTCAGGGTCAGCTATCGACCCCACGTACGCGCTGACATACATCTTATCTCCCTTGAATGCCATGTAACGGCAATTAGATATATCTATTTTCGCAATATGCCGCGCCTGCAGGTCCATCACTTCCACCTTATGAGAGCAGTTAATGACGGCATACAAGCGATGACCGTACTGCTGAATATCATTGCCCACATCGCCTAACTCCTTCATTTGTGTGGGATTCATCGCCCCGTACCAATTGGAGTAATAATCACCTGTGTGAAGGTTGATATAGTCCAGTCGGGCTTTGTTCGAGCCCATATTTCCTTCACAGAGCACATACAATCCTCCATTACGTACCTCATCCGTGACGTGGGTTCCTATCGTAGGATAGACAATCTCGTCTCCGCGACAAGAGACAAGCATTATGCAGATGCATAATGTAATTTGTAATTTTAATATTGAAAGGCAAGTGTGCATCGTATGTTTTGTTTTGGCATCGGATAGTTCTGAATGACTTCATAATCCTGTCCGAGCATGTTATTGAGTTCAAAATTTGCTTTTAGCCGGAACTGCCGTATATTCCATTCGGCATACACCGCCAAGTCATGCGTGTACCACGGCAGTACTTCGTTATATACAGTGTTCTCTTGTTGGCAGTATCGCTTGCCGACATATATGAACGAATAATTGAAGCCGTAATGGTCCCCTCGCTTACTCTTCCAGTCCAATCCACCCACTACGCTGCCGCTGTGCCAGGGTATATAGGGAATCTGATGCCCGTAATAGGTGTCGTCCGGATTGGTGACGTCTATAGCCGTCTGGTAAGTATAGTTCAGCCGTGCACGGAGTGTAAAATTCAGCGGTAGGAAGAAAGAGAAGTCCGCTTTGGAATCCACACCGTTGATCTTCACTGTTCCGAGATTCAACATCGTCCAGCGGAATTGCTGTCCCTTCGGGTACGCAATAATCTTATCCGTCACGCGGTTATAGTAATACGACGCACTAAGGTCGATGTGGTAAGTCTTATCTGTTTTGCGGTAAGCCACCTCAACGGAGTGTTGACGTGCCAATTCAGGTCGCAGGTTGGCATTGCCAAGATCTGTATAATAGAGGTCATTGAAAGTTGGATAGCGATAACTCTGCTTGTAGAAAGCATTGATACTCAGGTCTATAGACGGATACGGGCGCAACGAGAAGAAGATACCCGGAGTAATTTTCGGATTGGAGATTGGAGATTGGAGATTGGAGATTTGTGTCATCAGTACCGAGGCTTGCAGACGGAAGTATTCCTTGATATTCATCGTTGTAGCGGCACTGAGCCAGTGGCTGTGACGTCCGAAATGTTCAGGCTCGGCCTCAATAAGCAAGTTGCTCCGGTCAAGCATATTGTACTGATAATCATACGCCAGCGAAGCGTCCCACCAATTGAAGATCCTCACCTTGTTCGCAAAGGAGAAATAGAGTTCTTGCTGCAGATACTCGTTGTCAGACGGCAAGAGGCGCTCGTCATAGTTCTTATAATGTGTGTAATCGTTTGCCCACTTAGCCAAGACGCGCGTATTCCACCGGTTAAACCACTCATCTTGCCATTCAGCCTGCACAAAATTGTTTCGATCCCACAGACGCTCACCGTTCCGCCATACATTATTGACGATTGCACCGGGAATGCCGCGCTCCGACCAATAGTTATAAGCGTGAACACGGAAAAAACCTGTGGTGCTGTAGTAATCATGCAATCCGCCTTCCACGCGCACGGCATTGATGTCTCCATTTTGCCGGATAGCAGTGGTATCATACGCTACTTCGCCCGAAGGCAGCACACGGCGATAACGGAAAGGATACTTACCATCCGAATAGACATACTCGGCATCGAAATTGAGTGCGAGCGTCTCGGTCAGTTTGACATCAAACCCCAGACTCGGATTAGCGAGGGCAAACGAACCGCAACGCATTTGCGCGCGCACGTGTACGCGTTCCTTATTTTTAAAATAAGGTCTGCGCGTTGTCAGATACACATTCCCTGCCGCTCCGAATTCCCGCGCTGACTGGAAAATATCGGACTTCTGACCATTAAAGAGCTGGATTTGCTCCATGTTGTCAAGCGAGAAACGTCCTAAGTCCACTTGTCCGTTTTGCGCATTGCCAAGCTGTACACCGTTATAATAAACTGCGGTGTGCTGGCTTCCCATAGACCGCACATTGATGGTTTTAATACCTCCTACTCCGCCATAATCCTTGAGTTGGACGCCAGAGAAATAACGCAGGGCATCCGCCACAGAGAGCGCCGCCATGCGTTTGAGTTGTTCGCCTTTGAGGGTTTGGGGAACGATTACATCCTTGGTAAGCGCACGTGCCGTTACCTCGACTTCCTCGATACGGAAGTTGTTATACAACGAATCAAGCTCTGCCTCGCTGATCGCGAAAACAGAGGTGGCACAAAGTGCAAGAATCAGTATGAAAAACGCACGTCTTATCATGGGGTTGTCCTATTCCTGGAGGACATTCCATCGCGCAAAGAGGAAGCGATCTGACTTAGGTCTTTCGACCATCACAGTTGCCGGTCAGTCCGGGATTCTCACCCGAGTTCTCTTCTTATTTCTTAGCCTCAAGGGCACGATTACTTCTTTGCGGGTTCTGTCGTTAAATCTATTCCCAGTTTTTTAAATGTTTTCCAATCTACTTCCTTAAGCATCACCGTGGAGTGCGCTTGGCATCCCTTGAGCAAAGGAAGTGTCTCCAATGCTTTGCGGCAGTTCTCATCATGCAACGAGAGTACCGACAAGGCCACTAATACCTCATCCGTATGCAGACGCGGGTTTTGACCATGCAAATAGCTGATCTTCGTCTGTTGTATAGGCGCAATGATTTCCTCAGGGATGAGCCGTACAGAGTGGTCGATACCCGCCAATTCTTTCATAGCGTTGAGCAGCAGGGCTGCAGACGAACCCAATAGGTCGCCTGCTTCCGATGTGATTATCTTACCATTCGGCAATTCAATCGCAGCGGCATGTGCAAAAGCACCGTCATGCAAAGCGCCCGTAAGTGCACGGCGTTCACGCGCGGCTACCGTAGTATTCCTATAAGCGGTGTTAATACCTACCTGTTGCTGCAGCAAAGCCAGTTTCTTAATCTCCGCCTCGTTGCATGCTCCGTTCGCCATGTGGCACAGCGCTTGAAAATAACGGCGGATTATCTCCTGCTTGCTGGCTTCGCGCACTGCTTCATCATCGCTGATACAGAACCCCACCATATTCACTCCCATGTCGGTAGGCGACTTATAGGGGTTCTTGCCGTAGATAGAGGTAAAGAGTGCATCCAGGACCGGATAAATCTCTACATCGCGGTTATAGTTCACCGCTGTCTTGCCATAAGCCTCCAGATGGAAAGGATCAATCATATTAACATCCTGCAAGTCGGCTGTCGCCGCCTCATAGGCCACATTCAGCGGATGTTTGAGTGGCAGATTCCAAACCGGAAAGGTTTCAAACTTCGCATAGCCGGCTTCATGTCCCCGCGCATGTTCACTATAGAGCTGGCTCAGGCACACCGCCATCTTTCCGCTTCCCGGTCCAGGCGCAGTAACAACGACCAGTGGACGTGTTGTCTCCACGAAGTCATTCCGGCCGAAGCCTTCTTCTGATGCGATAAGGTCCACATTATGCGGATAGCCGTCAATGATATAATGGTAATATACACGGATACCTTTTCGTTCCAAACGCTGCCGATAGGCATCCGCTGAGCGTTGTCCGGCATAATGGGTGATCACTACCGAAGATACCATGAAACCGCGCCCCATGAAGGCTTCGCGCAGACGCAGCACGTCTTCGTCATAGGTGATACCTAAGTCCTGACGAACCTTATTGCGTTCGATGTCTTCCGCAGAGATAACGATGATAATCTCCAGCGAGTCCCGTAACTGCGTTAACATCAGTAGTTTGCTGTCCGGCATGAATCCGGGCAGTACCCTACTCGCGTGCAGATCATCGAACAACTTACCGCCTAACTCCAGGTATAACTTGTTGCCGAACTGCGCGATGCGCTCACGGATGTGTTCCGACTGAATACGGATATATTTATCGTTGTCAAAAGCGGCAGCCATACTTATGCTTTGTTATCATTCTCTTTGTTCTGCGACTCCTCGTCATCTTCGTCATGATGGTAATAGTAATATGAACGATAAGCCTTATCGTCTTTCACAAGTTTGCCGTATATCTTACCATATAACTTACCATAACGGCGCGATCTGGAGTTGTCTCCACCGTAGCCGTAGCCATAACCGCCGTAACCACCATAGCCAAAGTGACCGTAACCATAGCCGCCATAGCCGCCGTAGCCGTAGCCATAGCCGGAGCCATAGGAGTGACGACCTGCAGTCGGAATATCCGAAAGAACCAATTGAATCTTTTCCGGGTTATCCACAACATCCGCTATTTGCTCCAAAGTCTGCTTGCAGAAGGATTTATTAGTCTGCATACAACGGATGACATATAGACAAAGGTCGCTATACTCAATGATTGCATACGCATCGGGCACCAAACCGATAGGCGAGGTATCGATAATGATGAAGTCATATATCTTACGCGCTTCTTCAATGGTCTTTGCCAACTTGTCTGAGTGCACTAATTCCCCCGGATTGGGCGGTATGGTACCGGCACGAACGAAATCGAAACCGAACGGTGTATTACGCACATAGATATCTTCCAGTTTCGCATCTCCGATCAGATAGTTCGAAGCACCGGGTCCATTCTCCAGACCTAACTTCGTATGAATATTCGGTTTACGAAGGTCGAGGTCCACGAGTAAGGTCTTTTTTCCTGTCATTGCGTACAGGGCCGCGAGGTTGGTGGAGAGGAAAGTCTTACCATCACCGGACTCGGTAGAGGTAACACAAATCACCATCTTATCTTTGCGGCGCAGGACAAATTCCATACGTGTTCGGATGGCACGTAACATCTCCGCATAACTGGATCGAGGCGATGCACGTACCAGCGTCGGGTTCTGACTCTTGGCGTGACGAAGTGTACCAATGAGGCGGAAGTATTTGAGTTTGAGAACATCCTTCGGCGAACGAATCTTGTTATTAAGCAATTCGCTGAGGATGATAAGAATCATCGGTATAAGGAAGCCTATGATGAGATAGGTGGTAGTGGTTTTCTTCTTTGCTTTCGCATTCATGATAGCCGTAGTACGCGCCTTGTCCATGATGGAGTTATCCGGAGTGTTGGAAGCCTTCTGAATCTCGGCTTCGGCTCGCTTCTGGAGGAAGAAAGTATAGTAGTTATCGTCGATGCGGTAGTTACGCTCAATAGCTACCATCTGCAACTCTTTCTGAGGCAACTGCTTGATTGAGCGCTCTACCTCTTGGTAGCGATTTGCCAAATCAGCTTTCTCTATCTCCAGCGAAGCACGCATAGAGGTTACAACCTCTTCTATAGCTGTCTTTACATTCTCGATATCCTTGGTGTATTTCGCGTAGTACACGTTCTTCTCAGTCAATTCACCGCGCTGGATACGCAAGTCGTTGAGTTGTTGAACCAATCCTACCAACATGGGTTCATTCACGCCCATAGTCGTCGGTGCGATAACAGCATCTTTTTCAATATTATCATGGATATATTTGATAAGATAATCGAAATAGGTCTCACGCAAACGAAGTTCCATGGACTGTTGGTCGTAAGCTGCGATGCGACTCATCAACTGGCCAGCATAGGAGTTTACATCCACAAACTTGTTCTCCTGACGGAAATCGGTCATGGCGCCTTCGCTCACCTGCAACGAGGACTGCAGGTTATCCAACTGCTCGTTGATAAAGCGGATGGAGTTCTCCGCTACTTCGTTCTTCTGTTCGAGGTTTTGGAGTAAGTATATTTTCGCCAACTTGTCAATGAATTCGCAATCTCGTTGCGGCGTCTCGCTTACGAGGGAGAGCGCCAGCACAGTTGATCCTTCAGTAACAAATGACAATTGCAGACGACTCATAAACTCGTCCACCAACGACTCATGACTGCGGAAACGGAAATAGATTTTTCCGCTATTCGTCATCAGTTCCGTCGGGAAGATCGTTCCGTCAAAATACGGGCAGTGAATCGGCTCTCCGTAATGAGCATCCATCTCCAAATAAAAATTCTCGTTGGTGGAAGAAAGATGCATCGTACCGTCGTGGTTGAAGTTCACTTGATAAAGGATTTCATACGCACGCGGGTCCAGACGGGTAGCCTCCACGATGATTGGTGTCTGGCGATAGAGTTGACGGGTCTTGAAGCGTCCTTGCGTGATATATTCCACATTCAGGAACGGCAGCGAGTCCACTACTCTACTCATCAGGTCATACGAACCGAGCATAATCATTTGGTTGTTCACGTTCTTGTATCCCGCGTCCACGCCGAAACCGCTCATCAGAGCTGAAGCCGAACCTCCGTAGGTTCCGCTCTCTTTGATGACGATGGTGCCCTGCGAATAATACGTTGGTATCCAACGCCGGTTCTTGAGCATCGATAAACCTAATGCAATCACAAGTGCAATCACAAACAGATACCAATAATGCAGGAATGTGAACAACCACTCCAACGGATTAAAATTCAAACCATTGTCATCATCATCATTCTGTTGGGGATCTTGTTGATAATACTGCTGATTACCGCCTTGATAATAATAGGCGTTGTTGCCTCCCGGGTTATAGTATCGGTTGTTACCGCCCGGTGTGTAATATTGACTGTTTTTATCCATAGTCTTTATCTGTACAATAATGCCACATAGTTGAGTACCGTTGTCAACAGAGCCACGCTGCTTGTGATAAGGCCCAAGAAGCCTGTATAAGTCGGTACTTTATAGAAACTGTCTTTCGTTCGCGCCACATAGATGACGTCATTCGGATAGACGTAGTAATATTTCGAATCAATGATAGAGTTCGTGCGCATATCAAATTCAAGCACCTCGGGATCTTCGCCATTATCGCGCGGACGGATGATACGGATGTGACGGCGATCACCACTGTTCATTACATCACCCGTCATCGCGAGCGCTTGGAAGATATTCATCTTCTCTTTGTAAATAAAGTAGCGACCTGCCTTGGCGTCACCCACTACAGAGAAATACTTGTTATACAACGCCACCTTGACGTCCGCGTCCGGAATGATCTCACGGATAGCTACGCGGATGGTATCCTGTGCTTCCTGTTCCGTAAGACCTACTACTTTTATCGGCTTGAGAAACGGCAGTTCGATAGTGCCGTCCTCATAGACGCGGTATGAATTGGCATATTGGGAAGCGCTGACACCTCCGTTACCTGCCGCCATCATCTTCGAGATCGTCTCATCCAAGGTTACTATACGATAGATGATTTCATCATTGACGCGTATTCGGTAGGGTTGGTAAGGAACGGAGTCATATACCGGCAACTTGTTCGCTTTAGTCGGTTCTTGCAAATAGCCGATTTGTCGATGACTGTAACAACTCGATAACAACACGGCTACGAGGCCGAAAAGAACTATTCGTATCGTTTTCATTTGCCACCTCCGTTTCCGTAATATTTATGCACGTGATTAATACCCGTCTGTACAATCGAATAGATGAAGACGCCAAACGAAATCGTAGTGGCTGTCACACCCAACACCGTGGAGGCGGAGTTGATACCGAAACTGTAGCCCGGAATTTGACGGATATAGATAATATCATTCGGCTCTATATAATAGAACTCGGAATTCACTATGTCTTTGGAGCGGGCATCGAAGGTTTTGATGGTCGTTACGCCTTCTTTCTCGCGAATCAGTTTAATCTCCTTACGGCTGTTGAACTCTCTAAGGTCACCGACTTGCGCGAGGGCTTCGAAGATGGTCATCTTCTCTTTGGTAATCATATACCGGCCGCTTTGCGCCCCGATGACAGAAAAGGAGCGGTTCACGATATTCACTTCCACCGACACAGTAGCGAAACCCGGTATCTCCTCAAGCAGTGTACTCAGTTCCGCTTCCAGTTTGCGCTTCACTTCGCGGGTGGTCAAACCACGTACCGGTATCTTACCGATTGTCGGGAAGTCTATTGTTCCGTCATCCATAACCAGATAGGTGTACAAGTCATACGAACCATACGAATTGCCCCCATTCATCAACATCTGTTGACGCATCTGGCTACCGGAACCTCCGGCATTATACATTTTCGAGACATTCTCGTCAAGCGAATAGACGTACACGTACAACCGGTCGCCGATTCGCAATTCATAATCCTCGAAACTAAGTGTATCCGCGTAACTCGGGATATACTTGTCCGGTTCCTGCATATAGTTCACCTTACGCGCCGTCACACAGGACGAGAGAGCAAAGCCCGCTATCACAAGAAGGAATGCAAATTTTAGTTTTTTATCCATAGTTTCTTAATCCAATTCTTTGTTGTTTGGAGTACCAACTCCCGAAGCCATGCGGCTTTATGGTTTGTCCATCGTTGCGGATGGGTTGTAATCATCACATGTTTCGGCAATCGGTCCGACTGGATGGCTTGAAGTAGTTGAGGTGTTGTATGCCATGTAAGGCCTTTAGCCGTCCATTGTTCTTGCATGCCGGGTATTTTGTCACGCACGTTCACTTGATAGCCATCCCAGCAACGCCCCGTGTCTGTAAGGTAGAACACATCCTCAAAATCTGTGTCCATATATGGTTCACCGATAATTCCTACTGTCTTATAGTCATATTTCTTCCACAAGTCTCTTCCATCCCATTTACTCATCGGAGCACCGTGCATACAAATCGTTTCTACCGCGTAGTACTGCCGGAAATACGCCAGCCAAGTTTGGAAATGGCTCCATGCCTCGTCTGTTTTGCCATTACAGAGACTCATGTCTTCGTAATGATAACCTATCTCGTGTCCCAAGGCGGTTATTGCACGGATAATCTCCGGCCGGTTGCTTTCCTTGACACAACGGAAATAATAAGTTGCCTTGGCACCAAGAGCATGCTCTATCTGTGCGGTTTTCAAACTGTTCTCAGGCTGCGCATCTACGTCATGTCGCAGGATGACAAACTTCCCGTTCTCCGCTTTCCCTTTCAAATAATCAGCATAGCCGATTAACTGGTATCCCTTCCGCTGAAGGTTTTCCAATAGATCTCTATATGTATCGAGCGTAAAGTCCCGCATCAGCGTTCTGCCCGCATCGGATTCTCCAAAAAGTCTTTATAAGCGAGACGTATTCCGTCTTCCAGTTCGGTCTTGTAGGTCCAGCCGAGTTTGGTTGCTTTGCTAACATCCAATAATTTGCGAGGCGTACCATCCGGACGGGTACTATCCCACTCGATTTCTCCTTCGTAACCGATTACTTTTGCTACCAACTCCGTTAACGCTTTTATCGTCAACTCTTTGCCTGTTCCGGCATTGACGGTCTCGTTGCCCGAGTAATTATTCATAAGGAACACGCAAAGGTTCGCCAAATCATCTACGTACAGGAACTCTCTCAGCGGAGCACCCGTTCCCCAACATGTCACAGACTTTGCGCCGCTCACTTTCGCTTCATGGAAACGGCGGATGAGCGCCGGTAACACATGGCTGTGCTCCGGATGGTAGTTATCGTTCGGGCCATAAAGGTTCGTCGGCATGACAGAGATATAATCCGTTCCGTACTGACGGTTCAAAAACTCGCAGTATTTGAGTCCGCTGATCTTTGCCAGCGCGTACGCCTCGTTGGTTTTCTCCAACTCGCCGGTTAACAAACAACTCTCCGTCATTGGTTGTGGCGCCATGCGCGGATAAATACAACTGCTGCCCAAGAACTCTAATTTCTTAACGCCGTTCTTCCATGCCGCATGGATCACATTCATCTCCAAAATCATGTTATCATACATGAAATCCGCCAGTGCATTCTGGTTGGCTACAATACCGCCCACTTTAGCTGCAGCAAGGAACACATACTCCGGCTTCTCTTCCTCAAAGAACTTCTCCACTGCCTCTTGGCGGCACAGATCCAACTCTTTATGTGTCCGGGTAATGATGTTCGTATATCCTTGGCGCTGTAACTCCCGCACAATCGCAGAACCCACCATTCCACGATGCCCCGCTACATATATTTTTGAATTTTTCTCCATAAAAGCGTATCAGGTTTGATGCTTATTAAATGCTTATTAAATGCTTATTAAATGCTGGTTTTATGCTGTACACTTTTTATTTTACTATACCTTTCTCGAGGTACTCAGCAGCATTGAAGTGTTCACGTGTCACTTTCTGCATGTCGTGTCTTACCATCAGTTCGACGAGTTGTTCAAAACTGGTCTTCTGCGGGTTCCAGCCTAGCTCTTTTCTGGCCTTGGCGGGATCACCGAGCAAGTTTACCACATCCGTCGGGCGATAGAAATCCGGGCTAACAGCCACAACGACATCGCCCTTTGTACATCGTACTTTGTCACTTTGTACCTTTTCCACTATTCCCTTCTCGTCCACGCCTTTTCCTTCCCAACGCAGTTCTATTCCGGCATGGTGGAAAGCAAGGGTGGCAAACTCGCGCACGGTGTGTTGTATGCCCGTAGCAATGACGAAGTCCTCAGGCGTCTCATGCTGAAGAATGAGCCACATACACTCCACATAATCCTTGGCATAACCCCAATCACGCAGCGAATCGAGGTTGCCCAGATACAGGCACTCCTGTAAGCCTTGTGCAATACGTGCCGCGGCCAGCGTGATCTTACGGGTTACAAAGGTCTCGCCGCGGCGCTCGGACTCATGGTTAAACAGAATTCCCGAACAGCAGAACATGTCGTACGCCTCACGGTATTCCTTGATAATCCAGTAGCCATAAAGCTTGGCTACGGCGTAAGGGCTATAGGGGTGGAAAGGAGTGTTCTCATTCTGCGGCACTTCCTCTACTTTTCCGTACAACTCGGACGTTGAGGCCTGATAAATGCGGCAGTTTTTTTCCAAATGGTTCGTGCGCACCGCCTCCAACACGCGCAATACGCCAACGGCGTCCACGTCCGCGGTAAACTCCGGTGCATCGAACGAAACCTGTACGTGACTCTGCGCTGCAAGATTATAAATCTCATCCGGCTGCACTTTGCCTACCAGTTTCACTAATGACATCGAGTCACTCATATCCGCGTAATGCAAGTGGAAATGCGGTGTTCCCTCCAGATGAGCAATACGCTCACGGAAGTCCACAGAACTACGACGGATAATGCCGTGTACCTCGTATCCTTTTTCCAACAAAAACTCCGAAAGATAACTTCCGTCCTGTCCTGTTACACCTGTAATTAATGCTGTCTTTTGCTTCATATGCGTTTACCTTTATTCAGAATGGCTAACCGGGTGTCGAGTCTCTCGACCAAATTAGCGTGCAAAAGTACAAAAATTTATTGATTTATACAAATAAAATTATCATAATTTTATGTAACCACCTATTATTTTGTATTTTTTTGTTATTTTTCTTGTGCATGTAAGATAGTTTTTGTATCTTTGCCGCAAATTTGGTTTTAACAACAAACAAAAAAACAATTAACTAAAAAGTTTTTCTTATGAAAAAGATATTTACTCTTTTTGCGGCCGTTATGATGGCTGTTACTGTAAGTGCTCAGCACGAAATTGGTGGTATCGTCGGTGGTCTGAACGGTCTTAGCTACAAGTACTGGTTCAGTGACAATCTGGCTATACAGGCTGACCTCGCTGTAGGTTTGACGCAAGCTGCTTCCGGTCAGAACATTCCGGGTTATGGCTATCAGAACTCTGACTTCCCGATGTTTGATTTCACCATCAACCCGAACTTACTTTATCACATTGGTTTGCCTGCAAACTTTAAGTTCTTTGTAGGTGGTGGTATCAACTTTGGTATGATGAGTGACCTGCGCATTGTCAGTTACGGCACTAACGTACTATCCGGTAAATTCGGCATCAATACAGACCTCGGTTTCTCCTATGACATTCAGGCAGTACCGCTGGTTCTCGCATTTGACTTCCGTCCGGGTTACGGAATGCAGTTTACTGACCAATACGGTGGCAGTTTCTTTGATTGGAAGTTGGCTTTCGCAGTTCGTTATCGCCTTTAACATAGAGCCTTACGAGTATATCAAGTTCAATTATTATTCCTGAAGGGTGCACAACAGTGCTGTTACATGCCTGTTGTGCACCTTGTTCCAGCGCCATCGTAGAATGGATGCTGGCGCATGATATCACGCCCGTCATCTACTATTTCAATCCGAACATCTACCCTCTCGAGGAATATGAGATCCGCAAGAACGAATCCAAACGCCACGCAGAATCATTAGGAATAAAATGGATTGATGATGACGAAAAAATCGCCGGAGACAGCCATCCATGCGGCAGTTATGATCATGAAGCATGGCTCTCTGCCATACAAGGTTTGGAGCAGGAACCGGAACGAGGCAAACGGTGCGAGGCTTGTTTTTATTATCGCTTGCTGGCAACTGCGAAGAAGGCGCGAGAGCTCGGCATCCCGTTCTTCGCCACCACTCTCGCCTCCTCAAGATGGAAAAATCTCGAGCAGGTAAATGCTGCTGGACAGAAAGCCGCAGAGATGGTGAATAACACCCCGCATGGCGGGCTGGGTGGCAATCCTATTGCCTTTTGGGCACAGAACTGGAGAAAAGACGGCCTGCAAGACCGTCGGAATGCTTTGCTGAAAGAATACGGGTTTTACAACCAGAAGTATTGCGGCTGTGAGTTTAGTCTTCAGGCTTCTCTAAATCGTAACGAAAACCTACATACACTTTCCAACCCATTGTAGGTCCGCAGACCATCGAGGCATCAAAATTCGGACCAAAGGGTTCTTCCCATCCTATAATCGGATTATCCTGTCGGAAATTCGTCATATTCTCCGCGCCTAAGTAAATACTGCAGGTACGGAAATATTTCGTGATCTGCGCCATTAACTGCGGGTACCATGTAAAAGGCTGTTCAAAGCCGTCCGGCATACGTCCCACACCGTTAAACTGCGCTGTGACATCAAACTGCCACTTCTTCAACGGTGTCTGATAACTGGTGGTAACAACGCCTTTGAAGCGGTTGGAAAGCGCTTTGGGGCGCAAACGGGCAAAGCCATTCTCGTCGATGGTAGTCTGTCGTGCGTCCGTATAACGGAAAGCGGCAGTCCATGTCCATCCACGCAGCACTTCTATCGAAGCCTCTATCTGTGCGCAGTGCGCAAAGGACTGGGCACCCGGAAGGTCTGTCTGGTTATAGATGTACACGGCATGTTTGTCCTGATCTAAGTCCACGATAAGGGAATTCAAAAAATGCGTGTAATAATACTCGGCGGATAGTTGCAATTCTTTACTTCCCAGCGGAATATAGAAAGTCGTTGAGACGCCGGCATTGACAGCGCGTTCTTGTTTTATATCATTCGCAAGATGCAGTTCCCTACTCGACGGCAACATAAACGCATTGTCGGAGATAGCATTCGGACTACGGTATCCCATTCCTACGCTCCCGCGTAGCGTCCACCATGCAAAGGGTGTGTATCGGATGTTCATTCGGGGAGTCGCAAAGAAGCCGTAACGAGTGGAATAGTCAGCACGCACACCGGCCACCAATGACAGCATTTCCGCATATTTATAGCTGTATTCGGCAAAGATTCCGGGCACTACTTCGGAGCGGTTGAGAGGGTTAGCCAACACACTAAGTGCCTCTTCATAGCGGTCGTAATTGAGACTCAAACCCGCACTCAGACGATGGTCGTTGTCGATGAGCCCGCCACCTTCGAAATTCCCCTGATAAATAGCGTTGGCATAGACATTCAGTTGGTTCGCATCCCATGTTCTGAGGCCGTATGTATTATTGAGATTATGGTAACTGACGGCAGTGATGAGCGCGACGGATGAACCGCTCTCTTCATCAAACACGTAGCCGTTCTTAAAGAAACCTTCCACACGCCAGGTATTGAGGTTGATTAAGTACGGGTTCGTCAACGCCGGCTGTTGATGTACGTTCTGTCCTCCGCGACGACGGTCGTAGAGTCCGCGCACAAAGGCCTGGAATGTATATTCTCCCTGTCGGTAAAACCAACGATTGGCAAGGTTCACATTCTGTATTTTCGGCATGTCGGCAAAAGAGTCATGGTTGCCGTCCATCGTCATATAACTGCCGCCGTAGTGCGCCAAGATACCCGTATAGAGTGAGCGGTGATGGCAATGTTCGCCTTCTTCATGGTGGTGCTCGTGTTCATGCGCCTCCTCATCTCCCAAAGGAATCTGCCAGCCACCCATAATATTTGCCTCTCCCATGATTTCGGAATTGAACATAAGGTTTACGGACAAGGGGTTTTGAGTTTGCGGTTTAAGTAGTTCCACGTTTATCTGTCCTGAGGTGGCTTCGTAGCCGTTGATGACGGAGGAGGTTCCTTTACTTACCTGTATACTGCTCATCCATGGTCCCGGGATATACTCCAGACCAAAGGTCTGTGCCAAGCCGCGCACGGCAGGTGTATTCTCTTGAATCAACTGTACGTATGTACCGCTCAGTCCCAACAGACGGATCTGTTTGGCACCTGTAGCTGCATCGGAATAGGCAACATCAACAGAGGCACTTGTCTCGAAGGCTTCACTGAGGTTACAACACGCCGCACGACATAGTTCTTCCGTCCCGATAGTCTGAGTGTCGAACGCGGAAGTACGGCTCTTGATTACTCCCATCTTGCGTTCGGTAATAGTCACCTCGTCCAAAACGGCCTCGTCAATCAGCACGATAGTCAACGGCTGACGGTTCAGTACAACAGTGGTGTCATTATGACATCCGACAAAAGAAGCCACCAGACGATTGGTACTTTTGACAGGCATAATAGTGAATTCGCCGTCTATGCCGGTTGCCACGCCTTTGGTGGTTCCTGCCCAATAGATGTTGGCTCCAATCATCGGATAGCCGCTTTCATCCAATACAACACCGCTTATTTGCGCGTACATGGGCACGCACAAGCACACTATAAATAGGTATAAAAATAGACGTTTTGACATAAGTTTTCAAAATTCGCTGCAAAATTACTGCTTTTGCACGAATTGTGCAATCCCCAATAATAGGGATTTATTTCGTTATGCGTTCTACTGCCCGCAAAATGGGTTCAATAGTCGGTGCTTCTCCAACTGCCTGAATGAGCCATTCTTTCGGTGTCAGGCGACCAAGACGGTAAATACGCATGTATTCAATCGCGAAGTCTTTCGGGGTCTTGCATTGCGCCAAGTGCTCCTCCAACTGATATTGGACGATGTGCCCGAGGGGATAATTCGGCAGGTACATAGGCGCATTCACCATGTGGCTATACACTGCTAAGAGAATGCAGTCGTGCTCGCCCAATACCGGTTCGTAATACGCGTTCCATACCTCTTTGGCAATCGCCTGTGTTGCCTCGCAGAGCTCCTTCGCGGTAGCCTTCGGGTGCTCGTATATCCAGCGCCACATACGCATATCCACAAGGCTCACACCCATGATCTCGTACATCGACCAGAACTGGTCTAAGACTTCGTCAGAACTGATTTCTGAATGCTGACTTCTGACTGCTCCCGGTAACAACTGCAGGTCCCGTTGTTGCCAAAGGAACGCACTGGCCTCGGTATAAGCCGTATTGGGCACACCGGAGAGCATATAATAGTCAATGTAGTACATGTCCAGAACCTGCTCCACACAATGCCCGAACTCATGCACGGCGATATTATACCCCTTGTAATCCATGCCGGCCGCAGGAATACGAGTGCGCAGCCGGGCATCCTCTTTGCGGCCTAAACAGGGCCAAGCATGTCCTGAACCGCGTGCTGGTTCTACTACAATACGATGAGCTATATTACGGGCGTCTTCGCTATAGAAGCCCATCTGGGTCAGCAGTCTCCACATGTCGGCGGCAAAGGCGTTGGCGTCTGGATAGAGCTTGCGCGTCTCGGCAGACAACGCATCTTCATTCAGGGCTGCGCGGGATTTGAAACCATCATACCAGATATCATACGGACGGAGTTCCCTACCCAATCGTTCGCGGATGACTGCGGCCACCTTGGCTACTTGAGGAGACCCCACCAACGCACGGAACAGACTGTCTAATTCTTCGGCAGGAATCTCCACCCCTTCTTCGAAGTTACGGATAATACCCGTTGGAGCCGTTGGACAATATGGGTCTTCCGCAAAATAGGCTTGTGCTATCTCCAATATCCGTTCATAACGCGTGTAGGGTTCTGACGGTTGATCATCAATAACGGAAGGCTTCCATACAAAATCCCTGCCGTTGACCGCTGCCTGCGGAATGGTCTGATCAACAATACGTTGCATCACACGATAAATCATTTCCTGTTTTTCTTGTCCGCCCTCAGTGCCGTAAAGCGCTTTGAGTTCGTCTCGCAGGTTCCAGTGACTCAGCAAAATCTTGTCTTCCGGCCATAACGCACGGTCATCCTCTGTACGCAGGTTACCCATGTAGATATTGTAGTCGGCTATGTAGTTCTCCGCATTTGCGAGCGACTGAGCCATGCGCGTGTTGACGGACGCAGGGACACGGGTTGTAAACACGTCTCCCATGCGGGCAAACGCCCACTCCTGACGACTCCAACTCTTGCCCAATGTATTCTTCTCTTCCAGCGTATAATGGGGAAAATTCAAGATGGTGACAAATGCGAGTTTGTTTGCGAACATATCGTCCGAGAAATGCGCCAAGGGGCTGTAACCCGATAATATCCAATCCGGTGTCTGCGGTTCGGTAGCATTCGTCAGTTGGGTCGGACGAAGCAGTTCCACCGTCAGCAGGTCCGCCGACTGATAGATATTCTCGAAAGCCTTACTTAACGACTCAAAGAGCGCTATGCGCTCGCTATCGGTTTTACAAGTGTTGTCCGCAATAAACTGTTCCAACTCTTCTTGTGTACCGTCTGTAGGCGTCCAAAGGGCGCGCACTTGTTGTTCTCCACGCGAATATTCCATTGTCTCTGTCTTTTTAGACGTGCATGACGTCAAGCCTAAGATGGCTGCAAACGCCATGTAAAATAATGTGTTATGTCTCATATCATACTATTTATTATATAGTAAATCCGCCGCATAGTCGGCCATTCGGGACGAAGAATGGGCCGTATGGGGAACGGTATCCAATTGCCAATGACAGGCACATTTGCGTTTGGCTGCATAGGTCTGCGCAGAGGAGAAAAAACTATGTCCGCGTTGCCACCTGTTCAATCCTTGCTTATCCGCATCCAAAGAGGTGTTGAGATTCGCATCTCTGATCGTGTCGCCCTCTCCCAAAAGGATAAAGAGTTGTTGATCGAAGATTTTTTTGTTAATTTGGGAAACTCCGCCGATGTCTCTGTATCCGTAAGGATAATTGGCCTTATTGGTCAGGTTGGTATAGGTACCGGCATTCGCCGCGACGGCTTTGTCCAGGTACGGCGAGGTATAAAAAAGCACGAATCGATGTACGAATTGGGCGCCTGCCGAATGTCCGAAGATATTATATTTGGTATCTTTGAAACGGTATTTCTGATTCAGCGTACAGAAGATATCATCGATGATGCCATACACCAATGCGTCTTCCTTATTGTTATCCCACGCATACTTCACATTTCCCTGCTGGTATGCCCTCGACGAGAACCGATCTCTGTCAAATTGCGGAGCGATGATGATGAGCTTGTATTGCTCGGCTATGGAAATCCATGTGTCCCGATAGGTATCGGCGTTTCGATTGGTGCCATGCATCACAAATTGCACCTTCATATCTTGTATCTCCACCCCCGAGGGCACATAGAAAAAGACATCCAGAGTGATTCCTTTGTAATAGCCGTTGCACGGATAGGAAAAACGATGGGCACCCGGCATCAAGTACGGATCTGCCTTCGCTGCCAAGAAATTGGCAAACAGCAATACGACAATGCTACATATAAACTTAAGACGCTTCATCATCAAACAATTTCTTAGCCACAAGGGCAACGATTAATGTTAAACATTCTTTGCGGCGCAAAATTACAAATAAAAAATGACATACGCAAGCCTATGCCGTTAATTTTGCATTTTTGTCACATATTTGCTGCCGCATTCTTTTTAGAAAATCTTTAGTTCTTATTTAGTTCTTATTTAGTTGTTATTTAGTTCATATTTGGTTCTTTGCCTAATTATCGCGATACGAATACACCATGATTAAGTCCCGTAAAACCAACTGCAAAGGTACAACTTTTTTTTGATATGTGTAAATTTTGAAGGAAAAATGTACGCACATTTGCAAATTTGAAAAATTTGTAGTAATTTTGCAGGCGGATTATGAAAAAAGGCAAGATACATAAATGGTGGCAGGCGCTGCGGGAGCGGATGAAAACGCTGAAGGAACGGATGAAAGCGTTGCGGGCGAAGCAGACAGCGGGATACGGTGAAGTGGAAGCAAACAGCAAGCGCATCACTATGGAGAGTGTGACGTCGAATTTTCTCGAAGTATGGGGATTCGGCAACAAGAATATATTTGTGACCATAGGCCACCTGTTTTGGCGTCCCGGATACATGATGCGGGACTATTTAGAAGGCCGCCGCGGACGATTGATGCAACCTGTTATGATGTTAGTAGTGCTAACCTTGGGCCTGATGCTGTTGGGGAAAATACTACATGTGGAGATTATGCCCCGCGAATCAGCAACCTTGCATTTCTCGGAAGCGCACGCTCAATTAGACAGCACGAATCCCGACGATGCTAAAACACTTCAGCTCTTAAATTCCGTAGAGCAGTTCTCTATGTATATGGAGAACATACGTCGATGGGAAGAAGAACATCCGGATTTCGGGCTGCTCTTTAAGTTTTCGATTACTATGTTGCTCATGTGGTTGCTGTTCCGTAAAGTGGGAGATAAAACCTATAATTTCGCAGAGATCATGACGGTTGTATGCTATGCGATATGCCAGTTACAGGTGATTTCCATTGTATGGTTACTCTGCACGGCGTGGTGGCATCCACAGATAAGTTTTAATCCCTTTATCTTCCCGTTCTACATCGCTCACATCGTGTTTTTCATCGATTTCCAGCAGCTATTCCAACGCCGCTGGTGGTCCACACTTTGGCGCACGATTGTGGCACTATTCTTTGTGTTCTGATATGAGAAAGAGTCTGCTGTTGACAGTTCTATGCTTTGCCCTTTCGAGTTGGGCAATCCCGCATTACGAGTTAGCGTACAAGTTCACTGGTAACGGTGCAATGATGATGCCTGACGGGAAGGTGGATCAGTTTATCCAGCGGCCCGTTTTCGGCGGATCCTTTGCAGTGGAGTTTCTGCCGACAGGAAGATGGCATTGCTTGCAGCAATGGAACAATGCATCGATAGGTGTGGGAGTCAGTTACTTGAACTTAGGCAATGATGCTTTCCTGGGTTCTGCTTTCGCTGCGTACGGATATATGAACCAGCCGTTCTATAATGGTAACCATTTCCGGATTGGTCTTCGCCCGAAAGTAGGTATAGCAGCCGCGACAAAGACCTATCGGAACACCCTTCCGGACGGGATAGTTCCCTACTCTCAGGCTCGCGGTGCAGACGGGAAATTAATCGCTAACTGGTCGATTGGTTCAATACTCAATGCGTATCTTGCATTGGATTTATACATGGACTTCCCCGTCAAAGACGGCTGGGAAATCACACTCGCCGGCGGATGGCATCATATCAGCAACGGAAGTATCATGCACCCGAATGCCGGATACAACATGTTCGGAGGCGAGTTAGGCGTGCGGTATCATCCGGCTAATCAGGCCAACAGAACTTATCAGAAACCTAAACCGGATGTCCCAAGGAAATTATACGACGGCGTGGAGAAACCATGGGCGGTGGAGATCAGTGCTACGGGGGGAATAAAGCAGAACTACTACAAGGACAATATCAACGGCATGCTGTTTTACGGCATTGCGACGCTTAAAGCCGCGGCATATTGGGTGCCGGTTAGTATCTTCCGAATCGGAGCGGGCGTTGATGCATTTTATGACGGCTATTACAGTGCGGTGAACAATGAGTATGCCGCAGAAAACCCAGGTGCACCGGTGACCCATTTCGGAAAGACATACCTGCGGACGAGCGATATAAAGAACTGCTTCCGCGTAGGTATAAGTATCCAGCCCGAACTTGTTATCGGTCATCTAACAGCCGGTATACACGTCGGATTCTACGTATTCGACCCTATCAAAAATTTAGAGCCATATGATGTGTCCGGCAAAGACCCGAACGCCATTCATAAAAATGGCGAACCATTCAACAGAGGCATATTTTATTCGTATAACTTTGCGGAAGCGAGCAACTATCAGGATGGTTGGTGCTACATGCAGTTTGTGTTGAAATACCACGTATTAGACAACCTGTTCGTTCAGTTAGGTTTGAAAACTCACGGCGTACGAGCAGAATTCATTGATGCCGGAATAGGCGTAGCATTCTAAATTTTCAAAAGCTGGTCTTCAATCAGATATACTTGCTCAAGAGGTACTCCGCGGTCCACAAGCGCTTTCCTGTCGGGCCGGAAGATATTATAGAATTCCTTGGACGATTTGCATAATTGCCGCGCCTGGCGGTAATTTTCAAAAGCCATGACGCGGTCACCTTGCATCAGCAGGCAATGACCGTAATTGATATAATCCTGAGGTGAACCAGCGCCTTTTCGCAAGTGCTCCAGGAGCCAACGCGAGGCCAATTCGATATTATCCCACATCATATCCATTCGTCCGATGGTCAGATAGGTCAACGCCATACGGTTCTGGCGCTCATAACCCTCTCCGACCACCACACTATACACCCAGGTATCCGGTAAGATATCGACTATACTGCGCATATATTCCTTTTCGGAATTGGTGATGATAGACTGAATACCATTAAGGCTGGCGTCTTCGCCTGTCGCTTCAAGGAGCGACTGCAGTTCCTGCGGGACATCTTCCGGTTTTAACTCCTTGACAGTCAGATTTTTAAGCCATTCATCGTTGGTGGCAAGCACGAGCGAACATAAAGTCTGGAAAGCCTGTTCGCCATCGTCATTCATCTCGGCGACGGCGTTGGCGAATGCATTCTGTATGTCGGGAAAATAGTCTATTCGTATGTCGTAATGTGCCAATAAGAGTATTACATTCGACAGACACTGCTCTGAGATTACATCGGAGCCGTTATTGATACCGTCAATAAGAGTGAGTAAGGAGTCTTCCGAGAAGCACTGACGAAGACCATGGGCGATAGCAGATACCGCCATGAGCGCCGTTGCACCGCGCCCGGGATCTTGTATGATTTTCGCCAACCACTCCAAATCTTTCTCCATAGGATGCACGTGATTCGAGAAATAATGCATAACAGACTGTATGTTATTCTCATTGAACGAGTGCATTTGAGGAGACACACCGCGCTGTAAGCGGATAGCGGCATATACGGCATCCACCAGGCGATAGGTGTTACCGGTGAGGAGGTCCAATTCCTTGTCCAAGCCTTCATCATTGGCACTCACCCAACGGCTGAAAAGATTCGTATAGTCCTGTTGGATATCCAGAAAGGCTTTCTCAAAGAGATTCGTCTCCCCCAACTCATTGAGCCAGGAACGCACGATAACCAACGCATGACCAATCATGCGTTCCCCGAGCGAGCGCTCGATTGTTATTATTTGTTCATCGAGTGTTTGGGCCACTTGAACATTTACAATTTAGTCGTTTATAACTCCTCCTTAATGAGATAATCATTACGGCTCTGTGAGTTGCGGATAATGAGTTCTGCCAGGAAGCCTGCGAGAAAAAGCATACAACCGAGAATCATCATAAGTATTGCAATGTGAAAATAAGGGTTCACACCCACCAGCATCGCCGGCACATGGTTCGACAGAGCATAGAGTTTCATAGCGCCCACAACGATTGCGGCTATGAATCCTATGAAAAACATCAAACTACCAACCAGCCCGAAGAAATGCATGGGCTGTTTGCCGAATTTATTGAGGAACCAAAGCGTCATGAGGTCAAGGTAACCGTTTACAAAGCGGTTTATGCCGAATTTAGACGTTCCGAATTCACGCTTGCGATGCTGCACCACTTTCTCGCCTATTTTGTTAAACCCTGCGTTCTTCGCCAGATACGGGATATATCGATGCATTTCGGAGAACACTTCGATATTTTTCACAACATCCTGGCGATAAGCCTTCAGGCCGCAGTTCATGTCATGGAGCTGAATACCTGTTACGCGACGGGCCGTTGCATTAAAGAGCTTGGACGGCAGATTTTTGGTAAGGGCATTGTCATAACGTTTCTGTTTCCATCCGCTGACGAGGTCATACCCCTCTTCGGTAATCATGCGATAGAGTTCCGGTATCTCGTCCGGCGAGTCCTGAAGGTCAGCATCCATAGTGATGACCACATTTCCCTGCGCAGCCTTGAAACCGCAATACAACGCCGCGGATTTTCCGTAATTACGACGGAAACATATACCTCTGATGACTTTGTCATCATCTGAGAATTGAGATTTGAGATTGGAAATTACTTCCCAGGAATTATCGGTAGAACCGTCATTGACGAAGATTACTTCGTATGAAAATTTGTTCTCCTTCATCACTCGTGCTATCCACTCATAGAGTTTCGGCAGCGACTCCGCCTCGTTGTACAGAGGCACGATAATCGATATGTCCATAAAGTCATTTGCTATTTGGGCTGCAAAGGTAGTACATTTTTTTGAATTATGCAAATAATTATGAAAAAAACAAGGAAAAATGCGCGCGCACTTGCGTATAAAAAAAAAAAATGCTACCTTTGTGCCCGATTTATAGAGTAAGAATGGCAAATATATTATTCGGAAACAAGGCACGCGCATTATTCCGCGGTCAACGCGAAACATTGGATGCGGAACATACGACCCTATTGGAGTCAAATCGGGGAGCGGTGTGGATTCACGCCGCCTCGGTAGGTGAGTTTGAACAGGCGCGCCCGCTGATAGAGAAGTTAAAAGCTGAAAACGGGAAAAGGAGAGTGGTCGTCACTTTCTTCAGCCCTTCGGGTTATGAAGCTCGCAAGAACTACCCATGTGCTGATGCTGTGTTGTATCTGCCTTTTGCTACTCGGCGTAAAGCAAAGCGTTTTCTGGAAACACTACAGCCTTCGATGGCGATTTTCGTGAAGTATGAGTTTTGGCCGGCTTATTTGCGCGAGTTAAAGAAACGCGACATTCCGACATATAGTATATCTGCGATATTCCGCCCCACCCAACGGTTCTTCCATTGGTACGGAAAAGGATCCTTGAGTTTGCTGCATTGCTTTACGCATATCTTCGTGCAGGACGAGGCTTCACGGCGTTTGTTAGCGGAGCATGGAGTGCATGATTGTTCCGTTGCGGGTGACACCCGTTTCGACCGCGTCAATGAAGTATTGGCTGCTACGCGCGAACGACCGGATGAACGATTGCTACCTGTTGCGCAGTTTGTCGAGAATGCACAGCATGTGGTGGTAGCCGGCAGTACATGGCCGGAAGACGAAGAACTGCTGATGAAATGGTGTAATGAGGTCGCCATGCTGCCAAATGATACCAAACTGATATTGGTGCCGCATGAAATCAATAAAGATCATCTGCATGATATATTCCAGCGTTTCAAAGGCAGGTTTGTGAAGTACTCTGACATCAACTGTATGCCGTCAAACCTCAGCAGGGTGAATATCCTGCAACGCGCCAATGTTATGGTAATTGATACGATTGGTTTGCTTTCCTCCATTTATCAGTTCGGTCATGTCGCTTATATCGGTGGCGGCTTTGGAGAAGGTATTCATAATACATTGGAAGCCGCCGTTTATGGAATGCCGGTGGTGTTTGGTCCGAACTACCATCATTTCCGTGAGGCACAGGGACTAATTGACGCAGGTGCAGCGAGAAGTATCAAGGATTATCCTGAATTAGAGGCGGCATTCGCCACGGCACTGGAGCGTCATGAAGAGATTGGGCGCAGAGCCGCGGAATATGTGACCTCGGAATTAGGGGCAACCGCAAAAATATACAAGGAATTATTTTAAAATCTATATATGGCACAAAAACCAAGTATCCCAAAGGGCACGCGGGATTTCGGACAAGTAGAGATGGCCCGCCGTAATTATATTTTTGACACCATCAAAGGAGTATTTCAGTTATATGGCTTTCAGCAGATTGAGACCCCTGCAATGGAGAACCTGTCCACTCTGATGGGTAAGTACGGGGAGGAAGGCGACAAACTGCTGTTCCGCATTCAAAATAGCGGGGAGAAAGCTGCTCTAGCACCGGAGAAGGGTTTGCGCTACGACTTAACCGTTCCTTTTGCGCGCTACGTCGTGCAGCACCGCGAAGAGATTAGTTTTCCTTTCAAGCGTTTCCAGATACAACCTGTATGGCGTGCGGACAGGCCACAAAAGGGACGTTACCGCGAGTTCTACCAGTGCGATGTGGATGTAATAGGTAGCGACAGTTTAGTTGGTGAGCTCGAACTGATACAAATCGTTGAAGAAGTATACCGCCGCTTGGGCATCAACGTATGTCTGCATATCAATAACCGCAAAGTGCTTGCCGGCATCGCCGAAGTCATCGGTGCTCCGGACAAGATGGTTGATATCACAGTAGCCATTGACAAACTCGACAAGATCGGTGTAGAAGCCGTGAATGCAGAACTGATTGAACGCGGTTTAAATGCAGAGCAAGTAGACAAACTGCAGCCTATTCTAAACATCTCCGGCTCCACAGCAGATAAACTCAATGCACTCCGCATCATTCTTTCTGACAGTGAAACGGGCATTAAAGGCGTAGCAGAATTGGAGACATTGTTTGGTCTCATTGAGGCAACAGGTGTACAACTGAATATTGAATTGGATCTGTGCCTGGCTCGCGGTCTGAATTACTACACGGGGGCAATCTTTGAAGTGAAGGCCCTTGATGCCCAAATAGGTTCCATCACCGGCGGCGGACGTTACGATAACCTGACAGGTATATTCGGCTTACCGAACGTTTCGGGTGTCGGAATTTCCTTTGGAGCCGATCGTATCTATGATGTTCTGACGGAACTGGATTTGTTCCCGAAGAAGTTACAATCCTCCACGCAGATACTCTTCGCAGCATTCGGCGAAGAGGAATTACGTTATGCATTGCAATGGGTTAAGGCGTTACGAGCTGAAGGTATGACCGTAGAAGTGTATCCTGAACCGGCAAAGATGAAGAAGCAAATGGGTTATGCAGATGCAAAACAGATTCCGTTCGTAGCTATCGTAGGCGGCGATGAGATGACTCAGAACAAAGTGATGCTTAAAGAGATGGAGTCTGGAAACCAACAATTGGTTGATATGCAGGAACTCATAAAAAAAGTGAGTCGTTAATTTGGTAAACAGTTATGGCAGATACAAATAAAGAGTTTGATCAGGTGACGGCTAAATGTCGCCGGATATTTATTGACAAGATGAAGGACTATGGTCCTTCGTGGCGCATTTTCCGCTTGCATGGCATTACTGACCAGCTGTATATCAAGGCTTGCAATATCCGTCAGCGTCAAGAGACCGGTGTGAGCCTGGTTGGCGACGATATCGAAGGGAACTTGCGGGCGATTGTAAATTATGGTGTCATGGCGGTTATCCAAGAGCGGAAGGGGTATGCTGACGCCACGGATATGAGCAGCGATGAGGCAACAAAGTTATACGATATGGTGCTGCAGGAAGCCAAAGAACTGATGGTACGCAAGAACCACGATTACGGGGAGGCATGGCGTGAGATGAGTAAAGAGGGCATTGTTGATATGATTCTCGCGAAAATCATCCGCATCAAGAATATTCTGGCCCATAACGGCAAAACTATCGCCTCGGAAGGCACCGAAGGCAATTATTTCGACATCATCAATTACGCAATATTCGATTTAATACATTATACCAACGCATGAAAAAGAACCTCGCTTTACATATCACAGGCTCTGTAGCCCGCACGTTACTCGCGGTAACATTTCTGTTCTCGGGTTTCGTCAAAGCCGTTGATCCGTTAGGAACTGTTTACAAGATAGAAGACTATTTGAAGGCCTTCGGTGGGTTTGCTACCGATCTGCTGCCTCTGGCCGGAACGGCAGCAGTATGTCTTATTACTGTTGAATGGGTGTTGGGTATATGCATGTTAGCTAATATCCGAACGCATTGGACGAGTTGGATAGCTCTTGCTTTCTATCTGGTCATGACACCGTTGACGCTTTGGATAGCGTTGACGAATCCTATCAGTGACTGTGGTTGTTTTGGTGATGCTTTGGTACTGACGAACTGGCAGACGTTCTGGAAGAACGTGGTACTGATTAGCCTTGTTATAGTCCTGCTGGCATGCCGCAAAGCTATTCCGCAGACCTTCTCTTGGTGGGGGGAAGTAATCATCGTCTCCATCGGTTTAGGTGGGTTAATCAATATCATGTGTTATAGTTATAACCACCTGCCGCCAATGGATTTCCGTCCGTATAAGATAGGCAATAACATTCCTGAATTGATGGAAATCCCGGAGGACGCTGAGCCGGATATCTATGAAACAACCTTGATATACGAGAAAGACGGTGTACAACAAACCTTTACTCTGGAGAACTACCCGAAAGGAGATCCGGAGTGGAAATTTGTGGACCAGCAATCCGTACTTATCAAGAAGGGCTATGCAGCTCCTATTCATGACTTTGAAATCCTAACCATGGACTTCGAAGATATCACGTATGATGTATTGGAATCCGAAGAACCCGTCACGCTTGTGATCATCTATGAGATCAAGAAGATGAATCGCTCGCAAATGGATAAACTACGCTCTATCATTCACGAACGGAGTAAGGTGTATGTGCTTACCGGTTCCGGAGAAGATGAAGTAATCGAGCTGGCCGGAGAGTTAGGCTGGGACGAAGAAACGACATGGGCAACTTTCTGTTACACCGACCCTGTCACGCTGAAAACCATCGTGCGTGCAAACCCGGGACTGATTGTGGTGCAGAATGGAACAATTATAGAGAAAAAGAATTTTAAACAACTATAGAATATGGCAAGAATTAAAATGGTTGCAGGTAACTGGAAAATGAACAAGAACCTGCAGGAAGGTGTAGCGTTGGCTACCGAGTTGAAAGAAGCAGTAAAGAACCCCTCATGCGCCGTTGTCATCGGCACTCCGTTTATTCACTTGGCTACAGTAGCTGAGTTGTTGAAGGGTAGTCCCATTAAAGTAGCGGCTGAGAACTGCGCCGATCACGAGAAGGGCGCGTACACCGGTGAGGTAAGCGCAGAAATGGTGAAATCGACCGGCGCCGAGTACGTGATTTTGGGTCACTCGGAGCGCCGTCAGTACTATGCAGAGAGCTATGAGATGCTCGCAGAGAAAGTACGTCTGGCTCTGGCTAACGGTCTGAAGGTCATCTTCTGTATCGGCGAGGTGAAAGAGGAACGTGAGGCTGGCAAGCAGAACGAAGTGGTAAAAGCACAGCTTGAGGGTTCTGTATTCGGACTGAGCGCAGAAGAGTGGAAAAACATCACCTTGGCCTACGAACCCGTTTGGGCAATCGGTACAGGTCTGACAGCTACTCCGGCACAGGCACAGGAGATTCATGCTTTCATCCGCAGCCTCGTAGCTGAGAAATTCGGCAAGCAGGCAGCAGAGGACACCACAATCCTCTATGGCGGTAGCTGCAACGAGAAGAACGCAGCAGAGCTCTTCGCGTGCCCGGACATCGACGGCGGACTGATTGGCGGTGCTGCACTCGTTGCTGAGAAATTCCTCGCCATCATCGCTGCACGATAAATTAATCTACTTATTCAATTGGAAAATAAAACTATGGCTCTTGTCAAGACCATAAATCGGAATGGTGAAATCCTTACCCCGCACATCGCAGACGGCGTGTTCATGGCAGAAAATGCCACGGTTGTCGGCGATGTGACAGTGGGTGAAGGTTCGAGTCTGTGGTTCAATGCGGTGTTACGCGGCGATGTGAACACCATCGTTGTGGGAAAGCATTGTAACATACAGGACGGCGCAGTACTTCATACGCTCTATCAGAAATCAACCATTCGTTTGGGAGACTACGTGTCGGTAGGACACAACGTGACGATACATGGTGCGGATGTGGATGATTATGCCTTGATAGGCATGGGCTCTACTCTACTCGATGGCGCGCATGTAGGAGAAGGAGCGATTGTTGCGGCGGGAGCACTGGTGCTCAAAGGCACGCAGATAGGACCTCATGAGATATGGGGCGGAGTACCGGCTAAATTCATCAAGAAAGCGGACCCGGCCCAGACGGAGGAAATCAATAAGACCATTGCAAATAACTACGCAATGTACGCAAGCTGGTACAAAGAGTGATTTCGTCACGTTAAATCGTTAAATTGTTACTTATGTATAAACGCATTTTATTGAAATTGTCAGGCGAAAGCCTCGCCGGAGAAAGCAAGCAGGGAATCAATACCGAGCGTCTGAACCAGTACGCCGAGCAAGTGAAATCCATTGCACAGCTCGGTGTGCAGATTGGTATCGTGATAGGCGGAGGAAATATCTTCCGAGGCTTGAGTGGTGCGCAACGCGGTTTTGATCGTGTCAAAGGTGACCAAATGGGCATGTTAGCAACCGTCATTAACGCTTTGGCGTTACAGTCGGCTCTTGAAGCCATCGGCCAGCCTGTCCGTGTACTGACTTCCATTCGGATGGAACCGGTAGGAGACTTCTACAGTCCCGCAAAAGCCATCCGCTTGCTGGAGAAAGGGAACGTAGTCATTCTTGCCGGAGGCACAGGTGCACCCTACTTCACTACCGACACAGGTTCGAGTCTGCGTGCTTTGGAGATCAAAGCAGACATTATGTTGAAAGGTACACGCGTGGACGGTATCTATACTGCCGATCCGGAGAAAGACCGGACTGCGACGAAGTTCAATGAGATCACGTATGACGAAGTCATCCGTCGCGGACTAAAAGTGATGGACCTTACTGCTACCACCATGGCGAAAGAGAACGGACTGCCGATTTATGTCTTTAACATGGATCAAGTAGGCAATCTCGGTAAGGTCATCAATGGCGAGAAAATAGGTACGCTTGTCACTCCATAACATATACGATGTTAAATTTCAAATTTGATATACTATGAACGACGAATTAGAACTCTATCAATCTGCAGCCGAAGAGCAAATGCAGAACGCCGTTGACCATTTGGACGACACCCTTCAGCACATCCGTGCCGGTAAAGCCAATCCGCGTATCTTAGATCCGATCAAGATCGACTACTACGGTTCGCTGTCTCCGCTGGCAAATTGCGCTACTATCACCACTCCTGATGCCCGTACTATCGCCATCACTCCGTGGGAGAAGAAACTGATTGGTGACATCGAGCGCGCCATCATCAATTCGAATATCGGTCTCGCGCCATCCAATAACGGCGAGACGATCCGTCTGATTCTGCCGCCTTTGACCGAGGAGCGCCGTCGTGAACTGTGCAAGCAATGCAAGGCTGAGTCCGAGAGCGCAAAGATGTCCATCCGCAATGCACGCCGTGACGCCATCGAGGAGTTCAAAAAACTCGTGAAGAATGGTCTGAGTGAGGACGTGGAGAAGGATGCCGAAGAGGATATGCAGAAGACCCACGATAAGTATATCGCGAAGGTCGAAGCCCTCTACGCAGCCAAAGAGAAAGAGATTATGACAGTATAACTGTCATTGCTAATTGCTAATTGGTAATTGGTGAGGGGACTCGTCATTAAATCTACGGGCAACAGTTACATCGTTCGTCTGGACGATGGCTCGGATGCGGAATGTCATATCAAAGGCAATTTCCGCATCCGGGGCATCCGTAGCACGAACCCTGTGGCAGTCGGAGACCATGTGGAAGTACAAACGCTGGCTGATGGCACCAATTGGATCAAGGAGATTGAAGAGCGGCAAAATTATATCATCCGTCGTGCTACGAACTTGAGCAAAGAGAGTCATATATTGGCCGCCAATATCGACCAGGTGGCTCTTCTCGTCACCATTAATCATCCTGTCACTTCTACCACCTTTATCGATAGATTCCTCGCTACATGCGAGGCATATCGCGTACGCGCGTTCCTTATATTCAATAAGACAGACTTATTTACTGAAGAGGAATCAGCACAACTGGCAGAACTCCGTGCATTATACGAGTCGCTGGATTATCCCACCGTGGAGCTTTCGGCTATCAGTCTTCAGCCCTCTGGGATTCTTCCGCTACTGGCAGGAAAGACGACCTTGTTCTCCGGCAATTCAGGCGTAGGCAAGAGCACGCTGTTGAATGCGCTTTTCGGCAAAGAGTTGACGCGGACTGGAAAGATATCCGATGCGCACGATACGGGCATGCACACCACCACTTTCTCGGAGATGTATTTCCTGCCGGATGGTGGCGCTGTCATTGATACTCCGGGTATTAAAGGATTTGGAACAATCGATTTCGAGAAGGAAGAAGTGAGTCATTATTTCCGCGAGATCTTCCGCGTAGGTCGTGATTGCCGTTTCAGTAATTGTACCCATACCAACGAGCCTGGCTGCGCTGTGCAGGAGGCTATAATAAAAGGATCCATAGCAATCTCTCGCTATGAATCCTATTTATCTATTCTCAACGATTCTACAGAAGGAAAGTATCGAGGGTAGCCGTTAGTTCGTCAAAACTCTTGATTTTCGCTTTCTTACGTACCTCGGTTATTTGTCTGTTCACCGCCTGGTCGTACGTGTCTGCTTCTACGCTTCGGATAACACCTAAAGCAACAGGCAGTTCGTTATCCGTTTCTGCATTCACATTAACTATTCTATCCTGCCCCATCAGTCCCAACAGCCGGTGTAGTGTCGGATCGGGTTGTGTCGCGTCATGCGTCAGTACGCGCGGATCGTCAGCCGGAACAACGATTATCTTCGGCACAAAGGTCACCGGGTCGATCTCTACAGCAAGACCTTTATCGCGGTCCTTGCCGAATATCATCTTCTCGCCGTGCTTGAGGATGATGGAGTGTTCTGCGCGTTGCTCTCTATCGGCTATCCAGGCATGTGTGCCGTTGTTGAAAATCACACAATTCACTAAACACTCTACGATAGAACATCCTTTATGTTGCTGCGCTGCCACAAGACAATCCACCGTCGTCGGCATGTCCACATCCAGCGTTCGCGCGAAGAACGTGCCGCCAGCGCCTAATACCAGTTGCGCCGGCACAAACGGGCGTTCTACCGTTCCGAACGGACTGGATTTGGAGACGAAGCCCTTGGGGCTTGTAGGAGAATACTGACCTTTGGTGAGACCGTAGATGCGGTTGTTGAACATACATACATTAAGATCCACGTTCCGGCGTATCTCATGGATAAAATGGTTTCCGCCGATAGCGAGACAGTCTCCATCGCCGGACATCTGCCAAACGGTTATTTCCGGATGGCTGGTCTTCACGCCGGTAGCGATAGCACCGCCACGGCCGTGAATGGTGTTAAAGCCGTATGTGTTCAGGTAATGCGGCATGCGGCTTGAACAACCGATTCCGGATATTACCGCAACCTGATGCGTGGGAATACCTATCTGTGCCATGGCTTTCTGCAACGCCATACAAATAGCATGGTCACCGCAACCAGGACAGAAACGAACGTATTGATCGGATTTAAAATCACTTGCTTGCATACTCTACTATCCTTTCTACAGCAAACGGCTGTCCTTGAATTTCGTTATATTGTTCAAATTGAATATCCGGGAATTGCGAGCGGAGATAGGCTGCGAACTGACCTGTATTCAATTCGCAAACTATTATTCGCTTGTATTGACTGAGTACTTCGCGGGTATTTCGGGGAAGCGGACAGATATAATTGAATTGCGTAAAGTCGCATCCTAAAGCATTGGCGGCGGCATGCAAATGACCTTCCGTACTACCCCAACCCACGAGCAAAACATCTCTTGACTCTTGACTCTTGACGCTTGACTCTATGACTTTCAGGTCCGGTATGGAATTGGCAATCTGTTCAATCTTGTGTTTGCGGGCAAGGACCATGTGTTCGTGGTTTTCGGGATTCGTGGAGATTGTTCCCTTTTCCGCGTCACGCTCCAAGCCGATATTACGGTGTTCAAATCCTTCCATTCCTGGGAAAGCCCAGTAGCGTACTCCGCGTTCGTCGCGCAGAGCAGGATTGAAATGCCCTTTCAGTTCTTCAGGTACACTCTGCGGATGGATAGCTGGCAATTCCTCGAGAGCCGGAACGCGCCAGAGACCTGTTCCGTTAGCGAGATAAGTGTCTGTGAGTAAGATTACAGGCGTCATATTTTCCAACGCGATCTTACATGCCTCGTATGCGAAGTCAAAGCAATTGGCACTGCTCGACGCCGCGAGGACGACAGCGGGGCACTCCCCGTTACGGCCGTAGAGCGCTTGCATAAGGTCCGTCTGTTCGGTCTTGGTTGGCAGTCCGGTAGAAGGTCCTCCGCGCTGCACATCTACGATGACCAAAGGCAGTTCAGCCATGACAGCCAATCCTATCGCTTCGGATTTGAGACTCAAACCGGGTCCGCTGGTGGTAGTACAAGCCAGGTCTCCTGCGAAAGCAGCTCCGATGGCTGTACAAACACCGGCTATCTCGTCTTCGGCCTGAACAGCCATGACATTCATGTCCTTGCGTGCCGCGAGTTCATGGAGAATATCGGTGGCTGGAGTAATAGGATACGAACCCAAGAAGAGATGTTTGCCTGCTTTCTGCGCCGCGGCGATGAGTCCCCAAGCGGTCGCCTTGTTTCCTGCTATAGAGGTGTAGCGTGCGGGCTGTTTGTTTGCAGCGTCCGACTCCTCCAGCCGAATCTGTGTGATATTCAGCGCAAGATTCTGCCCGTAGTTATAGCCATCGACTATCACCTTGGTATTCGGCGCGATAAGTGCGGGTTTCTTCTTGAATTTCTCCTCCAGCAGATGAATGGCTTTTTCCATCGGCTCGTCAAAGAGCCAATAGATGAGCCCCAGTGCGAACATGTTACGGCACTTGAGCACGGATTTATTGTCCATGCCGGAGTCCTTGAGCGCCTCTTTGGTCAGCGAGGTCAGCGGCACCGGCACTATTTGTACGGACTCGGGAATGTCCAGTTCCGTAAACGGATTGTCGGTGTGGTACAGTGCTTTCTCCAGGTCCTTATCGGTCAGTGCATCGGTATCGACGATTACTATCGCGTGCCTGTGATAGAGCGCGAAATCATCATCATAATGCGCCTGCGGATGGTTGAAGTGCGAACCCAGAGTGCACACCTTCAGCGCAGCGGCATTCATCGCCACGATCACGTCGGCTTTGTCGCCGGGTGTATAAACACCACTACCTAACTGAACTTGAAAACCACTTACGCCGCCCAAGGTTCCTTGCGGCGCGCGTATTTCCGCCGGGAAGTCCGGCAAGGTAGAGATCTCGTGACCTAATTCGGCGGCAAGCTGGGCAAACATGTTACCCGTAAGCTGCATTCCGTCACCCGAGTCTCCACAAAATCGAACTACGATATTTTTCACGATATGATTATAAATTGTTAAAATTTGCGCAAAGGTACTGCTTTTTTCCGATATGTGCAAATTTTTTGGGCAATAATTTTATAAAATCAGGCCATAAGTGCTTGCACAGCTGGTTGGTCAAGAGACGTTATAGTTGTATTTCTTTCGCGTTGTTTTTTAGGATGTACCGGAGTCAGGAAGAGTTGGAAAACCGGATGTCCTTTGTAGATTGTATGTCCTTTTTTCGTTTGCGGCCGGCACATGATCCAAAAGCCGCATTTCTCGGCATCTTTGAGCGTATTGAGACGACCAATAACAATCATGAAATTATCGGTATAAAAAATCACCTCAATGCACATGGCCGATTTGCGCTGGCGT
>CADCBP010000004.1 GCA_902799705.1 uncultured Bacteroidales bacterium
CGATTTGATTTGTTCTATGGTCATGTTGTATGTCATAACTTTGCAGTCAGTTCTTTTAATGTTTTTCTTGCTCTCGATAGCAAGGTATAAATGTTTTCGCGACTGAAATGGGTCAGTTCTTGTATCTGTTCGATCTCCAGTCCGTCAATGGTGCGTAATCGTAAAATAATTTGTTGGTCGCTTGGCAGTTTGTCAATCAGTTGTATTACTGCGTTGAGGTCACTTGCCGCTTCAATCTGATTTTCGGTGTTGTGGTCTAAAAGCGTCTCAAGGGTTTCGTCATCTGCTTGTGCACTTCTGGACTTGAGACGGTCAAGGCAGTTGTTCCGCACCATCGTTAAAACAAACGGAAGTGGTGGTTTGTCCGGCTCTATGGTGTCACGCTTGACCCATAACTCGGAGTACACATCTTGCACGCAGTCACGCGCCTCGTCACGGTTACGGAGTAAGTTGTATGCCAATGCATACATCTTTCCGCTGAACGGCAAATATATTTGCGTGAACTGCTCGTGCATCATACTCTTTTGAATGGCTTTCTATATGTAATACGATTTTCTTGCCCAAATCTTACAACCACACTTCATTTTTTTTTCCGAAAAACTGCACAAAGGTACAATATTTTTTCGAGATATGCAAATAATTTGGGGATTTATATGCGCGTGTGTGTGATATATGGTGTGCCTGATATATCATGTGTAGTCTTGTCTTATAAATCGGAATATTTTTGCCTATGTCAAAAAACTATCGTAACTTGGTGTTGATGCATACGCGAACATCATTAAACTATTACACGCGTCCCCAACGCGCGTCCACGCAATAGGCAATCATTTTTGAAAAGTAGCTACCGGTAAACCGGTTTCTCTCCGCTGCATACCCATAAAATACGTAGACCTTTCTCCAAATCCATAAAAAAAACACAGATTTGGCTGAGTGTCTCCCCGTAATTTCCTCACAATAGCGTAAAATAATGCATTTAAATATCTGTCGAATTGCAAGATAATGCATTCTGAGACGCTGATCTTTTGTAAAATAATGCATTTTAAACACAAAAAAGTGCCGTAAGCTATTGCATAATTCAAAAAAAAGCAGTACTTTTGCATTCCTTAACAAAATATAATGAGCAGAGAAAAATCCAACATAGGAATTGATATTGTAAGATATATGGTGGCTATAGTACTGAGGTTCATCCTTCCCCATTCCGAACAAGGTCATTAAAATCAGTAACGCCGATGGTACTGCACTGGGTTGTGGGAGAGTAGGTCGCTGCCATGTCGGGCAACTAACAAAAATGAGTTATCTGAAAGTTTTGGAAGTCCCGCAGAACTACAGGTATAAACAAAAGATCTATTAGAAAAATGATGAAAAAATATTTTTCGTAGGTTGAGTTTAGTGATGTAACTCGACCTACATATTTAAAAGAAAATTCACTAAAAAAGTGGCTGTACATAATAATGTTGTGCTTAAGTTTCCACACAATAACAGTGGATTTTATTAATTTCAAGTAGTCTGATTCGTCAAATCATGTCGAATATTATACCAATTTATTGGGAGCATATTTAGATGTAACAGATGAAGAAATGTAGAAAGGTATATTTACCTTAGAGTGACATACACTCGCAGTGGTTGGCGGAGTTTCTCCGCAAGGGAACTCCGCCGGCCTTTATTTTAATAACACACTATAACATCTTTTATGCTAACCCCAATTCAAAAAGAGACCTTCAAAGAGTTCTTGAGCCAAATATTTCCTAAAGAACAAGCAGAGTATGAGACACTAATGTTTGATTTAGGATATGCCATCGGTGCGAAAGATAATAATGGCATTAAGGATGCATGTGCACGTTTGGTAAGTAAGGGTATCCCAGAGGAGCGTATTAAACAACTAATTGACGGTATTCTTGATTGAAACAAGAAACAAAATACTCTTGTTTGTATCAAAATTATTAAATCTGCATGAAAAGTGCAGATTTATTTGTATATGTCAAAATAATTTAGTATCTTTGCACCCGATTAGGGTGCATTGAATAAACTGGTCACAATGTGACCAGTAACAAATTGACATAAAAAGGCGCAAAGCGTTGCGCAATAACATATTAAATAATTAAGCAGACTATTATTTCGCGTTTACCGAAAGCGTCAGAAACTTTAAAGGGTATAAATGCACAGAAATAATATGTGGCAGCATACTATAGGTATGCCTGTCCTCGTGTATAATAGATGCTCACTATTAGTGGGTTTCTTATACGAGGACAAAGGCTCCCTTCTGACGCTGCCTTGGTAACGCGATAGGAAACTCACTTTTCATATCGTTGCGGATTAATAGTTTTGCGCATAATGAAGTAACTATAAAATCTACACAATATGAAAAAACAATTGGTATTCTTCCTTCTTTTGTTAATTGCAAATTCCATATTTGCATTTGAGAAAGTTCGTGAGGTGGCATATAAACCATCGTATTATAGTGATTTTCTAAAGCACTTAAATTTCTCATGTAGGGATGTATATGACTTAAATTATTTCGTCGGCGACACAATAACCATTCAGTATGCTAATACCAAAGGGTTGGCAGAAGCATCATATTATTCTTCGTATTCCACGTCTGAGAGTGAGAGCGAGCAGCAATTATCGCAAAAAGCATTTTCTTTATTAACACCTGATACTATTTGGATTAAGCAAAGTAAAAAGCCCAAAGAGGGGAAACACTATCTGGTGTTTCATCAATATAAAGCGAGTTACCACATGGATGGCAAAAGAGCAATAGTAGATGATACCACTCCTATAGAGAGTATTATTGGACATCAATTTGTTGTTGATGAGATTATGCCATCGGCTGCAATACTTACCTCAATGTCGGATGGGGTAAAGATAAAATTACATTTGTCCTTTTTAAACGAGTACTATCTTTTTAAATCCAACAAGCTCGCAAGGGAAATGCACCGGATATTAGGGAGAAAGTTATACACTCAAAAGTCAGGGTTCTACACTAAGTATACAAAGCAGTATAACATTTACACCGTCACCGGCATTAAATCTTTCGTCTTCTTTAACGGAAATGTTAAAATCAACCTTGCCATCACTCCATCTCTTTCCAGAGGCGCAGAATTAGTGACACAAAATCAGTATAGAAAAGATTCTCTTTTGACAGCCGAATATAACAAACGCTACGAAATAAATTATTACGTAACACCCAACATTAAGTATGACGAAGATAAATTAGGTCATATAACAGATTATAAACATAGTGGGCGCGTTGGCATATTGGCAAAAACACATAGTTGCAGCGTAGGACAAGCAATATATCAAGGGCGCTTTGAAAAAACATCGTATATAGAAGATGGCACTTGCATTACAATCGCCGGTGTTGATACTATTTTAGATAAGGTATACTATAAGGCTATAGACGGGAGAAAGGTTTTTTATATCGAGGAGAAGAATGTATATTTTATTTGGGACTCGTATTTCTTCAATGATCACACAGATGAGACTGCATATATAAATGCTTTACGAACATCTTCAAAGGATGTACAAGATGCTTTCTTTGAATACACCAAGTCACGAGAATATGAGCTTTACCTCGATGATATAGAGACTATCCATAAATTTGAGAAGCAATACGCAAAATACGGTATTTTTATGGAAAAATGTAAACCATATCAAGATTATTCGACAGTGGGTCTAGAATTTAACATCGTTAACTACTCTAAGAAAACAATAAAATACATTGAACTAACAACTACTGCGTACAACTCGGTCATGGACCCTGTATCCACTAAAACAGTAAAAGGAATAGGTCCTGTGTATCCAGGAGACAAAGCCGAGTTTGATTTTGAGAATGTGTGGTATTCAAGCATCATAGCGACACACAGACCCAAGAGCATCGTGATAACTTATATGGATAATACAAAAACTACGATTAAAGCAAATGATATAGACAAGATAACACCTGACTTGGATTATTCTTCAGCGTTGGACAACATAGATGCTTATAGTAATCTCAAGAGTGGCTTATACGACCCTCAAACTGGCAAATATAGTGAGTACCCAAGACCATAAAATCTACGCAATATGAAAAAGATTATCCCAATTTTACTACTTGTCCTTGGTACATGCTTATTTACAGCATGTGACAACAAAAAGGAATTGTACAAACAAGTAGATTACTTTGTAGAGCAACTTGACACATACTACGAGCACTATGATATGTTCGGCAAGCATCGAACAAAAGTAGTGTGTGGTGATCGTGTTTATTCTGTAACGCCTATGGGTAGATTAATCAACGTAAAGATTGAAGATTACGTTCCGGATTCCGATTATGAAAAACTATGCAAAGCGTTAGAGAAACACTATAAAGGAGATAGACGAGTTAACGAAGTCTATATCTGCCAAGCAGGAACAATAATGGTTGATTGTAGAAATTAATCTTTGATAGTATGAAAAATATCATGTTAGTCTTAATGGTTGTAGCGGCTGCTCTTGGCCAATGTGCAACTGAGAATAAACAAGACGAAGTCCCTGTCGAGGATGTAAAGGCACAAACACTTACAGCCGTTCAAAATGATAGTTATTTCTATTACATGAATAAAACGGTAGAGGCGTTTGGTGTTACTTCTTATAGTGATATACGAATTGAGTCTTGGGATGATATTCCTGTGGATACACTCACGATGAATGACATGTATAAATTTAAGGAGCACAAGGCTTGTATAAAAATGATACATGCAACTTTTGATGTTGTTGATCCTCAAGTGGAATATGAGTGGAGTCTTAAATATCCCGAAGAGTATTCGATGCAGCAGCGTAATAATCTTAAACGAAAGTATGATGCTGCGTTGCAAAACAAAGAAGATGCGTTGAGCGAATTAAATAAGTGGAGGGATATATTAAAAGATAGTATAGGAAAAGATACTGTAGTATATCTTGTCTATCATTTTGTAGAAGCTGCTACTGACCGCAAAGGAGAAAATGAGTACTTTGATTATTCGTATAGTTATTACAATTGCATAGGCCATAAAGTGGATACTGTGATTGCAATTGGTGATGATTTAGAGACACATAAACAATCTGAGAAATATTGGGAATGGATTGTAGAACTACCATATTTGAACAAAATGAAATAACTTATAACACTCATACACCTATGAAAAAGACATTTTTACTATTAGGAATTCTTTTTATTGCTTTTGGCTGTGCCAAAGACGAAAATGCCGCTGTAAAAAGCGATTTCCAGAAATATGTAAATGAAAATTTCGACAACCCCAAAGATTTGGAGTCTATTATTTCAATCAGCCAATGTGAGACGGTCGTGTTTGACTCTATGTTGATGGATGCGAAGCACTATATGACAGACTATAAACAGACAGAAGAACATCTTGATAGTATTCATGAAGCCCTGTTTAATAGAGTGCAAGATATAATTGAGAATAATTATCGGGTTACACGTTTTATTCAAACGCATCAGGATTACTCATGTGTTAGAACGTTATTAGGCAATCTAAGTGCTGATGTAAATATCAAAATGGATAAAATAACAAAAGGCACGACGGCATATGAACGACTAGAAAAAGAATTAAATGACTCAACTGTTCAATATAACATATTTACAAAACAACTGGTAAAATATAGGGTGCAGAAAGATAACGATATGAAGATTGATTCTATATTCTATGTTACATGCAACAATGGCGCTCCGTATTTCCGCAAAAAGGATATAAAAGCTTCTGATTTTGGAGGCAATGCTATAGTTATTGTTGATCTTGTGGCTAATGACTTGATGAATGATTATCGCATATTAGTTGAACGGTCACGACTTTTGTCCGAAGCTGAGAGTGCCTTGGATGTAATAATGGAATTGGCAGAGTAATATTTAATAATGGTATTATGAAAAACAAATTGTTCTTATTAGTGAGTACTCTTGCCCTTGTACTCGTATCATGCTCATCCACAACTACAAATGAGGAGTATGAGAAAATGAACCTAAAAGGTCATGTCAAAACGATAAAGGAAGCGCAGTATGATGTGGACTATGTGGGAAGAGAAGTTATTAACAAACGACTTAATTTCTATACTACCTATGAATTTGACAAAAGCGGCCGTCTCTTGAGTAAAACTTCTTCTGGTGATGAGGGGGAACGTGTTAGAGAGCAATATGAGCTTTCACATGATACTCTGTATAAGAAACTCTACTATTCGGGAGAATTGCAAGAAAGAATAGAATGCCAAATTATCAATTCAAAGGGACTCGTGACATCAAGTTTTGATTTGAGAAATGGCGTTCAATCTTCGCTAAAAACCTATGAATATAACAATCAAAACAAAACCGAGAAGATTATTCATTGGAATAATGATGGTTTTATCGGTAGTATCGCAAAATACGTATATGATAAGAACGGTTATTTAGTAAGAATCGTTTCCTGTAACGAAGCCGGTGATAGTATTTGGACTTTCTATAATTATGTAAATGATGAAAATGGACGTCCTCTGAAAACAAGAGTTCAATTTGCTCCAGATGGCTATCCCAGAATTATTACAAAAAGATATAATGAGTTTGGAGATATAACATATGAAGAATTCCCTGGTTGGTGGGAATGGAAATACAAATATACGTACGATAATCACAACAATTGGGTTACTCAGATTCGTAAGGATGAGGATGATGAATATCAATACACGGAAAGGGAATACATCTACTATTAAAATTATTCTCCTATGAAATATCGTAGCATAATTGCTCTCTTTTTATTTGCTCTATTATTGACGTGTTGTACTTCAAAAGAAGAACAGGTTACAGAGCAATATATAAATGCCAATTTAGAAGAACTGTTCGCTAACACCGATTGTTCTGTCAAGGTTTCTAACTGGAATAAGCATCCTATTGACACAATAACGAAGGATGATATATATCGCTATTATATCCGCAAACTACGTGGTGAAGCAGAGTATAATAGGAAATTAAGAGATGTTTGTGGAGATCTGATAAGTTCCTGTCAAGACATCATCCGACACTCCAGAAATTTAGGAGTTAGCTATTCGTGGATATTAGACGATAAACGCAAAGCAGAACGCGATTATTCCAAACACAATAAACTGTACCTTGAGGCGTTAAAATCAGTAGAGGCGTTGGAAATGAAAGTGGATGGTGACGAATTATTCATATTGGCATATCCATTTTCCGTTACACTTACTACCCATGATGAGTTTTTAGAACAAGACGTAACCTCGCAGGTCTCATGCTATAGTTATATAAAAATAGCAACGGATGAAGTTATTGCAATACTCTTTGGTGATGAATATGAAAGAGACTTGTCGATGATTCCACTATCTCTTGTTCTTGACGAGGAAGATTGGTAATCCATTCTTCAAACAACTTCCAACGCGACACCACAAGTGCCGCGTTTTTTCTTATTCACTCCATCACATTTTCACACATCTTTGTATCTTCTTTTTGTTGTATTGATTTTATAAAAGCCCCCCTTTTAATAAGGTCTTCGCTACGCTCAGGGTTGTGTTTATTATTTTATATGCCCTTTTTCATAGCTGTTCCTCTGCGTTCAGCCGTAGTATAAAAATCGGTGGCTCCTTCTGCGTAGTAGCCCCCTAACCATTACCGCGAAGGATGCGATTATCTTGCCTCATTGCATTACCCACTTTTCCGTATGCCTCCGGGGTACCCTGTGCCCGAAGCTGAGCGGCTTACACCGTCTCAGTAGAAGTCATATTCCCGCAGGTCATCGAGGAGCTCAAGAAACTCGGCCGTCCGGATATCATGGTTACTGCCGGCGGTGTCATCCCCGCGCAGGACTACGACGTCTTAGCCGCAAGGGCACGATTAACTTCGTTTTTCCTCTACAAAGCCGGTGTCGCCGCCATCTTCGGTCCTGGTACACCGGTTGCATACTCCGCGAAAGTGGTGATGCAACTCCTGATGCAGGAATAAATCGTGCCCTTGTGGCTAAGAATAAGCCCCCTGCCCCCTGAAGGGGGAGGGGAGAAGAAAGAGAGCCGCCCGGAAAGGCGGTCCAGTTGGGGTGGAACCAAAACGGTTCCACCCCTTTTTTGCAAAAAAGAACGCCCATTCTTTTTTGGGGGAAAAGAAAGGTGATAAAAGAAAGTAACCAAAGAAAAACCAAAGAAAAAAGTAAAGTAAAGTTTTCCTTTTCGGGGGTTTGAGCGTTGTACTTACGTCATAGTTGACTGTCGGCTGACCGTCGGTTGACCGTCGTGATTGAATGCAAAATTAATGCAAAGGTACTGCTTTTTTTTTCGAGATATGCAAATTTTTTGCATATATTTTGGAATAAAGTATAAATAATTGCATAATTATTTGCATATATCGAAATTTTATACTATCTTTGCAGCAAATTTAGTGCAAAAACACACTATGGGTAATAAAACACAACTGCGATAACACACTAAATATATGCTCAAACGTAAGATTATAAGCCAGTTGGAAGAATGGAAAAATAACCACTCTCACGAGGCGCTGCTTATTAAAGGAGCCAGACAGGTCGGAAAAACGACCATTGTGCGAGCGTTCGCGAAAGATAATTATACGCACTTTGTAGAAATCAATTTCGAGAAAGACCCGCAAGCACAAGAGGCCTTTTCCGGAGCAAGGGATACACAAACGATTATCTCGCGCCTAAGTGCCATGGGATATGGGCCTTTTGTTCCCGGCATGACACTGGTGTTTTTCGATGAGATACAGAGCTGTCCCAATGCACGAACAGCTATTAAGTTTCTGGCAGAAGACGGACGCTTTGACTATATCGAATCGGGATCGCTTTTGGGGATCAATTATGGTGAAGTAAGCAGTTTCCCTGTCGGCTATGAGAGTCAGATTCAGATGTTTCCACTGGATTTTGAAGAATGGCTATGGGCAAACAACGTGAGTGAAGATGCAATAGCGCAAATACGTGCAGCATACGAAGGACACAAACCGTTGGATGACTTCATGCATGAACAATTGATGAAGCACTATCGCGCATTTCTCATCGTTGGTGGGATGCCGAAAGTGGTAGCAACCTATTTGTCCAACCCCGATTTTTCGCAGACCTTGCGGCAACAACGCTTGATAATAGATAGTTACCGGCTGGATATTGCCAAGTATGCCGGCAAGGACAAAGCGCGTGCCAAACGATTCTTTGATGCTATTCCTGCAGAGCTGAGCAAATCGCACAAACGATTTATATTAAGCGATTTGGAAAAGACGGGCAATATGCAGAAGTACGGCGAATCTGCACAATGGTTGGAAGATGCCGGCGTGGCGTTATTCTGCTATAATACCCACGCGCTTAACCTGCCGTTTGAGCAGTATGAAAATCGTAATCTTTTCAAAGTGTATCTATTGGATACCGGCTTGTTGTGTGCTATGTGGGGCGATAAGATTCAATGGCAAGTGCTTAACGGAGAAATTGATATCAATGAGGGTGCGCTCACGGAAAACTTCGTAGCTGTCGAGTTGAACAAGCATGGACATACCCTGCACTACTACGACCGCAAAAGCCGCAATGAGCTGGATTTTCTAATTCGCGAGGATAAGAAAGTGACCATCGTGGAAGTAAAGTCAAGCAACAACTGCGAGCAACATGCGGCATTGGACAATGTGCTGGATGAGCAATCGGAGTTTGTGGAAAGAAGTATTGTCCTGAATAAAAAACAATACAAACAAGTCGATGACATTACCTATCTGCCGCTTTATATGGCGATGTGGCTATAATGATGCTACCAGTGCAACATCTTTGCACGCCAAATGCGTGCAGAAACGAAAACAAGCAAATAGAAAAATTATGGCAGATATAGAGAAATCACATCATTCTCAAGATTTGGCACGCGTGCGTACCGAATCTTTTAAAACGTTATTGGATGACGTTCGTCATATTATAGAGAAGGGGTTACAAGAAGCATATCAAGGTGTTGATATGGTGATGGTTAATACCTATTGGCAAATTGGCAGACGTATTGTTGAGGAGGAGCAACACGGAGAAAAACGTGTTGAACTGGCTATATCTGCTACGGATAGAACTACGGATAGAACCACGGATAGAACTACGGATAGAACTACGGAAAGTTCGGAGAAAAGTTCGGAGAAAAAAATATCGTTGAGAAGTTGGGTAAAAAGTTGGGTAAAAAGTTGGGTAAAAAGTTGGGTAAAAACAGAATCCGAATAATCGAGTTGATTGTAAGCAATCCCAATATTACATATTCTGAACTTGCGGAAGCATTATCTGTCAGCTCCACTACTATAGAAAATCGTATAGCAGAGATGTCCGATGTTATCATTAAACGTGTCGGACCCAAAAACGGCGGTCATTGGGAGATAATTGAGTAGAATTGTCGGAATGGAGCAAGAGAAGGATTAAAATAGATTTGGTACAAGCGCGTACCAAAATTAGTACGATGCTCCTCTACCTTGTAAAATAAACTTGCATATTTCAGAAAAAAGTTGTACCTTTGCAGCCGATTGGGTGCATATCCAATACCGCTGAGCTCAGCAGCGTAAAAAAGTGAGTACATAGAATAAATTGAAATAAACCGCGCAAAGCGTTGCGCAATAACATATTTTAATAAATTAATTAACAGAGCTTTTGCTCTTATTCTCATTTCTGTAAAATCCGCCAAATTTTTACGTACGAGAGAATAAGCAAGTTGAAAGTTCACGTTTTCGGCGTGGATTATTCGTGCTTATATATCGTACACAGGTTCTTGGCGGAGCCCACAGAAATTGTATAAGCGCAGAGCGAATAATTCACGCTTTTTGCATGGAAAATCTTTTCAATCATCTGGAGCAAGTAGTGCTTCGTATGGATAGCCGTTTTTGTACGGAAGATGGTCATTTGCTGAAGAACAACGTCATAGAGGCGGCTTTGGCACTTGACCCCAAACTGCTACATTACCTGTTAGCCGACGAGAAACTGAAAAAGCAGTTCTTCTCGGAGGTCGATGGGCTGTTGGTGTTCGACAAAGTGAAGTTCCAACGCTTTGTGATGAACAAGCAGTTCTTGCCGGATTCTTATACTGCGTTTAAGAACAAAGTGGGTCTGACGACGGACTCCGGCGAGTTCTTGAGCGAAAGTCGCGAGGTGGTTCTCTCGTGGCCGTACAAAGATTGTATGTTGGAAGGCGGGCAGACGAAAGAAGATGCCAAACGTCAGGAGATTTTCTGGAATGAGACGCTTGCGCCGGACGAGATTAACCGCTTGACCGAACCGAAAGCACTATGCCATTTCCGCCGTTATGACAGCAAAGGCGAGCACGAAGCAACCGAACTGCGTCCGGATGATAACCTCATCATCAAAGGCAACAACCTGCTTGCGCTTTATTCTCTCCGTGAGCGTTTTCGAAATAGCGTGAAACTAATCTATATTGATCCACCGTACAATACCGGTAACGATAGTTTCGGCTATAATGATAGTTTCAATATGTCAACTTGGTTGACTTTTATGAAGAACCGTTTGGAGATTGCCAAAGAATTACTAACAAATGATGGTGCTATTTATCTACAATTGGATTTCAACTGTGTACACTATGCTAAAGTTTTAATGGATTCTGTGTTTGGAAAGGATAACTTCCAACGAGAAATAATTTGGCGTATAGGCTGGGTATCTGGATATAAAACAGCTGACAATAATTGGATTCGCAACCATGATACAATCTTATTCTATTCGCGCAATAAGAATGCAATGGAGTTTATTAAGCACTATATTCCACGTTCTGAATTTAAGAATATTGCCCAAGGTAATTCAGACAGGTATCCAATTGAGGATGTCTGGAATGGTAACGAATACGATGATTTGAATAGTATAGCAATCGTATCTTTTGCTGGCGAAACGGTGTCTAAATTACTGAATGAAGATGATGAAGTTAAAGGACAGAAATCAGAAAAACTCATCAAACGTATAATTGATGCTCATATTAAAGAAGGAGATATTGTATTAGACTTCTTTGGTGGCACAGGAACAACGGGAGCTGTAGCACACAAGATGGGAGTGCAATATATCTTGTGTGAACAATTGGACAAACACATTGATATAATTAAGCGTCGTTTACAAAAGGTCATCGAAGGCGAAAGAAGCGGCATCTCCAAATCTGTAGGATGGAATCCACAAAATCCGGGATTATTAGACGGCGACAAATATGAGCATAATTCCTTTGTCTATTGCGAATTGGCGCAAGCTAATCAGCAGTTGGTGGAGGAAATAATGGCGGCTACAGAGCCGTTTGCGCTAAAGGAAATGTGGGAGCGGTTACAAGAAAAAGGCTTCTTGTCTTACAAGGTATCGCCGAAGATGTTTGATGAAGGCGCAGAAGCGTTTAAGGATCTTTCTTTAGATGATCAAAAGCGTTTCTTAATCGAGTGCCTTGACAAGAATATGCTCTATATCCCGTTTGCAGACATTGATGATACAAACTTTGCTCTCACGGAAAATGACAAACTCTTAACTCGTCAGTTCTATGCCCGCAGATAAGAAACTACAAGAACGATTAGTCGAGGAGTTCGGCAAGCGTTACCTTGACCGCGTAGAGTTGCCGCAATACTTCTATACCTCGCTTTCCCGCACGCTACGTCCGTATCAGGACGAGTGTTTCCGCTATTTCACAACCTTTATCAGCGAGCCGTTTGAGGGAAAGCCTTTGCGTCCGCATTTGCTCTTCCACATGGCAACAGGTTCAGGAAAGACCTTAGTCATGGCAGGTGCGATGCTCTATCTGTACGAACAAGGTTACCGCAATTTCCTTTTCTTTGTGGATAGTACAAACATCGTGGAGAAGACGCGCGATAACTTCTTGAATCCCGCTTCGGACAAGTACCTCTTTGCCAAGAAGATAGAGATCAACGGCAAACAAGTCAAGATAAACGAAGTGGAGAATTTTCAAGGCGCTAATCTCGATTGTATCAATTTCTGCCTTACTACTATTCAAGGCTTGCACACGACGCTGAATAATCCGCGCGAGAACAGCGTGACGATAGATGATTTTGCGGAACAGCAAGTAGTGCTGATTGCGGACGAAGCGCATCATATCAATTCCGAGACACGCGACGGAGGAAAGCAAACGACCATCAATTTCAATGTAGGCGAAGCGAACGAGGAAACGACCAACTGGGAACAGACGGTTATGCGTATCTTCCAAAGCAACGAGAAGAATATGCTGTTGGAGTTCACGGCAACCGCTGACCTCACAAATCCCTTTATTGCTGAAAAATACTACGATAAAATCATCTTTGATTACCCGCTCAAACGCTTCCGTGAGGATGGTTATTCCAAAGATATAGAAGTGGTGGAAGCCGACCTTGCGCCTATAGACAGAGCCTTGCAAGCGGTAGTAATGAGCCAGTACAAGCGCAAACTCTTTGCGACGCTTGGTCTTAACCGCAAGCCGGTAGTTATGTTCAAGTCCAAGACCATAAAGGAGAATAACGCTTTCTTGCAGACTTTCGTAGAGGCTATCTCGCACCTCAAGGCAGATAAGATTGCTTTTCTGCGAAACTTGGCATGCGATGACCTACAAACCGCTTTTCGCTATTTTGAGGAGCATGGCATTACGGACGAGAACCTGATCTTGGAGTTACAGGAAGACTTCTGCGAGGAGCGTTTGCTCTTGGTAGATGGCAATAATATCACGCCGGAGAAACAGCAACACCTCAATTCTCTGGAGTCCCCGAATAATGATTATCGTGCGGTCTTTGCAGTAGATATGTTGAACGAAGGATGGGATGTGCTCAACCTGTTTGATATCGTGCGCCTGTATGATACGCGTGACGCGAAAGGCAATAAGCCCGGAAAGACTACTATGCAGGAAGCGCAACTTATCGGTCGTGGCGCACGTTATTATGCTTTCGAAGATCCCAATAAGTCCGGCAAGAATGGTGTGCGTAAGTATGACGATGACATGGATAATCCGTTGCGCGTCATTGAGAAACTGCACTATCATAGCCAGCATAACCCGCGTTATATACAAGAGTTGCACTCTGCCTTGGTCGAGACAGGTATCATCGCCGAGCAATATGTAGAGGTGGACGAGAACCTAAAAGAGGAATTCAAACAATCGCGTTTGTATCAAAAAGGGGTTATCTTCACGAACGAACAGCGCGAGATAGCACCGGAAGAAAAGAATGTGGACGGTCTGAGTGACGCCATCCGCAATAAACGCTATGAAGTAACTATGCCGACCGGACAACAGAAATCCGGTGACATCTTCGGACGCTATACTTCAGCCGAATTGACCGCACAAAGCCGAATTTCGCTCAAATTCTCTGATTTGGGAGAGAACGTTGTACGCACGGCTATTAACCGTTTCTCGGAACTGCATTTTGACAAACTGCATCGTCTCTTTCCATTGTTGACATCTATTCAAATGTTTATGAAAGATGCCCGATACTTGAACCATATTCAGTTTGTAGTAATAGGCGCATCGGATGAGATAGAACCGGGCAAAATGAGCCAGAAAAACAAACTCTATATTGCTACCGAAGTGCTCCGGCAAATAGTGCCGCAGTTATCTACGCAAGAGAAGAAATACAAAGGTACTACTGAATTCAAACCCGCCGCTGTGAAGTTAGTCTTCCGAGATCATAAACTGCGTTTTGAGAATACGTCCGGCAATGAGCAATTTGGCAAGTCGATGAATGATATTTACAACCACGGCTTCCATTTGAATTTGAGCGAGAAGAATTGGTATGCCTATACCGATTGTTTTGGAACGTCTGAAGAAAAATATCTGATAAAATATATAGATGAAATTTATGCCAAACTGCGTGAGAAATACAGCGAAGAAGTATGGCTTGTGCGTAATGAGTTGGATTTCAAGATCTATAATTTTGAGGATGGCAGAGCTTTTGCACCGGACTTTGTGCTGTTCTTGCGCCGCAAAGATGGCGAAGACTACGACAACCTGCAAATCTTCATTGAGCCGAAAGGAACACACTTATTGGCAAACGACCAGTGGAAGGAAGACTTCCTCAACCAAATACAAGGCGCAGATATTGGTGATTTCTGCTTAAAAGGCGAGAAATTCAATATCTACGGTCTGCCGTTCTTTAATAGAGACCCCAATGTGCCAAAGAAAATAGAAAACTTCACGACTCAATTTAAAGAAATTACAGGCTATACCTCGAATCCGGATTTCATATAATGTATGTCCGTTCCTCCGGATTCACTTTTCGTCGGATACTACCCGACACCTTTGTGACGATGGAATAAACCCCAACGCGCCTCACATGGGGCGCGTTTTTGTATCACGATTGCCACGAGATAAGCAAATAATGTTTTGATTTTGCAATGATATATGCGTAAGTTTTTTGCGTTTCCGTCCAAATCAGAATCTTTATTACTCCGCCGCTTCGCTCTGTTGATTATTTTAAGAAAATCTTGCCTATGGCAAAAAACGATGTCTGCCAATTCTTGGAATACCTATATTATCCAAGAGAGCGGCCCGTGAGAGTCGCTCTCTCTGTGTCCAGTGTATATCCTTGATTTCTCTTATTTCATGATTTGGCCGGAGAGGGTGTATTCTACGCCGTTGCGGAGGATGATGATCTGACCGTTGCGGAGCACCTTTGTACTTTGTACTTTGTCCCTTTGTACTTCTTCGATGCCTTCTTCTCCGGGCTCAAACGCCATACCTTCGATGCGGACATTACGCAGGCCGATATACTTGCTGTCTTTGACATCTCCGTAGTCATGCCATGGGAGGATGCGAACATGCAGCACCTCGCCGGCAGGGATAGTGAGGGTAGGCGTCAGGTCCACATGCTCGATCACACGGGAGGTCATGTTGCGTTTCTCATAGATGGTTGTTACGCCGGTAAACTCGTCGCCAAAGCCGGTATTAAGGTGGTAGCACATGGTAGAAGTTCCATCGGATGCAATCTCCATGGCGATACGGGTGATACGTACGTCCATCGCAGCCGGTGCTGTGATTGCGAAATCGAGGTAACGGCTGGCGTTCTCGTCTATCTCGCCTGCAGGCCACGGGGTGCGGCTGCTGCCATCGGCGGAGTTATGGAAACGCGCTAAAATGATATTGGTCTCATCGCCATCAACGAAATAGTTTTTGACGGCGTTATAATCGATACAAGCCATCTGACTCATGGTAAACTCCGCACTGATCGGTCCTTCCACCACGGGAGAGGGAACCGGTTTTGCACCGATTGCCCAGAAGGCGCTGACAGCAGCACCACCGTCGAGTGCAATAGCCATGGCGCTGACAGGAACAGCTACCTTATGTTCGCCGGAAGTCGCATAGACTGTGTCTAAATGAAGTCCACCGGTAGCGTAGTTAGCGCGGATAAAGACTTTTTGGAACATCGAGCCGCCTTCATACGAAGCCTGTGCGGTCGAAGCGTAGTTCTCTTTGTCGAGGGAGATGAGCAGGTTAGCCGAAGCGCTGAGGTTCACGGTACCAGCGGTCGGTTCGAGGCCATAGCCGGTGAGCAGGAACTCTTTGTTCTGCGGCACGGAGCAATAGGTCTCGCCGATGTTAATCGCCGCAGGGTTAGCGGTGATGTCCGTCGGGATGTCAATATATTCCGCGAGTACGCCTTCGTTCTTGAGCAGTTGGGCAGCAGCGCGTGCTACGAGGTTACCGCCCATGGCATTGGTATGGGTCTTGTCTCCTGTGCAGAAGAGCAGGCTCAGACACTGGCTCTCGCCGTAGGATAGGTATAGTTGGCGGGTTGCTTCGGTGAGGTCGATGAACGGTACGTTCTTCTCGGCAGCTACGATACGCATCGCCTCTACGTAACTCATCGACAGGTCGGTGGCGGGTACGCTTTGGTTCTGCTTGAGTTCGCCGTTCTCAATCTTGGCGAACTTATCGCCGAGGTCATGTTGCCCTTTGCGGGTGATGTTGTTGCCGCTGAAATAGGCACGGCAGATAGGACCTACCAAGACAGGGTTCACGCCCAGCTCTCGCGCTTCGTCGATGAACAGGCGCAGGAAATCGCGGTAGGTGGTCTGCGGGTTGGTACCACGTGCATCGGAGGGAGCAGGCAGACCTTTCTCCTTGCAATAAGCTGCGTACTCCCGGTTATCCAAACCGGCGAGGTTGCTGTCGTTACCTTCGTCATTATGAGCAAACTGGATGAGCAGGTAGTCGCCTGCGCTCATCTGGCTCTTGACGGAGGGCCAATACGCAGCGCCGGTGTAGAAGCCACGTGTGTCGGCGCCCGATTTGCCACGGTTGTTGACAGTGACAAACGAAGGATTGAAGAACGAACCGAGGTACATGCCCCAGCCGCGTTTGTCGGTCGTACTCTCGTCGTACTCTGCCATCGTCGAATCGCCGATGGTGTGTACTTTGATTGCTCCCTGCATCACCGGCAGGCATAGCGTCATTGCTGCGAAAATCGAAAAGATTTTTCTCATGGTATAAATTATTATAATTGTTAAATGGTTATTCTCAGAGAGTGAAAAGTGCTGCAAAGATAGTACATTTATTTACTTACACAAATCATTCTGCATTTTTTTTGCACTTGCTGTTAACTGCTCGGGTTCAATAATCTTTATACTCATCTCGTACAATCCGTAAATCGGCAGTGTGACGAGAAGCAGTGTAAACGGATCGCCAGTAGGCGTGATGGCAGCCGCAAGGATGAGGATGGCGACAAAGACATACTTGCGCCCTTTCCTCAGATGTCCAGCATTGATGATGCCCATTTTGGAGAGGAACCAAGTGATGACCGGTACTTCGAAGAGCAACCCCATGAGCAATGCCAGCACGAAGAAGAGCGAGATATACGAACTGAGGCTGATCTGGTTGTGCACGAGTTCCGTCACCTGATAGCCGCTCAAGAAACGAAAAGAGAGCGGGAAGATAAGAAAATAATCCAACACCACCCCCAATAAAAAGAGTGCAGTAGCGCAGATGACGAGTGTGCTGCAGTATCTTTTCTCCTTCTCATAGAGCGCAGGTGCCACAAAGCCGTACAGCCAATATACGACAATCGGCATTGCCACTATAAACCCCGCCCAAAGTGACACTTCGACATGTGTCATGAACTGGGCGGTGAGTTCGGTGTTAAGGAATTTCACCTGCATCTCCCCCGGGCACAAGAGTCTCCATCCGGTAATCTCCGCCAAGCGGCACAAGGCCCGATAGAGGACGAAATCCGGAGATGCGGGAGCGAAGATCCACGCGAAGAGGATGTCCTTGGCGAAGAACGAGCCTATCGCGCATACCAACCATGCCGCCAATGATTTCAGCAGCACGGAGCGCAGTTCATCCAAATGATCCCAAAAGGTCATTTTTCCTCTTTCGACTCTTGACTCTCGGTTTTCGACTCTTCTTTCTCCTCTTTGCCGTTTACACCGTCTTTGAAGGACTTGATGCCCTTTCCCAGACCTTTCATGAGTTCAGGAATTTTTTTGCCGCCGAAAATGAGCAAAATAACGAGTACAATAAGGATGATTTCCCAAGTTCCGATCATAATATCAACTTTGTTTTAATTGTTCAACGAGATTATCTATTTTCTGCATCTCTTGCGGGATGTGGATTCGCTGGGGGCAATGCGGGAGGCAATGATCACAGCCGATACAGTGGTCCGCCTGCCGTATTTTCGGTACAGCGCGGTCATATCCGTTCAGCCATCGTTTCGCCGGCACATTGACTTCCGTGAGCATGTTATTGTAATAACTGAAGATAGCCGGTATGTTCAGTCCGTACGGGCAAGGCATGCAGTAATTGCACGCCGTACAAGGGATGGCATTGAGGTCGCAAATCTCATCCGCGAGGTGCATGAGCATTGCATCTTCTTCCGCCGAAACGGGACGGAGCGGTGAGTAGGTGCGGCAGTTCTCGCGGAGATGTTCCATATAGGTCATACCGGACAGCACCGTGAGAATTTTCTTGGGTGTGCCGGCATACCGGAAGGCCCATTCGGCAGGCGTGGCATGGATATCCGCCTGCTTCATCTCTTTGAGAATATGCGTAGGCTGTTTCGCCAGGCGGCCGCCCAAGAGAGGTTCCATGATGACACCGGGAATACCGCGTTTCTCCAGTTCACCATACAGGTACGACGCATTGGTGTTGCGCGGGTTGTTGCGCTTGGCGTAATTCCAGTCGAGGTAGTTGAGCTGGATCTGCACAAAGTCCCAATGGTATTTCCCCTCGTCATGCCATTTGAGCAGCATGTCGAAGATACTGATATCGCCATGATAGGAGAAACCGAGATTGCGTATCACGCCTTTCTGCTTCTGCTCCACGAGCCAGTCGAGGATGCCATTGTCGATATATCTGGCATTGAAGGTCTGCAAGGCGTCCATTCCCCGTGAACTGCCTCCGATACTATGCAGCAGCAGATAGTCGATGTAGTCCGTGCGCAGGTATTCCAGCGAACGTCGGAACATCGCCTGCGATTCCTCGCGAGGCCATGCGCCCGGAGAGAAATTACTCATCTTGGTAGCGATGAAATAGCTGTTTCTCGGATGCCGGCTCAATGCGATACCGGTCGCCTCTTCCGAGTGCCCCTGGCAATAGACAGGCGAAGTGTCGAAATAATTAACTCCATGCGCGAGGGCATAATCCACCATTTCGTTCACCGCCTCCTGGTCAATAGGCGCATCGGTGTTCTCCCGCGCCGCTCCGGTATCGGTAGTGGGCAGTCGCATCATTCCGAAGCCTAAAAGGGATACTCTGTCTCCCGAATTGGGGTTGATACGATAGGTCATCTGCGCCGGATCGGAATCAACAACCTCCGGATGCTTGACTCCGGATTCTTTGCGGCATGCAGTGAGCAACAAGGATGTTCCGGCTACGGCCGCAGTACTATGTTTGATAAAATCTCTTCGATTCATAAAGCCATTTACGATTTACGATTTATCCCACTCTGTGTGTGCTGTTTCCTTCGACGTATATGGCGCTGAAGGGTCGTGCGGGGCATAGGTTCTCACATTTGCCGCATCCTATACAGCGCTCTTTGTCAATAGCCGGCACTTGTACGTTCCTGCCGTCTGCCGTGGTATGCTCTACCATCTGAATGGCGTTCGCAGGGCAGTGTTTGGCACATGCTCCACAGTGGTCTCCGTTGGCCACGGGGATGCAGTTCCGTTCAATCCACACGGCATGTCCGATATGTATAAACGGCTTGTCTTCTATCAGGACGGGCTGAATGGCGGCTGTAGGGCATACCTGCGAGCATCGTGTACATTCGGGTCGGCAGTATCCGCGTTCGAACGACATCTCGGGTTGCATCAGGCGGAGCGGGTCCGCCGACGGCCGTAGCACATTATTCGGACAGGCGCTTACGCATAACTGGCATGCCGTGCAATGGCGTTGCATGTTCCGTGCGGAAACAGAACCCGGAGGGGTGATAGGCGTCTCCCGATGCGGGGCAACCTTGTCTTCTATCTCCGCCAATCCGCCATCCACTTTGATCTTTGCCTGCGCCATTGCGGCAGTACCGACAGCCATAGCTGCGCCGGTCAGGAACGCTCTGCGGGAATTATCGGGCTCTTTCGGCGATGTGTGACCGGATGTTAATCTGACAGCCTTGTAACTGATCGCTCCGTCATGGCACTTGTCGATACAATCGCCGCATACCACGCATCGCGACAGATCCACCGTGCCACTCTTGAAATCGATAGCAGCCGCTTTGCAGTTCTTTGCGCACAGCGAACATTTGCGGCATTTGTCTTCGTCAATCTGAATACGTACTAACGCGAAACGGGCGAAGAACGAAAGGATTGTACCTACCGGGCAAACGGTGTTGCAATACGTACGTCCGTTTCGCCAAGCCAGCACACCAACAATCCCCATCGTCAAGAGCGCGACGATGAAGGTAGTTACGCTGCGCATCCATATCTCCGCTTCGGAGAACAGATAACTGTCGAAATGATTTTCTATAGCCGCTATCCCGTTGATGAGCAGGTCGTACAACGGCCGGAAAAGCGAGTTGACAATGCGGCCGTAGGCAGAGTATGGGGCGAGCAAGGTTGTCACCGGCGCAAAACCGATGATGAGGCACACTACAAAAACCGCCAGCACCGTATAGCGCAGCCATTGTTTCTCCGGCGAATAACTGTAGCGGTTCTTTTTCGCTTTCCGCCCGAACCAGGCGAAGATATCCTGCATCACTCCTAACGGACAGATAACACTGCAGTACAGTCGTCCGAAAAGGCATGTAATCATTATCAGCACAAACAGAACCCCGAAATTCAAGGCCATCAGTGCCGGCAGGAATTGGATTCGGGCTGTCCATCCCAACCAGATATTAATGCGCCAACTCACGCCGAGGAACAGTAGCGTCACAGCGATATAGAAGAAGGCGGCGAGCAGTATCCGTATCTTACGTAACATAAGCCATTTGCTATTTGGTCATTTACCATATATGATTTAGCGGGCCAGTCTGGCTTGCAAAACAGCGACGCATTCGTCAATACTTTCTATGTCGGCAATCTGCGTGTCAATGGGACACATGGACGATTTGTCTCGATTCAGGATCATCGGCACTTCTTCGGTTGCGAAGACACGTATTCCTTCTTTTTCAAACAGTTCGCGCGCAGGAGTACAGATAATATTGGTGTGTACTTCCTTGACACCTCCTGCGGCCATGAGAGCAGCGGCAGCCTTACCGATAATCTTATCGGCTACAACAGCGCCTTGGAGACGCTCAGGTTGGTCGCTGATCAGCAGCAGCAGATCCTGTACGCCGCGGTTGGCGTGCGTGGTCAGTTGTCCGTTGTTATATACGAGCAGGCTCAGTCCCTGCTGATTGAGCATGTCCAGCATCTGAAATCCCTCCAGTGAGGCTCCGCGTAAGATTGCCGCACATTGTTCCGGCGTCTTGGCGTCAAGCAGTTTCTTCTCCATCGGGCACAAATCCGTCCCGTCGATATTGACCATCAGCGGAATTTCCTCCCTTGCATAAAGCGATATGCCGGCGGCTTCCAGCATCTCCCGTGCAGGTGTGCTGACGAGCGGAGTGTTCACGTGTTTGACTCCTCCTTCGATAAGCAGACACGCAGCGGCTTTTCCGACCCTTTTATCCGCCACAACAGCGCCTTGGAGACGTTCGGGTTCTTCGGCAGTCAGACGCAGCAGGTCTTGTACACCGGGCAAGTCGTATGTCGTCGTTTCGCCATGATTGTCGATAATCATACCGACGCCCTGTTCCTCCAGCGCGTTCAGCATCTTTTCTCCATCTCGCCGGCAGCCTGTCAGACAGAGCAAGAGCAATGCTGCCATAAGGACATAGTTTCTCATAATCGGATAATTCTGTAATGGGGTTTGTATTTGTTTCTGAAGTTCTCGCTGTGTCGTACCGCTTGCTTGTTGTAGGCCGCTAAGCGCAACGTTGCCTGCAGTTCTTCGTCTTTCCATGCAGGGTGCACCTCCAGCGCAATGCGCTCTATCTGTGCCCATTCTTCTTCCCAATGGTCATGCAACGCGTTGTTTTTACCTGCTGCGTCAATGAACCGTTGCAGCAACTGTTCTTCGGTCATTGTTCCGTTTCGTACGAGCTCCAGATTGATGCGCACAAAACGATGCCGGAATCCTGTGGGTTCACTGAACGGCATGCCTTTGCCCTTCTGCTCCCGGGCCATTTGGTCCAGTTCAAAACGCAGGTACTGCCTTGCAGCAGCAGTGTCCTTCATCATGTGCTCGGCGCCGAAGAAGTCCTGATAACACGTCTTATATACATCCTGCAAGTTTGCTTCCGGATATTGTATTAGCATCAGTTCGCATATATCTCGCACGGCTCTTTGAGAAAAAGAGTAGTCGTGCGAACACGCAGTCAGCGTGAGCAGCAGAAGAAATATGAAAACGAGTTGTTTCATCATACGTACCTTAAACGGCCGCAAAAGTAGTAAAAAAAAATTATATATCCAAAAAAATGGCAGAAAAAAACGTAAAATATTTGCACATGTCAAAAAAAAGCAGTACCTTTGCAGCCGATTTTGCACCTATGAGCGAGCAGAACCACTATATCGTCGATCTGAAGCGTCTGTCATTAGGCGTACATACGTTTGATTATCAGTTGGATAAGGAATTCTTTGCCTCGGTAGAGAAGACAGAGATTTTGGGCGGCGAGGTGGCGTGCAAAGCGGTGCTTAATCTCCGTGAGGAGGGATATGAGCTCAGTCTTTCGGTTCGTGGAACTGTGTTTGTAGTGTGCGACCGATGTCTGGATCCCATGCCTCTTGAAGTAGATGCCTGTGATGAACTGATGAATGACGACGCGGTTATGCCGCTTGACGATGCATTGGATTTATCATGGCTTGCGTACGAAACAGTAAGTATCAATATTCCGGTCGTTCACAGTCACCAGCCGGGTGAATGCAATGCGCAAATGGACCTTCTCCTCCATGATCACCTATGTGACGAGCCGGAGCCCGAAGATAAAGTTTAAAGTTGAAATTTAAAGTTTAAAGTTTTTAAAGAAGTAAAATAATTATGGCACATCCTAAAAGAAGACAAAGCCACACCAGACAAGCAAAGCGTCGTACCCATGACGTAGTAAAAGCTCCGACATTGGCAACATGCCCGAACTGTGGCGCATTGCACATCTACCACACTGTTTGCCCGTCCTGCGGCTACTATCGTGGCAAATTGGCGATTGAGCAAGCAGAGGCATGATCGAGGTGAGAAGTGAAAAGTGAAAGGTGAAAGGAGGTGATCCCCCTTTTGCCTTTTCACCTTATAATAATAAGACGCGTGCGTGAGCACGCATGTGACCCGTGAGGGCCACGAGGGAAAAAGTATAACGTTTAATGTTTAAAGTTTAAGAACATGTTTGACAACAATTCCAACAATGGTGAACGCCGTCCCCGTCCGCGTTTTCACCGTGATGGCGAGCAGTTGCCGCGTCCGCATTTTCATCGTGAGGGCGAGCAGTTGTCCCGTCCGCATTTTCATCGCGAGGGAGAAGAATCGTCCCGTCCCCGTTTTAGCCGTGATAGCGAAGAGCGCCGTCCGAGCCGTCCGTATGGCAAGCCGAAGCGCAACAACGGACTCTATTCCGACCGCAAGCAACAGAACAACCGTCAGCAGCACGAAGATCCTACGAAACCTATCCGTCTGAACAAATTTCTGGCGAACGCGGGTATATGCTCCCGTCGTGAGGCGGATGATTTCATCCAGGCGGGTGTTATCACGGTAAACGGTCAGGTAGTCGATAATCTCGGTGTGAAGGTGTTACCGACGGATGAGGTACGTTTTCATGACCAGCCGGTCCGCCGTGAGCGCAAAGTGTATATATTGCTCAACAAGCCCAAGAACACGGTCACTACGACCGATGACCCTCAAGAACGTCACACGGTGATTGATATCGTTCGCAGTGCCTGCGCGGAGCGTATCTATCCCGTAGGCCGGTTAGACCGTAACACGACAGGTGTGCTGCTTCTTACCAATGACGGCGACCTGGCTGCCAAACTGACCCATCCGAAGTTCCACAAGAAGAAGATCTACGCAGTCACGCTGGACAAGGAACTGGACGAGGTGGATGAGGCTATCATCCGCGCCGGAGTGGTATTGGACGACGAGCGTATCATGCCCGATGCGCTGGAGTTTCCGAAAGGCGACCGCAAGCACATAGGCCTGGAGATACATTCCGGTCAGAACCGCGTTGTACGCCGTATCTTCGAGAAAGTAGGTTATAAAGTGGTCAACCTGGACCGTGTCTCTTTTGCCGGCCTGACGAAGAAGAATGTTGGCCGCGGCAAATGGCGTTTCCTCACGCCCAAAGAGGTTGCTTTCCTGCAAATGGGGCAGTTCTAAGATTTGAGATTTGAGATTGGAAAGTTGAAGCGTAGTTTTCATTACATATTATTTGCCATCACGGTTGCGCTGTCGGTTGTAGCCGGTATCATGATCTTCCACGTGAATGTCAATGCCGACATGACGAAATACCTGCCGGATAACTCGCAAATGAAGCGTGGGTTGGAGATTGTTACTTCCGAGTTCGGTTCTTCTGCTCAGATGTCCGGAGCAGACGTTCATGTGATGTTTGAGGGTGTTCGTCCGAAGGAAATCCCCGGTATCCGAACCCTCTTGGAGTCCTATCCGGATGTACAGAGTGTGACCTATCGCTATTCGTCCGACAGCACCCACACGGTGTTTGATCTCGATGTGCCGAAGTCGGTAGACCAGAAGGAATTAGGCAAGCAGATCAGCATGCGTTTCGGCGGGAACTGCGTAGTGGAGACCAGTCAGGACGGGGCGACCCCCCCGATGTCGGTGATGATTTTTGCCGCGGTGCTGATTATGGTGGTGCTGTTCGTGATGGCTCAAAGCTGGTTCGAGCCAATCGTCATCTTGGCAACGGCATTATTAGCAATCGTGCTGAATATGGGAACAAACGCATTGCTTCCCTCCGTGTCCATCACGACGAATTTCATCGGTTCAATCCTTCAGGCGGTTCTTTCGCTCGATTACTGTATCGTTCTTCTGAACCGTTACCGTCAGGAGCAGGACGAACACACCGACCGCCGCACAGCCGTCGTTGCAGCCAACAGAGCCATCCGCAAAGCAGCACCGTCTATTCTCTCGTCGGCCTTTACGACCGTCGTAGGTCTGTTGATGCTATGTTTCATGCGTTTGAAGATAGGTGCGGACATGGGTGTAGTGCTGGCAAAGGGAGTGGTCTTTTCGCTGATATGTACCTTCACGGCAATGCCATCGCTGATGCTTCTCTTCCGTCGGACGATCAATGCGACCGCGAAGAAAGCATACGTTCCGCCGACGGATGGGATGGCCAAGTTCGTGGCTCGGCACAAACTGCCGATGGCAATAGGCGCAATCCTGCTTTTCCTCGTATCGTGGTTCTTTGCCGGTCGCACAACCATCTTCTTCTCCGCGGAATCAGACTCGCAGATAGAGGAGATATTCCCTTCTCCCAATCCGTTTGTGTTGGTGTATGATACTCAGGACGAGGACTCGGTGTACGGTCTGGTGGACAGTCTCATGGCGCAGCCGGGTATTCAGTCGGTCATCAGTTATCCGACGTTAATGAGTCAACCGCTCACGCCGCAAGAGATGACAAATCATGTGCGGAGTCTGATGATCAACTTCAAGGATATGTTGCCCGAAGGAACGAACGTTCCAGCCGAGGCACTTGATGTGCTGACGCCGGAGATGGTTCAGATTGTCTATTACATGCGCCAAAAGGACTCGACGGAGGCGCAATATACCTTCCCCGAAATAGCGCGCTTCCTTCATTCTCATGTGGCTTCCAATCCGCTTTTCTCCACGTATCTGGACGATGAGATGAAGTCACAGATAGCACTTCTGCAATCCATGCTGGATGTGCCGCAAGCGAAAGAACCATCTCATAAAACCTCCCATGAGCGGAAAGAAGCAATGGCGATGGCTCAAAACGATTCTCTTCCTGTAAGTGAAGACGAAGAAGTAGGTCCGTTACCGCGTGAGACCATTGCTCCGTTACCCCCTAATCTGCTGTCCTCCAACCCCATACATGTCGATACTCTCGAAATCCCGGAGATAGACATCGACCGCATAGCAGTCGTACCTTTCATCGAGCGTCTAAATGCCCTACAGACCTCTGCAGTCACGGTGGAGATGCGCAAACTGACGGACACGTTGGCGATACGTCTGCCGATGTCGGTGAACGAGATGTCTATCTTCATCGGTTCAACACAGATACAGACTCGTCTTGTTTATGGTTATGCACCGGGTCACGTGAAGAAGATGACGCCGTTGCAGTATGTCCATCTGCTGGTGGACGACCTGTTCAAACGTCCGGGTCTTGCCGGAATGATCTCCGAGGAACAGCGCACGCAGTTAGGTCAGCGCGCGCACTTGATGGACCTGGCAGATGAGAATGCTTTGTTGACACCTTCAGATCTGAATATACTACTTCGTGCATTTGGTATCGAAGGCTTCTCGGACGAGGAACTGATGGCAATAGCTTATCCTCCGAAGAAAGAAGAGCCGTTGATACCTGTCGGTTCGACGGAGGAGATCGTCAACTCGTTGGCCGTCATCCAATCGGCGTTGCATAGCACCGACACTGCGCGCGCCATCGATGCCGAGACATATAGTCGCTCTAAGAATATTCCTGACGAGACGAAGAAACACCATGGTCCGTCTCGTGCGGACTTGCAGGCGGAGTTGTTCACCGAACTGGTCTTCGGCGGCAAATCATACACGTCTGACGAGATGGCCGCCAAACTGGCACGGTTGATGAAACTGTCGGATGTGAAATCCGAACCTGTCACGCCGGCGCAGATGTCGCTGCTGTACGATTATTATGGATCGACACAGAGCCGCTGCGACACGCTTCGCATGGGATTCGGTCCGCTGTTGACCTATCTGTGCGACACGCTGGTGTATGACCCGCGTCTGGCGGATGTCTTACCGGATTCCATCCAAACGCAAGCGAAGGATATCCATGCTCAGATAGCAGCCGGTTTGGGCCAATTGCGCAAAGAGAACTACTCATTGTTAGTCGTTCTCTCGTCCTTGCCGCCAGAGTCTCCGGAAACCTACGATTTCGTTGATACGCTTACTGCGCTCGCAGATGCCCGCATGCCACACGAACACTATTATGTCGGCGAGTCTGTGATGTATTCAGAGATGCGTGGCGGGTTTGATCATGAGATGGAAGTGGTCACATGGCTAACGATTCTCTCTATCTTCCTCATCGTTGCCCTCACGTTCCGTTCGGTTATAGTACCGACAATCTTAGTGTTGACCGTAATGACGGCCGTGTATGTCAATGTCGTGGTAGCCGGAATCGTTTCGGGGCAAATGTTATATCTCGCGTACCTCATCGTTCAAGCAATCCTTATGGGCGCAACCATTGATTACGGTATTCTCTTCGCGAACTACTACCGCGAGAGTCGTAAGACGATGTTGCCGGTTGACGCAGTTTGTGCGGCATACAGAGGGTCGATACGAACCATTCTCACTTCGGGACTGATTACCGTAATTGGACCGGGAGCGATGGCATTGGCCATAGATGATTTGATGATCAGTAATATTGTCGGCTGTTTGGCAGTGGGTGCGTTCGTGGCAGTAGTCCTGACGCTGACAGTCCTTCCGGCAGTACTTATAGCGCTCGATAAATGGGTAGTTTATGGCAAACAAAACCGATATACAGGTGAACAAACAGATGAACGAAAATCAAAAATATGACACGGTCATCACGCCTCGTGACCGCCTGCTGGCGATAGACTGGAAAGAGCTATGGCGCTATCGCGACATGTTCGTGCTCTTCGTGCAGCGTAATTTCCGCACGGCTTACAAGCAGACCATCCTTGGTCCGCTGTGGTTTCTTATCACCCCGGTGCTCTCCGTGATTGTCTATGTGACGGTCTTCGGCGGCATTGCGAATATACCTACCGACGGTGTGCCTCCGATCTTGTTTTACTTGCTCGGTATATCCGTCTGGGGATATTTCGCCAGCTGTCTAAGCGCAACGTCCAATTCGTTTGTGTCGAACGCCGACATCTTCGGCAAAGTCTATTTTCCGCGCATCATCATGCCGCTGGTTGCCGTGACGACGAATCTGCTGTCGTTTGCTATCCAGTTGGCAATCTTTGCAGTTTTTTATATTTATTATGTGGCAACCGGCACGGAACTGACCATTCATTGGCAGATAGTTCTTTTCCCCGTGCTCATCATCCTTTTAGCACTGATGGCAGTAGGTTTCGGAATGATCTTTTCGTCCATGACTACCAAGTACCGCGACCTGCAAATCATGCTTAATAAGGTCATCTCGCTTTGGGTGTATATCACGCCGGTGATTTATCCATTAAGCATGGTGACAAATCCCAAACTGCATCTGGCGATGAGCCTTAATCCCGTGACACCGGTGATGGAGGCGATGAAGTTCTCGTTGCTTGGCGCAGGGCAGTTCTCATGGCTTTGGCTCGCGTACAGCGCAGGGTTTACCTTGCTGTTGCTTATCTTCGGCCTGATGCTATTTAATAAAGTACAAAAATCTTTTATGGACACGGTATGACGAATGAATATTGGACAACAGAAATCTCTCCTACGTCCTTCGCTAAAGGGCTTGGACTAAAGGAGTTATGGCAGAAGAAATACCTAATCTGGCTGTTTATCAAGCGTGACATCACGGTGCAGTTCAAGCAGACAATCTTCGGTATGGGTTGGTATTTCATCTCGCCGCTATTCACGATGTTTATGTATATCGTGGTGTTCGGCCGCGTTGCCGGAATACCGACGGATGGCATTCCGCAACCGGTATTCTATCTGTCGGGTATCTGTCTCTGGGAGTACTTCTCGGAGTGCCTTACGGCAGTCTCCGGTACGTTCCAGACGAATGCTTCGCTGTACGGAAAGGTGTACTTCCCCCGTCTCGTCTCGCCGGTGTCGGTAGTCATCTCGAAACTGTTCCGTTTCTCACTGCAACTCGCCACGTTTGTCGCTGTTTATCTGTTCTATGCGATCAAAGGCGTGGAACTGCATCCGAACTGGTATCTGCTGCTTTTCCCCATACTGATGTTATTGATTCAGTGCTTGGCATTGGGGCTTGGACTTATTATTTCGTCGCTGACAACGAAATACCGCGATTTGACGAACTTCTTCGGCGTGTTTGTGTCACTCTGGATGTACGCTACGCCAATCGTTTATCCGCTCAGTTATGTGACGAATCCGACCTTGCATAAGATCATGCTTCTCAACCCCATGACGGCAATCATCGAGACCTTTAAATACGGTGCGTACGGAGCCGGTCAATTCTCCTGGACCGCCCTCGGTTACAGCGCACTTTTCGCCTTCGTCCTGCTCTTCATCGGCATCGCGATGTTCAACCGCAAGCAGAAGTTCTTCATCGATACGATTTAAATAGCAACTGTCCAATCTTAAATCTAACATATCTTTATGCTGATAAAAATCCATAGTGCAGCTCCAGTCGGAATAGACGCTGTTCCGGTGACGATAGAGGTTCATTCCGTTCCGGGGTTTGACTTTACGCTGGTCGGGCTACCCGATAATGCTGTGAAAGAATCGCACGAACGTATCCTTGCGGCGCTGACAGTGAACAATCAGGAAGTGCTTCATCGTGCATACACGATAAACATGGCGCCGGCAGATATCAAGAAAGAAGGGGCTGCATTCGATTTACCGCTAGCAGTTGGTATGCTTGCGGGTGCGGAAAAGCTAAAGACGAAAGAACTGTCGCACTATATGATCATGGGCGAATTGTCGTTAGATGGTTCGTTGCAACCTATTCGCGGTGCGCTGCCCATTGCCCTTTGTGCTCGCAAGGAGGGGTTCAGAGGACTCATTCTTCCTGCCGAAAATGCTGATGAAGCTGCTGTGGTGGAAGGACTGGAAGTGTATGGACTCAACGACCTGATGGAGGTGATTCGTTTCCTGAACGGAGAACCTAAAGATGAACTTAATCCCGATGATAAATTCGAGCCTGTGCATGTCAATACGCAGGCACTGTTTGATGAGTTGGCTTTTCCCTCAGACTTGGACTTTGCAGATGTCAGAGGCCAATTCAAAGTGAGACGTGCAGTGGAGATAGCCGCTGCCGGAGGACATAATATGATCATGGTCGGACCTCCGGGGGCAGGTAAATCAATGATCGCCAAGCGGATACCGACTATCCTTCCGCCACTCACACTTGAAGAGGCACTCGAGACGACAAAGATCCATTCCATCGCCGGTTTGACCAATAAGCGCCAAGGAGCACGCGGCTCTCTTATCGTCCAGCGTCCTTTCCGTTCGCCTCATCATACGATAACCGATGTTGCCCTCGTGGGCGGAGGACAGAACCCACATCCCGGAGAGATATCGTTAGCCCATAACGGCGTGCTCTTTCTCGATGAGTTGCCGGAATACAAACGTTCGGCATTGGAGGTGATGCGCCAGCCGCTTGAAGACAGGAAAATCACCGTAGCGCGTGCCAAGGACACCGTCGAATATCCGGCGTCGTTCATGCTGGTTGCGGCGATGAACCCTTGTCCGTGCGGACATTACGGAGAGAATAACCCTGCGCATCCTTGTACATGTACTCCCGCGCAAGTGCATCGTTACTTATCTAAGATAAGTGGACCTCTGCTCGATCGTATAGATATCCAATGCGAGATAGAGGCTGTGCCGTATGAACAATTGCGGGATACGCAGCCCGGTGAGTCCTCAGCTGCCATACGCGAACGGGTGCTTAAGGCGCGCGCTATCCAGAACGAGCGGTTCAATCATAGCCGTCTCGTCCATTGCAACGCGATGATGAATGCGAAGATGGTGCGTCAGTATTGCGCGCTGGATGAAGAGTGCGATAAACTCTTGGAGTTTACCATGGCCAAACTCGGTCTCTCTGCACGGGCGTACGACCGCATCTTGAAAGTCGCGCGCACCATTGCAGATATAGAAGGTGCACCCGACATCCGGAAGAATCATCTGTTGGAAGCGATTTCTTATCGCTCTCTCGACCGTTCCACTTGGGCGGGATAGATTAGAGAATCTGCGCAGCGTGATTTTTCGTATCGACCTTTTCGATGATACGTTCCAGAAGACCTTCGGAATTAAAGACGAAGGTCTTTCTTAATGTCCCCATCGACACCTTGCCGTAATTCTTTTTCTCGCCCCACGCTCCAAAGGCCTGCAGCATCTGAGTTGTCGGATCGCTGAGCAGGGGGAAGGGTAGAGCATATTTCTCCTTAAACTTGATGTGCGAGGCCTGGCTGTCTTTGCTCACGCCAAAGACCTGGTAGCCCTGCGCGAGGAAAACATGGTAGTTGTCGCGGATGTTGCATGCCTCGGCCGTACAGCCGGGCGTGGAATCCTTCGGGTAGAAGTAAATAACGGTTTTCTTGCCAATGAGGTCTTTGTCTGTGACGATTTTGCCAGTCTCGTCAGCCGCGCTGAATGACGGCATCTTGTCTCCGATTTGTAGCATAATAGTGTTGAGTTAAATCGTTCGCAAAAGTACAACTTTTTCCCGAATTACGCAAATTTCCATACAAAAAAATATCACAACGCTTCATCATTGCGACCCTGCTGTATCATTACATCTTTGATGCCCGGCCTCTTGTACATAAGTGGCTTGCTGCAACTATTTTTCTTTACAACAGCAAATAAATTTGCACATGTCAGAATTTTTTCGTACCTTTGCAGCGAAAATTATTAACCCTCAAACTTACATTATTATGAAAGACTTAAAAGGAACAAAGACCGAGAAAAACCTCATGGAGGCTTTTGCCGGTGAATCCATGGCACGTAACAAGTACACGTATTTTGCATCGAAGGCAAAAAAAGACGGTTTCGTACAGATCAGTAAGATCTTTGAAGAGACTGCAGCTAACGAGAAAGAGCATGCGGAGCTCTGGTACAAATACCTGAATGGCGGTAAGATCAACGACACTGCTGCTAACTTAGCCGACGCCGCTGCCGGTGAGAATGCCGAGTGGACGGACATGTATGCCCGCATGGCGAAAGAGGCGGAGGAAGAAGGCTTTACGGAGATCGCAGCCAAGTTCGCGATGGTAGCCGCAATCGAGAAACACCACGAGGAGCGTTACCGCAAACTGCTCAAGAACATCGAGGACAAGATTGTATTCTCCCGCGATGGTGATTGTATCTGGCAATGCTCTAACTGCGGACATATCGTAGTCGGCAAATCCGCTCCCGAGGAGTGCCCCGTCTGCCACCACGCACAGTCCTACTTCCAGCTCTTAGCGGAAAACTACTAAATTATTGTTTATGATTTAGGATTTAGGATTTAGGATTTATATTTATGGATAAGAACGAATTTTTGGAGAAATGTATCGATTTCTCGGTGAAGATTAACGGTTTACGGAAATACTTACGTGAGATGCAGCATGAATACAATAACTCTGATCAAATTCAGAGGAGTGGAACAAGTATTGGTGCAAACTATAGTGAGGCATGTAACGCAGTTAGTAAAGCCGACTTCATGAACAAATTAGCTATAGCTCAAAAGGAAGCATATGAGACTATATATTGGCTGAAAGTTCTCTTTCGTTCAGAGTTGATAACCAAAGAACAATATGATGATTTAATGAAGGATGTGCAGAGCCTTCATAAAATTTTATCCTCAAGCATAGCAACGTTAAAAGAAAAAGATAATAAATCCTAAATTTGAATTTTGAAACCCTAAATTTGAAAAAAATATGCTAAACATCATTTTTTCCTTAATAGCGCTTCCATACGCGCCCAATGCGCTGGAACCCGTCATCAGTCGGGAAACGATGGAGTATCACTATGGTAAGCACCTGCAGACCTATGTCGATAACCTCAACAAACTCGTTGCGGGCACTGAGTTCGAGGCCATGCCATTGGAGGAGATTGTTGCCAAATCCCAAGGTGCCATCTTCAACAATGCCGGCCAGATCCTCAACCACAACCTCTATTTCCTGCAGTTCAAACCCTACGAGGATCCTAAATTTGAAACCATAAATCCTAAATCTGAAATCCTAAAGGCCATCATCCGTGATTTCGGCTCCTTCGGGGCCTTCCAGGCGGAGTTCGAGCAGAAAGGCACAACGCTCTTCGGATCTGGTTGGGTATGGTTAGCTGCGGATAAGGAAGGCAAGCTCGTCATCACGCAGGAACCGAATGCCGGCAACCCCGTTACAAAGGGCCTCAAACCCCTCCTGACGATGGATGTCTGGGAGCACGCGTATTACATTGATTATCGTAACCGCCGTGCCGCCCATCTCCATTCCCTTTGGCAGATTATTGATTGGTCCGAGATCAACCGCCGTTACACGGAATAATCCTCGTTTCGGGCTATAAAATCTGCACAAAATAGTGCAAATATAAGAAATTTGCAACTTTTTCCCATATATATTTGCATATATGGGATTTTTTTTGTACCTTTGCGCTCTCGTTAGGTTATGCAGTGCAAAAACAGATGAACATTGACATAATTAATCAAAAACATGGAATCAACAGTTACTTGTCGTAACTTAGTGGATGTGCTTACTAACCTACTTGTGAGCTAGCTCCCTGATAGCTTATTAATCAAATCCACTTAACAGCACCGATAAATTGTTCCTGTTAGATTCCTCACAAAAACGCACTACGTTTACAAAAAATCGCTACGCTTTCAAAAACGTCTATGCAGTGTGTAAATGAAAAAAAATATCGCACTATGCATTGAGAATGTTTTTGACTATTTTTGTGAGTGCAACGAGTTTTTGATTTACTAATTAACTAACAACACAACTGAAATGCAAGACAAAACAACAATACATTTGGTCCCGGAACCTCGCAAAACGGAACTTGTTAATGCCACCTACGGCATTGTCGGTGCGATGATAGAGGTATATAAGAACCTCGGGGGTGGTTTGCCGGAGTATATCTACCAAGAGGCTCTCTTTACGGAGCTGCAAACCAACGGCTTTATGGTACACAAAGAGTTGGAGTATCATCCCATTTACAAGGGCAAACCTCTTAATGCCTATCTAAAAATGGATTTGGTGGTAGAGACGCCTATCGGCAATGTGATAGTGGAATGCAAGGCATTGACGGCGCTTACCGAACGGGAGCATTATCAAACCTTTGGGTACCTGCGCGGAACGGGATGGCCGGTGGCGATACTTGTCAACTTTGGTGCCAGCCCACGTGCACAGATAGAGCGATTTTATAGCGACAATAACACCATCGCGGTGTTTTAAACAGAAAGGAGATAAATCAAAAACCCATGCGGCGTGTGGATATTAAAAATGTTACACTATGAATTGAAAAAGTTTTTGATAGTGGAATGTAATGGAACGCTTTTTTGTGAGTGAAACGAGTTTTTGTAAGCAGCCGATAGTGCACATGTGGGCAATGTCGAAGCAGAAATGACAATTAGGCTGTTTAGGAGTCTTGCTCATAAGCAGACTAAATGGCATTTACGCTCAAGGTCGCGTAGGCCAATAGCCATGCGGGGACGTAGGCTGCGCGTTTTTGATTTAAAAAACTAAAAAGAAAATTTATAAAAGAATGAGTACTGCAATAGAATTTAACCACGTATCCAAGCAATACCGCCTCGGTCTGGTATCAACAGGTACACTTCGGCATGATATTAACCGATGGTGGCAAACGAGCATTTTGGGAAAGGAAGACCCATATCTGAAAATAGGGGAAATCAACGACCGTGCCTCCAAGGGCAACTCCGAGTACGTCTGGGCGCTTCGTGATATCGACTTTAAGGTAGAGCAGGGCGACGTCGTCGGCATCATCGGTAAGAACGGCGCCGGCAAATCGACCCTCTTGAAACTCCTCTCACGCGTCACCGGTCCTACAACCGGCACTATCCATGCTCATGGTCGTATAGGCTCTCTCCTCGAGGTCGGCACTGGCTTCCATGGCGAGATGACGGGTCGCGAGAATATCTTCATGAACGGCGCCATCCTCGGCATGACGCGTAATGAGATTCAGGCCAAGCTGGACGAGATCATCGATTTCTCCGGCTGTGAACGCTATATCGACACCCCTGTGAAGCGTTATTCCTCCGGTATGACTGTCCGTCTGGGCTTCGCCGTAGCTGCTTTCCTCGAACCCGAGATCCTCGTCGTGGACGAAGTCCTTGCCGTTGGCGATGCCGAGTTCCAAAAGAAAGCCATCGGCAAGATGCAGAATGTGGCTTCTGGTGGAAGAACTGTTTTGTTTGTAAGCCATAACATGACATCAGTTAAACAGCTTTGTAAAAATGGTATCTTATTGGAAAATGGTCAAGTAGCATACATGGGAACAGCAGAAGATACGATTGGAAAGTATTTGGCAGTTAACTTTGAAGAAATCAACATGCCGCTTCTCCATCGTAAAGATCGAATGGGAAACGGAAAAATCCGCTTTAGCAATGTGCTGTTCAAAAACATAAAAGATGAAGTTGTGGAGGCTGCTTTCGTAGGCACATATCTAAAAATAGAGGCACATTTCCAAATAAATGATCCTAATGTAGAGCTCGAGAAAGCAATTATCGCATGTAATCTGACTGATAGTTATGGTACTATCATTGCATCGTGGGTTTCTGATGAGTTGAATCATGACTTTTCAAATTTAAAAGAAGGTAAGTTCTCGTTAGAAATACCTTCGCTTAATTTGCGCCCACAAACATATAATGTATGGTTGCAGTTGTCTATAGGTTCTACAGCTCCCGAGGACTTTTGTGATTTGATTCATCCTGCTGCTCAATTGACAGTCATAAACGATGCTGTCTATACGCCAGGAGTCAATTTGAAAGAATGTCGGGGACATCAAGCACTAGTTCCTGCAAAATTTGTATAAATAATGAAAGCAGTTATTTTAGCCGGAGGTTTAGGCACTCGTATTAGCGAGGAGAGCCATTTAAGACCAAAGCCAATGATTGAGATTGGCGGAAAGCCTATCTTATGGCATATCATGAAATGGTATAGCCGCTTTAGCATCAATGAGTTTATAATCTGTGCCGGATATAAGCAAGATGTGATTAAGGAATGGTTTGCGAACTATTTTATTCATACTTCAGATATCACTTTTGATTTTACGAATGGGCGGGATATTATCGTTCATAGTAAACATGCCGAACCATGGAAAGTGACGGTTGTTGATACTGGTCTGAATACAATGACAGGTGGGCGTATCAAGCGAGTGAAGGACTATATCGGTAATGAACCTTTCTGCATGACGTATGGTGATGGCGTGAGTGACGTGAATATAGAGGCATTGGTAGATTTCCATATGAAGAACGGCCATATTGCTACCTTGACGGGTATTATCCCGGAAGGTCGTTTTGGTATAATGGACTTAGAGGGAGATAATATCCAATCGTTCCGTGAAAAGAGCAAAGAAGATACAGGATGGATTAATAGTGGATTCATGGTACTTGAACCGAAAATATTTGAATATCTAAGCGGAGATGAGTGTATTTTTGAGCGTGAACCTTTGGAACGCTTAGCGCAAGAAGGACAATTGGATTGCTACAAACACGAAGGTTTCTGGCAGTGCATGGATACGCTCCGAGATAAGGAGAAATTGGAAAAACTTATAGCAGAAAACAGGGCGCCATGGATTTGGTGGAAATGATATGAGCAAGAAAGAAGAGTTGAAGCAGCAGATATTAGACCTGACTCGTGAGTATTATCGCGAGGTGCATGGTCAGAAGAAGGACTTCAAACCCGGAGAGACGTTTGTCAATTACGGTGGACGTTACTTCGACGATGAAGAGATGGTAAATCTTGTGGATTCGTCCTTAGATTTCTGGTTGACTGCCGGTCCATGGGCACATAAGTTCGAGACGCGTTTGGCAAAATGGCTTGGAGTTAAATATTGTGCAGTATGTAATTCCGGCAGTAGTGCTAACCTATTGGCGTTCTATGCTTTGACATCTCCCAAACTTGGAGAGCGTGCTATCCATCGTGGCGACGAGGTGATTACCGTCGCCGCAGGTTTCCCGACGACGGTAAATCCGATTATTCAGTTTGGCGCAATTCCTGTGTTTGTGGATGTGGCATTGCCGGGCTTTGATATTGATGTAACGCATTTAGAGAACGCGTATAGTCCGAAAGTGAAAGCCGTGATGCTGGCTCATTCATTGGGAAATCCTTTTAATCTGAAAGCCGTCAAAGAGTTCTGTGAGAAGCATAACTTATGGCTGATTGAGGATAACTGCGATGCATTGGGTTCGGAATATACGATAGATGGCGTGACAAAGAAAACCGGCACTTGGGGGCATATAGGTACCAGCAGTTTCTATCCACCTCATCACATGACGATGGGTGAGGGTGGTGCCGTTTATACTAATGACCCACTGTTGGATAAGATTGTCCGTTCGTTCCGTGATTGGGGACGTGACTGTTGGTGCGTGGGAGGTGTAGATAACACTTGTAAGATGCGTTTCACGGGTCAGTTCGGCGAACTGCCGCAAGGTTATGACCATAAGTATGTCTATAGCCATTTCGGTTTCAATCTGAAGATCACGGACATGCAAGCAGCAATCGGTTGTGCGCAGTTAGAGAAATTAGATACGATTGTGGCTGCTCGTCGTAAGAACTGGGCACGTCTGCACGACGGATTAAAAGATCTGCCTCAATTGATTCTGCCGGAAGCTGAGCCCAACAGCAATCCGTCTTGGTTTGGATTCTTGATAGCAGTAAAAGAGGATGCAGGCTTTACTCGCAATGAGTTAACCAGTTTCTTGGAGAGCCGTAAGATTCAAACACGCAATCTCTTTGCCGGCAACTTGATTAAGCATCCTGCTTTTGACGAGATGCGTAAGAGTGGAGAAGGCTATCGCGTAGTGGGCGAACTGAAGATGACGGATTTCGTAATGAACAATGGTTTCTGGATAGGCGTCTATCCCGGCATGACGGATGAGATGATAGATTGGATGATAACGAGTATAAAGGAATTTTGTAATAAATAATACATTATTTATGTTTAAAAAGGTTCAGATTTCTAATTATAAATCTATTTTAGATTTAAATATGCAATTAGGAGATTTTACTCTTCTAATCGGTGCGAATGGATGTGGCAAATCTAATATATTAGAGGCGATTACATTGGCTGCTGCAGCAAGCACTCAGAAATTGGATTATGAATATTTCGCCAATCGAGGAATGCGTGTGGTTCAACCTAAATTAATGTTTCCTGCTTTCCCTGATGTTGAGACAGAAGAAATTAATATAAAGTTATGGAAATCAGATGAAAGCATTGTTCAATTTGCTTTACATTATGAGTCTGAAGCTAAGCCTCCAAGATGGGAAAATAAGTCCAATCTTACATTAGCGCCTATTAAAATAGTTGCTAAAAACGGAAAGGAAAAAATCACAGATGCAGAATTTAATTTTTTATTGTATAGTGCAATAAAAAATTTTAAACCAAGTAAGTCCACTTTATCTATCAGTGCCGAGGATATTGAAAAAATAAGAAAAGGACTTGTTTTTAGCATTGGTAAATCTGATTTAAATAGTTTTCTCATCTATTCGTTAGAAGAAACCAAACTACGCGCCGCTGATAACGATAATCGTATATTCCCATTAGGTAGAAATGGAGAAGGATTATTTGCGTATCTTAAGGTTTTAGCCCAGCGCGAAGACGGAAAAAATATTATAGATGAGATTAAGGAGAATCTGCAAGTGCTAGATTGGTTTAAGGATATGACTATTCCAGAGAATCAATTGTCTAATGAATTTTTGATAAATCTCAAAGATTACTATATGTCAGAATCTATCAAAGATTTCAATCAAAAAAGCACTAATGAAGGTTTTTTATATCTGTTATTTTATTTGACGCTTATCATCTCAGATGAGACGCCATCGTTTTTCGCTATTGATAATATTGATTCCGCGTTTAATCCTAAAATGTGTCGTGAAGTAACCAAACACATGATTCAATTAGCACGTAAGCATCATAAGCAGATTATAGCTACTACTCATAATCCCGCAGTGTTAGATGGTTTGAATTTATATGAAGATGGCATCGTTTTGAATGTGGTACGCCGTACGATAGATGGTGACACTCGTGTGAGTAGGGTGAAGCCAAAAGAAGAATTAAATATTCCCCTTTCTGAAGCATGGATGAAAGGATATATTGGAGGACTGCCGGATAATTTCTAATGATATGACGAATATAGGTTTAATAGCAGAAGGTGTAACAGATGTTACTGCAATAAAGCATATAGTTGGGCGTTATCTGCAAAATAGAGTAGATATATCTCCTTTGCAACCAAAGGTTGTTATGAAAGCAGGGCAACTCCGGCAAGAAGAAACTTCAGAAGGAGGTTGGGCTGAGGTTCTATCTCATTGTTCTGATGATACTTTTAATGATTTTTTTAGTGCAAGTATATCTAATCAATACATTATAATTCAGATAGATACAGATAGTAGCGAGCATTATGGAGTTAGCCCTTTAGATGCCACCAATGCGAAGAAAGACTATGCTACTCTCGCAATGGAAATTCGTGATAAGTTGCTGAGTAGATTATCTTCTGCTGTCCGAACAATGTTTGAAAAGAAAGTAATTTTTGCAATATGCGGAGATGAAATGGAATGTTGGTTACTTCCTCTAGTTTCACCATCTTTGAAGGCTACTAAAATCTGCGATAATAATTGTGTCTTTCAATTGAATAGTATTATAAGTAGAGATGGATACCACATAGTTCCAGAAAATAAAAATTCTCAACATTCGCAGGAGGCATATAGTTTTGTATTGCGTCAGATGAAGAAAAAATCCTTAGATTATATGCGCGCTCATACTGCCGGATTAGATGAATTCCTTAAGCAATTAGATAATGTTGTAATAGAAGAAGATGAAGAATAAATGAGAAATACCAATATTGACATATTCGATGGTTTTTATAGTGGCAAACGCGTCTTAATCACCGGCCATACCGGTTTCAAGGGCTCGTGGTTGGCAATCTGGCTGCATGAGTTAGGTGCAGAGGTGATTGGTGTGGCACTTGATCCGCAGGCAGAGAAGGACAATTATGCGCTCTCCGGCATCGGCAAGATGATAATAGCAGACTTGCGAGCAGACATCTGCGACGGAGAAGCTATGAAGCGCATCTTCAATGAATATCAACCGGAGATAGTATTCCATTTAGCAGCACAGCCTTTAGTGCGTTTGAGTTACGACGAGCCGTTAGATACATGGCAGACCAATGTGATGGGCACAATAAACGTAATGGAGGCTTTCCGTCATTGCCCGTCTGCAAAAGTAGCGGTGATGATTACTACTGATAAATGCTACGAGAACCGCGAGACGAACCATGCCTATACAGAGGGCGAACCTATGGGAGGTTATGATCCGTATAGCAGTAGCAAAGGAGCTTGCGAGATAGCGATTAGCAGTTGGCGTCGCTCCTTTATGAATCCGGCAGAATATGCCAAACATGGCAAATCTATTGCGTCTGTGCGCGCAGGTAATGTAATAGGTGGAGGCGATTGGGCAAAGGATCGTATCATCCCGGATTGTATCCGTGCCATAGAAGCCGGACAACCTATTGTAATACGAAATCGTCATGCTGTACGTCCGTGGCAGCATGTGTTAGAACCATTGAGTGGCTATATGCTCCTTGCGCAGAAGATGTGGAATAACCCAACAGAGTATTGCGAAGGTTGGAACTTCGGACCTAAGATGGATGCCGTAGTGCCGGTATGGGAAGTAGCTACCATGCTGACGAATGAAATGGGAAATGGCTCACTCCTTGACCAAACAGACCCCAACGCTCCGCACGAAGCCAATCTGTTGATGTTAGACATCGCCAAAGCCCAAACCCGCCTTGGCTGGCAACCACGTTTGACAACGGCAGAAGCAATTGCTTTAACTGCCGATTGGTACAAACGATATCAGAGCGAAAATGTTTATAATTTGTGTGTAGAGGAAATTATATCCTTTTCCACCGACCGATGAGCGGGAGAAGAGCGAGAAATGGCCGAGGTACAAACATTTAGAAAATGAGCAAAGAAAACGAAATATCAGAACTGCCACGTATGGTGAAATCCCACGACGTACGTATTGACACGGACTACGCGGAATGGATTGCCGAATTGAAGCATCGCTATCGTTCGGCGCAAGTGAAGGCGTCTGTTCGTGTAAATGCAGAGAAATTGCTCTTCAACTGGGAGTTGGGACGTGACTTGGTGCAAAAGAAAGCTGAAGAACGTTGGGGCGCAGGAGTGGTGGAGCAAGTCAGCCTTGATCTCCAGCGCGAGTTTTCGAATGCAGATGGGTTCTCTGCTAAGAACCTTTGGTTCATGAAGAAATGGTATCTATTTTATTCATCTGCAGAAACTAGCGAAAAACTCTACCAACTTGGTAGAGAAATTGGTGATGGAAAACTATTACAACCTGTTAAAGAATTAAAATATACAGGAAATGAGCAAACTCAAAAACTCTACCAAACTGGTAGAGAATTTCCTGCTCCATTTGCGTTAGTTCCTTGGAGGCATCATGTTGAGATTATTTCCAAATGCAAATCCATTGATGAAGCGTTGTTTTATATCGGTAAGACGATAGAGCAGGGTATGAGTCGTGCGGCACTTGTGAACTGCATCAAAGCGAACTTGTACGAGCACCAAGGAAAGATTCTCAATAATTTCGCCGAGCACATGCCCGCATTGCAGAGCAAGTTAGTGCAAGAGGTACTCAAAGAGAATTATGATTTTGGCTTTGCGACGGTTAATCACGAGATATACGATGAGCAGGAGTTAGAAGAAGCGTTGAGCAAAAGTGTAACAGATTTATTGCTGGAACTCGGGACCGGCTTTGCGTTTATAGGAAGACAGAAGGAACTGATTGCCGGAGATACAACGCGCAGGATTGATTTGCTCTTCTATCATATCCGCTTGCGCTGCTATGTGGTGTGCGAACTGAAAGCAAGGGCTTTTGAACCGGAGTTTGCAGGTAAACTGAATTTCTATGTCAATGCAGTAGATGACCTATTGAAAGCTGAAGAAGATAACCCAACTATCGGCTTGCTTATCTGTTCGGATATGAATAAGGCAGATGTCCAATGGTCTTTCCGAGGTATAAGCACACCGATGGGAGTGGCTACTTATAATAATGTACGAATTAAAGACATGCTTCCAACACAAGAGCAACTGAAAGAACGCATGGAACTCTTGCAAAAAGAGTTGCGCGAAACAAAACGACTGATGAAAGCGAATAAGTAACTACTGAGCGATGAGCGGGGGATGACCGAAAGATAAACCCGACTTGCTTATTGGGAGAGATACGGGACGATAATTAGAAAAGAAATATGTAATAATAAAGTATGGTAGTACTTAACTGCCACAATATAAAACTGTTATCTAAAAATTAACGAACTATTGAAATAAAGTGTTAAAAGAAAAGAGAAAATAAATTATCCAAAATTTACACTCTTGTATTGTAATTAAAACTATATACAGATATGGAAGATTTTAGACAAATCCAATTCGGAAAAGCAGATGCGCAAACAGAGGTAGAGATGTTCCCTAACCTTCTAAAAGAAGGATATTTTGACAAAGACAATCTTGTTGAAAGTATTATCCATTCTCCTTTATTCTTGTTTCTTGGGTATAAAGGAGCTGGAAAAACAGCACTTTCAGAACATCTTAAGTTGTCCTGTGAAGATGTTACTGTATCACTAATGACTTTAACGGATTTACCATATAAATCATTTGGGAAAATAATAAGTGGTGATGACGAGGTAGAGTTAAAATCAAAATTTGCATGGCGGTGGTTGCTTTTAGTGAAAGTCTTATATAATTTATACAAGGATAACGAAGCTGTCATTTCAGACAATGCGAAACTAAGAAATGTCATAGATTTATTTTCCAAAATAGGTATTTTCCCTGTTACTGAGTTCTCAAACCTAATAACGACAACGTCTTCTAATCGTTTTAAGGCTGAAATTAAAGGTTTTGAATACGAACATTCATTTAGCAGAGAAAATGCAAGCGTTTCTATTATGATGTTGGTAGATTATTTAAAAGAAATAATACTATCGTTCAAAGAAGAACACCAACAATTAATTGTAATAGATGGATTAGACGCGATTCTTACCTCAAGAGAAATTCAATATATATCAATAGCCGCTCTCATAAATGAAGTAAAAGAACTCAATGCTCTTTTTGCTCAAAATAATGTTCTAGTTAAAATAATAGTTCTTTGTAGAACAGATATATTTGAAAGATTGCCAGACCCAAATAAAAATAAAATCCGCCGTGATTGTTCTTATTCATTTAATTGGTATATAGAAGGAGCGGATAACCAAAATGCTTGTGGGCTAATTGACATAGCAAATATCAGATGCAAATTAAAATATCCTCAAATAGACAATTGTTTACAACATTTTTTACCCTCGTATTACAAAGGGAAAGAGACAGTTTCTGTACTATTGGATATGACTAGACATACCCCAAGAGACTTCCTTCAACTTCTAGGATTTATTCAAAAACAATGTAGAACCGGGAATGTTTCTGAAATGGATATTACAAGAGGCATCAATGAATATTCTTCCGTGTATTTTTTACCAGAGATAAAGGATGAAATGGTTGGTTATATACCCTATCAATATGTTGATAGTGTTGTAACATTATTAGGTGAACTTCATGAACGCGAATTTTATATTAAAGATATTGAAACGACATTTATAAGCATGGATTTGGGTAAGAAAATCGGGATGGAATTAAGAGAACTCATGGCAATTTTATATGAATGTAGTGCAGTTGGTAATGTATATTCTTATGCGGATGGGCGTGAAACGCGATTGTCTTTTAAATATCGTAATCGCAATTCTTCCTTTAATCCTGTGAATAAGGTGGTTCTGCACCGCGGCTTATGGAAGGCATTGAATGTAAACTTTTGAAGTCGTGATACTGGCAATGTCACTTAATGCGCAATTTATATACCATAAAATAAAGCAAAAAGAAAAAAGACATTAATATTACAATATTCAAAGCCTCGCCATATGATGAAAACATTAATCGTATTAGAAAAATTCAGAGTGAGAATATGCAATGTGGATTATATGGTGGTTTGAGAGTCAACATGAGAGTAACTATATAAATCTATCTATCCTCTCGTATCTGTCCCGTATGTCTCTCGTAAGTGAGTCGTATAGAAAAATAAAAAGAAATATATAATAATGAAAATTTTAATAACAGGTGGAACCGGCTATATAGGCACAACTCTTGTTCCGTATCTACAGGAACGAGGGTATAATGATATATGTTTGCTTGTCAGGGATAAAGCAAAAGCACAAGGCATATATGCTGATAGCGTACAATATATATCCACTGCGGATACTGAGTGGAGAGAACAATTAACTGAGTATAACCCTGAAGTGGTGTTGCATCTCGCCGGACTATTAAATAGCAAGCATGATGCGGAGTCTGTTGAACCTATTGTTAATTCTAATGTATTATTCACCACTCAATTATTGGAAGCCGTTTCCCATACACAATGCAAATATTTTGTGAATGTAGGTTCTTGTTGGGAGTTTCGGGACGGAGGAACAAATCCGAATCCGAATACACTATATGCAGCTACTAAGCTTGCTGTGCATCCAATCATCTCTTTTTATCAATCAATAAGTCATTGGAAATGGATAAATGTGGTTGTTTATTCGGCTTATGGAAAGCGAAATGTGCCCAAGAAAATATTTGAACTGCTTTATGATGCATTGGATGCGTCAACACCTCATCCTTTTACAGAAGGGAATCAAATATTGGATTTTATCCATGTAGAAGATATTGCAGATTTCTTCTATACGTTGCTTACTAAGTTGGATGTAATAACGGACAGCTATACTCAATTCCATCTTGGAACAGGAGAGGGACATTCATTGCGTCAAGTGGCAGCAATCTTAGAAGAATTGACTGGTAAAAAAGTAAATGCGGATTGGGGAGCTCTTCCATATCGTCCGCATGAAGTGATGAAATCAATTGCTCCCATTGAAAATAACTTGTGTGTCCTTGGCTGGAAAACAACGAAGAGCATTAAAGAGGGCTGGGGGGGGTAATTCGCAGTATATTAAATACTTAAAATAAAAATTCTTAGAACAATGAAATATTTAGTAACAGGAGGATGTGGCTTCGTTGGAAGCAACCTCGCGGCAGAAGTTCTGCGCCGCGGGGAGGAATTGTACGTGTTTGATAATTTGTATCGACATGGTAGTGCAGATAATTTGCAATGGCTTCGTCAACAAGGTGAGTTTAAGTATTATCCCTATGACATCCGCAATATCAACGATGTAGAAACGGTGATAAAAGAAGTGCAGCCGGATTATATCTTCCATCTGGCAGGTCAAGTGGCGATGACTACTTCAATAGCCAATCCTCGTCTTGACTTTGAAATCAATGCGCTTGGAACATTTAATTTGTTGGATTCCGTACGCAAGTATGCTCCCAATGCTGTGATTCTCTATTCCTCTACCAATAAAGTGTTCGGCGATTTTGAAAATCTGCATTTCTCAGAGAGCGATACACGCTATACCTGCGAAGAATTTCCTAATGGTTTTCCTTCAGATATGCCTCTTGATTTCCATTCCCCGTATGGTTGCTCAAAAGGAAGCGCTGATCAGTATTTGTTGGATTTTTATCGTATTTTTGGCATAAAGACTATTGTATTCCGCCATTCTTCTATGTTTGGTGCCAATCAGCATGCCACTTTTGACCAAGGTTGGATAGGATGGTTCTGCCAGCAAGCGTTGGAGATTAAGGAAAATCCGGACCGCGAGCCTTTTACAATCTCCGGAACCGGTAAGCAAGTACGTGATGTCTTGTATAGTAGCGACATCGTAAATCTCTATTTCTCCGCAAAAGATTGCAAAGCTGCCTATGGTCAAGTATTTGCAATAGGTGGAGGTATTGATAATAGTTTGTCACTATTGGAGTTGTTTCAGATGTTAGAGACAAAGTTAAGTATAAAAATGGAATATAAACAACTTCCTTGGCGTGAGAGCGACCAGAAAGTGTTTGTGGCTGATATTGAGAAGGCAAAACGGATTATCGGTTGGGAACCGAATGTATCTGCGGAAATTGGAATAGTAAAAATGTTAGATTGGTTACAAAAATAATAGATCATGAGATTATCAATTTTAATACCTACATATAATAGATGTAAGGATTTGCATCGTAATTTACAACTGCTTGAGAGGTATATTGTCGATAGTAATCTTTGCAAACAAGTAAATGTAGTTATTTCTAATAATGCATCTACTGATGACACTCATGCTGTAGTTGTGGATTATCAAAAACATAGCAAAATAGAAATAGTGCTATTAGATGACCATAAGAAAAATATAGGCTTGGAAGCAAATGCTTTATATATTTTAAAGAAAGCAACAGCTGATTATGTAATGTATTTAGGAGACGATGATTATTTGGAAGAGGATTATATTGCGCGTGTTTTACATCAATTAGACGAACATCCTTCTTTAGGTTGTGTTATACCCAATGATTATTGGTGCCTACCGGATGGAACAATAACTGGAGAAAGAGAGAAATGCGAACCTACTTATTGGAAGGCTGGTTTTGATGCTTGTCTCAATAACGCACATCTCGGGCATCAATTGTCGGGGCTTGTTCTTAAACGAGAAGGATTGTATGAAGCATACTTGGATCATGGTGTTCATAATATATATCCATTTATATTCTTTGTAGCATATACCGCTTTAAAAAACGATGTGATGCACATGGCCGATTCTTATGTGCATGTTACGCAAGTCCCACAAACAAAAAAAGATTGGGGATATGGCGATGATGGGCTCGTGAATGATATCTTTGATAATTTCAAGCATCTTGGTGTAACGCGAAAGCAAAGAGCCATATTGGAGTCTCATTTCTTGAAAGTAGATCAAAGATATTTTTGGGCAACAAATGATACGAATTTATGTATAGAGAATATCTTAACAGGCAAGAATGTATCCTATTTAGGTAGATATTATATTGCAAAACAGATATTGCATGAACAATGCTATACGGGTAAGCGTTTGCGATTTATGTTCTATGTGTTAGCTCGTATTGAATTACTCCGCAAACTCCTAACCGGTAAACCAATACAACTATAAATGAAATTGAACAAATAACATGGATAATCCATTTAAAGAATATATTGAGACAGTACAAGAATTAGTCGCTTTGGAAGAAAAAAGCGAACTTGCCTCGTATATATCAGAATCTAATATTGAAGCGGTTTTTGTGAGGCATGACAACTGGAATGGAGGAACTGATCTCTACGACATAGCGATTAGTATCCCAATTAAGGTGTTTGTGAGGATTAGATCAAAAATATCTGACGAGGAACAAACTATACGTAATGCTTTTTATGACGCAATGCATGGCGCAGATGATTCTATAAGACTCAACGATGTGAGGATTGTTCCAAGTAAATCTGTATCTATTTCTAATATTCCAATCGCAGATGATGAATCAATGTGGAAATATAACTATTATCGCTTATTCATCAGTCATCTAACGAAAGATAAAATAAGGGCATCATATATCAAAAATATTTTATCACCCTACGGAATAGATTGTTTTGTTGCACATGAAGACATTTCTCCATCTAAAGAATGGCAGACTGTTATCGAAAATGCTTTATCTTCCACGGATGCACTTTGTGCTATTTTATCTCCAAATTTCATCAAGAGCCAATGGTGCGATCAAGAAGTAGGGTTCGCTTTAGGACGTCGTAAACTGGTTATTCCAATCAGCTGCGGCGTAATTCCCTATGGCTTTATTGGGAAGTGGCAGGCTATTAAGTCTGATGGCAAATCAAGGAATCAAGTTGCAAATGATGTGTTTAAGGCTATATGTACCAATGAGATTACGCGAAGTGGATATCTAGAGAAACTGGTAAACCTAATAGTGGGCGCAAAATCGAAAGATGAAGCTTTGCAATTCTTAAACGTTTTTAAAGATATTAATGAAGTTGAAAAAAGATATGTAGATATCCTATATTCCCATTATGCAGATAATCACATATTAATGGAAAATGAATGCTTGAAAATAGCAAATCCCATATTTGAGCAGAATGGTTTTGAGACAATCAAGAAGAGAGTGGTTGTGGAAGAGGTTTCTACAACTCAAAATACTGATTTGCCGTTTTAACTACAACTGACGGAAATAACGCATCTTCTCACGTCTGTTTATTGTTTCTGCGAGGGGTGAAACAAAATGTTAGGGATTCTTTCGTACATATGTGTGCTGTGATTGTCGGTCAGTCATTAAGTGTTTGCAACCGCCGTTGAATTAACAGTCATTGAAATTTTCCGAGTCATCATCGAATCAATCCCGAGTCATTTCCGATCCAATATCGATGCATTCTTGAGAGATAACATCCTTTTTACACGCAAAATGCAGAAAAAATCAAAATTATGGCATATACGTTTGTATATGTCATTTTTTTTTCGTAACTTTGCAGCCAAATTTTATGAAATAGTAATAATACAAACTATTATAGCAATAGAAAATATGAATTCATCAGTTTTTTTTAATATAGATGATGATTGGTATCCTGGATTGAAAGGCAAAGTGGAGGCATACGCAGATGCTCATAATATGCAGATTTTTGCACTCAAATTGCCTGTTTCAGATTTGGCTGAAAGTGATTACTCTCATGAGGGATGTTTTATGTTGCTGACTCAAGGTCATAAAATAGCGTTTGTAATAGCAAACTCGATTGAAAAAGACGCATATCTTGATGATGTACATGATATTATTTCGTATTTATTCATGAAATATGAATATAAGTCTATCCTAGGAAGATATAATAATTGGATATCCGATCTTACTGCAATTCTGAGTTCTGACGCCCTAACTGATTTAGATGGAGTTTTTGCTCTTCTGAAATGTCAATCGAAAGAGGAGGTTAAAAATGCGGATTTGTTGATATCTCTCTGTACAGGTAGTATTAACGAAATCAAACGTGTTGGTAAGGATGTTCCAAATGACTTGCTTCGACAAGTTAAACAGAAAATACAATTATTTGACGCGGATCAAACTCGTTTTATATACCAAGTAACAGATAAGAGAGTTGTTCGTATTCAAGGACTGTCTGGAACGGGAAAAACGGAACTTCTTTTACATAAGTTAAAAGAGTTATATATAGATTCTAAAGAATATAAAATATATTTGACATGTCATAATCGAGTGTTGGCAGCGACATTACGACGCCGTATCCCTCAGTTTTTTAACTATATGAGGGTAAATCAACAAATTGCATGGGGCGAAAGATTGTGGTGTAGTCATGCGTGGGGAGGTAATTCGGAAGAAGGTCTATACAAGTACCTATGTGACTTTTATAAAATTAACTATTATCCCTATGTTTATGGACGAACATTTGAAATTGTATGTAAGCAGGCAGTAGTTGAAATAAATAATATCAAAAATATTCAAGGAGATAAGTTTCAATATGCATTAGATTATATATTAGTAGATGAATGTCAAGATTTTAAGGAAAATTTTAAGAACTTATGTGAATTAGTTACAAAAGAGAAAGTATATTTCGCTGGAGATATTTTCCAAACTATTTATGATGAATATAAACCAGCTGATTATGAAGCAGATATCTTTTTAACAAGATGCTATAGAACAGATATTACGACACTTATGTTTGCACATGCGCTTGGATTTGGCTTGTTTGAGAAGAAGATGCTTCGATGGTTAAATGAGGCGGATTGGAGAGCTTGTGGATATACATATGCCGAGAAAGATAATAAAATATCCTTACATAGGGAGTCCGTGCGTGGTTACATGGGATTAGACGAGAATGAACAAAGTATGAATTATATCAGATTCCATGGAAAACAAGATATGTTGGGAAAAATCATTACTTTAATAAAAAGTATACAAAAAACCTACCCGGAAGCAACAATTAATGACTTTTGTATTATCTTTATGGATTTAAGTGATGAGGCATATGAAATGGCTAATTTATTAGAAATGCAGGTTTATCATGAGTTTGGATGGTTAACGACGAAGGCATATTTAGAGAAGCGAAAGATTAAAGACACTTTGTTGATAAGTAATCGTAATAATATTAAAGGACTTGAATATCCATTTGTGATATGCGTAACAAGTCGTTTTAATTCTGTCTATTCGTATAGGAATGCATTATATACCATGTTAACAAGATCTTTATTGCAAACCTACCTCTTGGTTGATGTGATTGACGCAGATAGTGAAAGTCGTATTTTGCATGGTTTAGATGAGATTAAAAAGGAGCATACAATGACATTTGAAAAACCTACAGAGGAAGAAAGACGGAATATAGAAACTCGTTTATCGGCTGCCACTTCTCAAAATATGGCTTTGGATGAATTGGTGCATAAGATGATAGTGGACAATGATATAAATCCTGAATATGAGGGCGCTTTGTTGGCCTTGGCTGCATCAAAACCATATCGAGGTTTGTCAAATGATGAATTGTTGTTTAAATTAGAGGAAGCCTCTCAAAGTTTTAGATAATGGCGCGATGAAATTGTATCTTGACCTAAATGAATATCAGAGCAGAAAACTTTTCGCAGATGTGTACAACAGGAGTTCCTTTTGTCGTGTTAAGTTATATGTTCTTGAGTATTTGTTAACGTATTGGCATTATGAAGAGATAAAAAACAGACGTCCATTTTTGTGCGTGGATGTAGATGATACAAAACGAGTTTATATAATAAATGAGAGTGGTGATAAAATCATCTCGTTTGTATTTGATTATAATGTAAGAGTAAAACAAGAGGTGGGACAAAATGGTAATACACTAAGTTTTTTATCAATAAAAGCCAAAAACTATAATTGCGAAATAACTCCCAAATTAGTAGCAGACGCTCAATCTATAATCCAAACTCATAGTGATCGTGAAGATAACCTAATGACATATACAATGCTTGATTTTGAAGAAGAAGCATATGATGATAGAACGCTTCGATTTGTGGAAAATCTTTTATACTGTGAACCGGGGTATATAAGATACGATAATAGTACTAAAGGAGCCAAGCCATATTATCATCCACAATATCATTTCGATATCAATTATACAAATGATGCAACATTTAAATTTGGACTTCCGAATATTATAGATGTTAACAAGTTTATTGATTTGGTAAATTCTCAAGAAAAACGTCCTACTTTGATATGCGAATGGCAGCGTGAACAGCCGCCATTAAAGAGTAAAAGAGTGAAGAAGAAAATTATGAAAAAGAAAAAATGAAAACCAACCAACCATTATTTTCGGTACTGATTGCCGATTATTATAATGGCAAATATATGTTAATATGAATGATAGCAAAATGATAACAGTAACATCTCCGTTATTACCTGACTTAAAAGAGTTTTATAATTCTTTAGAGAAGATATGGGATAGCAAGTGGTTGACCAATAATGGTTCATTCCATCAGCGGTTGGAGAAAGCTTTGGCGGAGTATCTCGGAGTGGAGTATATTTCTCTATTTACCAATGGAACCTTGCCTTTGATAACTGCGTTGCAAGCATTAGGCCTGACAAAAGGCGAAGTAATAACTACTCCGTATTCGTTTGTCGCTACAACACATAGCATATGGTGGAATGGATTAACACCTGTGTTTGTGGATGTAGATCCCAATACAGGTAATATTGATCCAGAGAAGATAGAAGCGGCAATAACTGAGGATACGGTAGCAATTATGCCGGTACATGTTTATGGTCAGCCATGTGATCATGAACGGATTGAGGCGATAGCGAAAAAGCACAATCTTAAAGTTATATACGACGCCGCGCACGCATTTGGAGTTTGTAAGAATGGAGAGAGTGTTTTGAAATGGGGGGACATTAGCACATTGAGTTTTCATGCCACGAAAGTTTATGGAACAATTGAAGGTGGCGCAATTGTTTGCCGGAGCAGAGAGATGAAAACAAAAATAGATAATCTGCGTAACTTCGGCATTGTAGATGAGGTGTCGGTCGCCTATCCAGGCATTAATGGTAAGATGGATGAGGCAAGAGCTGCATTTGGCCTGCTAAACTTAAAACAAGTAGATGCGGCTATTTCAAAACGTAAACAGGTCGCTGAGCGATATCGAAAGGAATTAACGGGGGTTGATGGCGTTACATTTCTACAAGAAGAGACAAATATTCGATATAACTACGGATATTTTCCAATATTTGTAAACGAAGAGAAATATGGTATAAGTAGGGATGCTCTGTATGTGAAATTAAAAGAGAATAACATCTTAGGACGTAGGTATTTTTATCCGTTGATAAGTACATTTGAACCATATCGCACATATTTTTCTGCGGCACCGAGTAATTTACCAATAGCCACGAAGATGGCAGAAGAAGTGCTATGTCTTCCGATACATCATGCATTAAGCAATGAAGAGGTGTCGCGAATAGTAGATATCGTACGAAAAATTAAATAGAAGTTAAGTAGGTATGGTTAACGAGAAGCCAATATTATCCGTTATTTTAATATCTCATGAACAACGCGAATTGCTTAGACGCTGTGTCGATAGTATATTAGCAATGCAGGTAGATTATCCCTATGAGATAATTATCAGCGATGATCGATCAACTGATGGTACTTATGAGTTGGCGCAAAAGTATGCCACGGATGTGGCTACTGGTGTAATAGACAGAAACGGGCTTGTACGTATCATCGCTACGCAATGTAATTCTGATGATTGCAGCCCCGCTACTACTTCGCAGCGTAGCGGATGGAATAGATGTAATGGATATAAACATGTTGAAGGTAAGTATATCGCTCATGTGGATGCTGATGATTACTTTCGTGAAGGTGCAGAGGTGTATAAAAAACAGATAGAACTCCTAGAACAACACCCTGAATGTAGTTGTTGTATGGCAAACCTTTACGAACTTGATGAAGGCGATACTAAATTACGACAAAGACATGAACCTAAACTATACTATACTGGAAGAATTATTTCAGGAGAAGAGTTTATTAAAGAAAATTGCTTCATTGAAAGCCATGTCTTTATGTATCGGCGTAATTATGAACAAGATCCAGTCGCACTTTACGGTAAACTCTATGTGGACTCATTATTGACATATCATCATATGCAGTTTGGTCCAGTCATATGTTTGAACCAAACGGATTATATCTATGTCCAGTATCCTAAATCAATAAGCAATCAGGTCGTTAATAATAATGATGTAGCTATTATCTGGTGTCTGCCAATTCTTATATCATGTACTGTAAAATATTGGTATCAATATATGTATCGATATAATTTGCCATATATACTCGAAGTGGTTGGAATGAGTAGACATGGTTATCGTTTGCAAGAAAAGAATAACAACTCTCTCAAAGATGTCAATTCGTATATCATGCATACATTTAACAGAGAACTGACAGGAGTAGATAAATTGCGCATTAAGATAATAATGAAGTATATACGGCTATTAATTAAGCACAAGAGAAGTTCGAATTTTGAAATGCATTTATTGTATCTTTTATTAAATATGGAGTAACTATGAAGAACCAAAATCCATTAGTATCCGTATGCTGTATTACATATAATCAAGAGAAGTTCATCCGTAAGACATTGGATGGGTTTGTGATGCAAAAAACGACATTCCCGTTTGAGGTGGTGATTAGTGATGATTGCAGCCAAGATAAAACTCGCGCTATAATTTCAGATTATAAAACGAAGTATCCTGATTTATTTCGCGATGTAAGTCCGGTGAAAAATATGGGTTCAATGGAGAATTTCTTTTATTCGCAGGAGCAAGCAAAGGGAAAATATATTGCAATGTGTGAAGGTGATGATTATTGGATTGATCCGCTCAAACTGCAAAAGCAGGTGGATTTTTTAGAGACTCATCCAGATTATGCAATAGTGTTCCATGAGGTGAAAATATGGGCAGAGGAAACTCAAGAGTTTATAAAAAACAATATCACTCGTCCAGTGCCGGAGACAACGACACAGGTGGATATGTCGGAGGGAAACTATATGCATACACCATCGGTAATGTTCAGGGTGCATAAAGAAATTTATCCGATTATTCATTCATACGGACATTTCTTGCCGGATGATTATGCGTGCTGGATGTTAACAGCAGAATACGGGAAGATATATAGAATGCCTGATGTGATGGCGGTTTATAGAGTCGGGAGTGGAATATGGAGTACGTCTAAAACGATAAAAAATGATTTGAAATATTTAAGTACCATAAGCAAGTTGTATGTCTCTATGACTGACGATATAGTTAAAGAGAATCTGCATAAACAGATAACAGAGATGATAAATTCGCTGTGTTATGTAGAGGAGAACTTAAATGCAATCCGTTCCTCCAAGGCCTACCACCTCGGTAAATTATTGCTCAAGCCCTTTCGGTGGATGAAGAGGATAGGCAGAAAAAATGAGTGATTTCTTGGGGAAAACATACTAAAAGTTAGAAAAGTGTATTTTTTATTTGCAAATTCGATAGAAAAGTGTACCTTCGTGGCGGATTTTAAAAAGTAATGGTCATTTCGGAAATGTAGATTACAAATTTATAAGTCATGCAATTCTCAATCCTTGTTGCAACTCGTGAACTCAAGAAATATGCTATCTCATCCACGGGACTATCGTTGATAGATATGTAATCCTTTACTCCAAAGCCTACTGCCTGTGGAGGGTAAAAGCACTTGTTTTTAATGGCAAAATTAAGAAAAAAATCAATTTTATAGAAGAATTTCCCATATATATTTTGGTATATGGGATTTTTTTTGTACCTTTGCAGCCGCAAAGGTAGTAGAAACAGAACGAATGAAGTTAAGTGTTATCATATTATCCTATACAATCGACGAAGAAATCTATCAGATGAACTGCAGGGCGATAGAGTCGCTGTTCTCTTCCGAGAATTGGAGATTGGAGAATGGAGATTGGACATTGGAGGTACTGCTGATAGAGAGCAATAGGGATTCGAACCGCAGATACGATTCTCGAGTACGGGTGATGATGCCGGAGGAGAAGTTTGGGTTTCATCGATTCTTCAATATCGGTTTGGAGCAGACGAGTGGGGAGTTTGTGGCGTTCTGTAATAACGATATTGTGTTTGAAAAGGGGTGGTGGAGCGCAATCATGAAGGTGAAGAAAGAGCATCCGCGGTTCATGTGCTTCTCGCCGGTGGATAGCAGTTATCCTATGATGGTGGAAGAGATTGCGACCGGTAAGGAATACACAATAGGATGGGAGAACAAACGCCATTTTGCTGCATGGTGCTTCGTCTGGGAGCGAAAGGTGTTTAAGACGATCGGGCTCTTTGACGAGACATTTGATTTCTATTCTGCGGATGATGATGAACTGATGACGCTTCGTTACCATGCCATTCCAAATGTGCTGGTAACCGACAGCGAAGTAAAGCATCTAAGCCAGGTGGTAACAAAGAAAGTAGGCATTAACAAATATGCTGTAACCGATAAGGAAAAATATCCGCTTTCGGATTATGAAATCAAACGCGGCTTGACGTGGCTATGGGATGATGTACGGTTCTATGTGGCATATCAGCGAGAAAAAGCCAAATGGGGAAATCATTGGATGCGCAAACGAGTAAATAACTTATTGCTGCGTCATCCATGGCTCAACATCCGTCCGATTACGAAGATTCTCTATAATCGCCGAGTCAATCTCTTTTTGGCAAAAATCACCGGTGTTTCAGATCCTAATCCGGTGCAATATGAGGATTGTAGATTGTAGATTGTAGATTTGAAATTGTAGATTGTAGATTTATGACGAAGCATGATTTTATAGATAAGTGCGTGAGTTTTTCGGTAAAAATTAATAAACTAAGGATTTATCTCCGCGAAAAGCAACACGAATATAATAACTCTGACCAGATTCAGCGTTCGGGTACTAGTATAGGTGCTAATTATTGCGAAGCATGTGATGCTGAAAGCAAAGCAGATTTTATTCATAAAATGACCATTGCATTAAAAGAGGCCAATGAAACTATTTATTGGTTGCGAGTGCTATATGGATCGGGACTGATAACCCAAAATCAATATGACGATTTATTGAAGGACGTTAATGAGTTGTATAGTGTCATTACTGCTGGTATTAAAACCGCGAAATCACACCAATGAATTCCAATTTCCAATCTCCAATCTCCAATAAAAAATAATCCAATTATCGTAATATTAGCTAAAAAACAAAGTTTTTTTCGATAATTGAATTATTTATTTGCACATGTCATTTTTTTTGTGTACCTTTGTGCACTTTTTGTGCACATGACGAAAAAGAAGATAATCATATTACAGGAAAATCTGTTTGCCAATACGGATGCTAATTCCAAGTTGGTGTTTCGTCTGTGCGAACAATTGCTGAAGATAGGATATAATGTATCAGTTCTTGGCATTGCTAATCATGAAGCAGAACAAGTGGAAGAATATAAAGGTATCCATCTTATTCATGAACCGGATAATAGAGCAAAGGAAGTGCGGCAACTAAAGGATCGACTTGGCCGCTTCCATTGGTTGAGATATGTCATACGTCCGCGTTCTATTTGGTATCGCATCAATAATGACCGGTATACGCCATTTTATTTGGAAACGCGCTCATGGCTGCGCAAACATACGCATGAATACGATGCGCTTATAGCTTGTTGTTCTCCTTATTATCCATTAGCCTTGGCTGCAGAAGTTGCTGATCGAATACCGGTAATATTCTACAAAATAGATCCGGTTGGTTCTTGGCCGGATAAATCGAATGGCGATGCGGCTCTATCCACGATCGAAAATGAAATTAAATGGGATAATGTGGCTGCTCGTATCATCATGCCGGATGTGGTATATCGCGATTATATGCGTTTGCCAACCAAGGTAAATGGGGGAAAAGTCGCAGTGGTTCAATTTCCGAATGTGCGAAGATTTGAGATTGGAGATTGGAGATTTGAGATTGGAGATTGGGGATTGAATAATGAGAATCAGGTGAATCTGTTCTTTATTGGCAAGTTTTATGCAACGATACGGCATCCGCAGTATTTGTTTGATTTGATGGAGGCGTTAGGGGGGACGGGAATTGTGCTGCATATTGTGGGACCGATAAACTATATGGGATTTGATAAGGAGTATATAGAGAAGTACTTCACGAATAAGATTGAGAATATCCGATTCCATGGGGCAGTTCCTCCGAATGAGGCTGATGCACTCTTGACAAAAGCAGACGGATTGGTGCATTTGGGCAATAGTGTAGATACCGCGATGCCTAGCAAGATATTGGACTATATCAGTAGCGGCAAACCGATTTTGAATATCTGTAAAATTCCTACTTGCCCGACTTTGTCGTTGATGGAGCGCTATCCGATAGGATTGACAATTTTTGAGCAGTCAGATGTCAGTGATCAGTATTCAGTTGTCAGTTGTCGGTCGTCAGTAATCAGTGAGGAGATAGTAGAACAAGTTAAGGAATTCTGCATTACGAATAAAGGCAAGCAGATTCCATATGAACAGATAGAGAAGTTATATCCTGAATGTACGATTGAATATGTAGGGAATCAATTTGATGAAACGATTCAGGCAGCAATAAATGAATTTAAGACAAATAAGATATGAGTATTTTTAAAGACAAAGTATTATTAATCACTGGCGGTACCGGCAGTTTCGGACATGCTGTAATGGACCGATTTCTGCGTTCGGACATAGGGGAAATCCGTATTTTCTCCCGGGATGAGAAGAAACAGGATGACATGCGCCATGAGTATCAGGCGAAGATGCCGGAGGTAGCGGAGAAGATCCGATTCTATATTGGCGATGTGCGTGACTTGGCTTCAGTCAAGAACGCGATGCATGGAGTTGATTATATCTTCCATGCTGCGGCTTTGAAACAAGTGCCATCATGTGAGTTTTTCCCGCTTGAGGCAGTTAGAACCAATGTGCTTGGCACGGAGAATGTGCTTACTGCTGCGATAGAGGAAGGCGTGAAGAGTGTGATATGCTTGAGTACCGACAAAGCGGCATATCCGGTCAATGCGATGGGTACATCCAAAGCTATGATGGAAAAGGTGATCGTAGCCAAATCGCGTACGGTTAGCCCCGAGAGAACCAAGATTTGTTGTACCCGTTACGGCAACGTCATGTGCAGTCGCGGAAGTGTTATTCCATTGTGGATAGAGCAGATACGCAACCATCAGCCTATCACGTTGACAGAGCCTAGCATGACGCGGTTCATTATGTCGTTAGACGAAGCGGTGGATTTGGTGTTGTTTGCATTCGAGCATGGTGAGAGTGGGGATATATTGGTGCAAAAAGCACCGGCTTGCACTATTCTGACACAGGCAGAAGCGGTGTGTGAGTTGTTTGGCGGAAAGAAAGAAGATATCAAGGTAATTGGTATTCGTCATGGAGAGAAGATGTATGAGACATTACTCACAAATGAAGAATGCGCTCATGCTATTGATATGGGTAATTTCTATCGCGTACCATGTGACAAACGCGGACTGAATTATGATAAGTATTTCAGCAAAGGCGATACAGAACGCACGAAGTTATCGGAGTTTAACTCTAATAACACGCAGTTGCTGACGGTGGAGGAAACAAAAGCGAAGATTGCTTCTTTGCAGTATATACAGGAAGAACTAAAAAAGTAACCAGTAATCAGTGATCAGTAATCAGTAATCAGTGACCAGAAATAGAGAACCGCTGACAACTGAACGCTGAAAGCTGAAAACTAAAAGATATTCATATGAATATATTAGTTACCGGAGCAAAAGGATTCGTAGGCACTAATCTGTGTGCAGAATTACGAAATATCCGTGATGGTAAAGCGCGGTGCTATGGTGATTTGGTGGTAGATGAAGTGATGGAATATGATATAGACTCTACACAAGAGCAATTGAATGGCTATTGTGCCAAAGCAGATTTTGTGTTTAATCTGGCAGGCATCAATAGACCGAAAGATCCGGCTGAGTTTATGGAGGGTAACTGCGCTTTTGCGGATACCTTGCTCGAATGCTTGCGTAAGTATCATAACACTTGTCCCGTCATGCTTTCTTCTTCCATCCAAGCCACACTTTCCGGACGTTTTGGAGATAGTGAGTATGGACGTAGCAAACGTGCCGGGGAAGAGTTGTTGTTTAGGTATGCAGAAGAGACAGGAGCAAAAGTGCTGGTATATCGTTTCCCGAACCTATTTGGAAAATGGAGTCGGCCGAACTACAATAGTGCTGTAGCTACCTTTTGCTATAATATAGCCCATGATTTGCCTGTTACGATAAACGATCCAAATGTAGAATTGGAATTGCTGTATATTGATGACTTGGTGCAGGAGATGATCGCTGCCCTGAAAGGAGAGGAACATCGTTGTGAGTTTGATGGGGTAGAGACGGTATTGAGACCGGCTGGACGGTATTGCGCAGCTCCGACGACGCATAAAGTGAGGTTAGGAGAAATAGTGGAGTTGCTGCAACGGTTCCATGACCAACCGCAGTCGCTTATTATTCCGGAAATACCGAATAACTCTTTTGCCAAGAAACTTTATTCGATGTATCTCAGTTATCTGCCGAAAGAGAAAGTGGCTTTTCCGCTAAAGATGAATATCGATGACAGGGGCTCGTTTACAGAATTACTCAAGTCCGATAAATGCGGACAAGTAAGTGTGAACATCTCGAAACCGGGAATCACCAAAGGGCAGCACTGGCATCATAGCAAGTGGGAGTTCTTTATGGTGGTAAGCGGACATGCCCTTATTCAAGAGCGTAAGATAGGCTCAGACGAAGTGATGGAGTTTGAGGTGAGTGGCGATAAGATAGAAGCGGTTCACATGCTTCCGGGCTATACACATAATATTATCAATTTGAGTGAGACGGAGAATTTGGTGACGGTGATGTGGGCAAATGAGCCATTTGATCCCACGCATCCGGATACGTATTTTGAACCAGTGTGATTAGTTAATAGAACTGCGTATGAGAATCAAAGATTTGAGACACTTTGTGTTTAGATGCGATGCATTTAGAAACTTTGCTTTTAGAACTGCGTATGAGAATCAAAGATTTGAGACACTTTGTGTTTAGATGCGATGCATTTAGAAGCTATTTTTTTAGAACTGCCTTTGAGAATCAAAGATTAGAGATGCAAGGCGTATAGTAAAAGAGAGAACTAAAGCAAGAAAGGCTCTAACACTAAAACAGCAAGGCTGTTCTAAAAACTAGGTAGTTATGAACATGAACTATAGTTATAGAAAGCTTAATGTATATAAGTACGCGAGAACGTTGGTGCTTGAAACGTATAAATTGGTAGATAAGTTTCCACGTAAAGAGATGTATGCGTTGAGTGATCAATTGCGCAGAGCAATCGTGTCGGTTCCGTCTAATATTGCCGAAGGATTAAGCAGAACTTCAGATAAAGAGAAGAGTCACTTTTTAGATATTGCGTATGGATCTCTTATGGAAGCACAATGCCAATTAGAGATAGCTGCGGATTTAAAGTATATTACAGAGGAAGAACTAAAAACGATAGAATCTATGATAGATGAGGAGGCAACTATTATCGCCGGAATGAGGAGGGGGCTGAGTAAATAGGCGCAAGGCGTAAGAACTTTGTTATAGATGTTGAGCATTGATTCTAAAGCACTTAGTGCTCTAAATACTAAAATTTGTAAAATTCTAATTACTAAGATAAATGGTTACATTTAAAAACAATGGCAAACTGAAATTGCTGATTATCGTTGGTACCCGTCCCGAGATTATTCGTCTCGCGGCTGTTATCAACAAATGCAGGCAGTACTTCGATACGCTTTTGGCGCACACGGGTCAGAACTATGACTATAACCTGAATGGAATCTTCTTCCACGACTTAGGTCTCGCGGATCCGGATGTATATATGGAGGCAGTGGGCAAAGACTTGGGCGAGACGATGGGAAACATCATCGCGAAGAGTTACCAACTGATGGTTGAGACTCAGCCGGATGCTGTATTGGTTCTTGGTGATACCAACTCCTGTCTGTCCGTTATCGGAGCTAAGCGCTTGCATATCCCTATCTTCCACATGGAGGCAGGAAACCGTTGTAAGGACGAATGTCTGCCCGAGGAGACTAACCGTCGTATTGTAGATATTATCTCGGATGTGAATATGGCATATTCGGAGCATGCGCGTCGGTATTTGGCTGAATGCGGATTACCCAAGGAGCGGACATATGTCACCGGTTCGCCGATGGCGGAGGTGTTGCACCAAAACTTAAAGCAGATAAAAGCATCCGATATACATCAGCGATTGGGGTTAGAAAAAGGTAAGTATATCTTGCTTAGTGCACATCGCGAGGAGAATATTGATACAGAGAAGAATTTCTTGTCATTGTTCAATGCAATCAATGCGATGGCAGAGAAATACAATATGCCGATTCTATACTCATGCCACCCGCGAAGTAAGAAACGTTTGGAGGCAAGTGGATTCGAATTAGATAGACGTGTGATTCAGCACGAACCACTTGGCTTCCATGACTATAACTGCTTGCAGATGAATGCGTTTGCAGTTGTTTCGGATAGTGGAACTCTACCGGAGGAATCTTCCTTCTTTACCTCTGTTGGACATCCATTCCCCGCTATCTGTATCCGTACCAGTACAGAGCGTCCCGAAGCGTTGGATAAGGGCTGTTTTTTCATAGCAGGAATAGATGAGAAATCTCTGTTACAAACGGTAGATACTGCTGTTACGATGCACCGGAATGGTGATTATGGCATTCCTGTGCCGGATTATGTAGAGGAGAATGTATCTACTAAAGTCGTGAAGATAATACAAAGTTATACCGGAATAGTTAATAAAATGGTTTGGAGAAAATGAGACTCTTAAACAAAATATCTAAAGCATTCAGTCTTTGTCGTGATATCAATGTATGGCAGACGTTGAAGTTGTATTACTCGCAGCCGCATCCTCGTAGTGCAGAGTTGCATATAAGTAACAAGTCGCAAATATACATTGCTCCAACTGCTAAGATTTAGATGAATCCAAACTCGATTTTTGAGTTTAATATGATGGAAGATCCATTCCGAAAAGTTCGTCCGTCGCGGCTGATATTGAAAGATAATAGTCGGTTGGTTTGCAAAGGACACATTCAAACATTTGAAGCCGTGAAGATAGAGTGTTTACCTAATGCTGTTGTTGAAATAGGAGATAAGAGTTATATAAACCATAATAGTGAAATTCGATGCCGTGAACGAATAACAATAGGAAATAACGTATCCATTGCATACAATGTGCTAATACAAGATTCGGACTATCATACCACTTATGACGATAACGGGAATCCCAAACCACAAACGCTTCCTGTTGTAATCGAAGATAATGTGTGGATAGGAGCGAATGCAATAATTTTAAAAGGAGTGACAGTCGGAGAAGGAACTATTGTTGCTGCTGGGAGTGTTGTTACTAAAAGTGTTCCTCCGTATTCGTTGGTGGGAGGTAATCCTGCAAGAATCATTAAACAAAATATTAAACATAGTTAAATATGTTCAAAACCCCAATATTATTAATCACCTTCAATCGTCCGGATCATGTAAGGAAGGTATTGATAGAGATACGTAAGCAACAGCCTACGAAACTCTACGTATGTCAAGACGGAGCAAGAGAAGGGAATGAAAATGATAGAGTTAAGTGCCAAGAGGTTCGCAATGTCGTCAAGGAACTGGTAGATTGGCCATGCGAGTTGCACACGTTGTATCAAGAGCAGAACCTCGGTTGTGGTCCTGGACCTGCAGCAGGGTTAACATGGTTCTTTGAACATGTAGAAGCAGGGTTGATTTTTGAAGACGATGCGGTCCCGCATTCGGATTTCTTTGAGTATGCTGAGGAATTGTTGGAGAAATACAAGGATGATATGGATGTGCGCGCTATTGCTAGTATGAATGTGGATACACATAAATGGGGCGACGGTTCATATTATTTCTCTATGATGAATCGCAATCTTTGTGCATGGGCAACTTGGAGACGATCATGGAATGACTTTGATTTATATCTCCGCCACATTCCTTGGCGTAAATTGGATAAAGCTTTGAAACAATATGGATGCTCATTCTATGAACGAGAATATTGGTTAGATCGATTAGCTGAAGCTCAAAAGAATGCGCAAGGGGGCAAGAGTTGGGATATGCAATTCTTTATGTCTATTTGGTTGCACCATGGTAAAGGAATAATACCTAATGTAAATCTCAGTAGTAATATCGGTACTGTGGGTGAAGGAACACATCAGATGGGAGAGGGTAATATTATAGATAATGTTCCGACAATGCCCATTCTTCCGCTAATTCATCCAACATCAGAAGATATTCAATCGAAGGCAGATAGAGAATTCCATAACCGTTATTTCGAACCTCAACCTAGCTCATTATCAAGATTTGTTGCAAAAGTAAATAAACGAATTAAACGTATAACCGGACATCAAGGCCCATGGATAAAGAATAAAAAATGAAATCATTCAAATACTACATACAAAAGTTATCAGGCAAATGGTTGCATGAGCCTATTATTCCTGGAGACAAAACCACTGGCTTTTCTTTAGTGCGTTCGGAACGGAGTAATTGTACTATTGGCAAAAATGCCTATGCAGTTGCCCCATACTATCTGCATAATGTGCAGTTAGGCGATTACTCCTATTTTGCTAAAAATGCACAAGTAGCAAATACTATCATTGGTAAGTTCTGTTCTATCGGTCCGAACTTTTGCTGCGGCTTGGGAATTCATCCCACAGATGGTATCAGTACACATCCAAAATTCTATCGTGGAGATATAGAAGAATTCAAGCCTGTGACAATCGGCAATGATGTCTTTATTGGCGCTAATGTAACAGTCTTGGATGGTGTGACGATTGGCGATGGTGCAGTAATTGGAGCGGGTGCTGTAGTTAACAAAGATATACCCCCTTATGCGATTGCTGTAGGATGCCCCATAGAGATTAAGCGTTATCGTCTTTCCGAATCCCAAATCGCCGCTATGCAGCGTATTCAATGGTGGAACTGGAGTGAAGACAAACTGAAAAACGTAAGAGAGATGTTTAATGATATTGATGGATTCATTAAAATGTATGATACAAAATGACACTATCAATCATAACAATCAACTACAACAACGCTGAGGGCTATAACAACTATAAATATAGATTAATATGTTTACTTTAGAAGTAATACTAGATGCCTTAGTACCAATAGCTGTTGATTCGGTAAACTATGTAGTAGAGGTGGTTGAACCATCATTCTTCGATATGCCTAAATATATTTGGGAAGGCCTATTTGCAGTCGTGGATGTATTGGTAGTAGGTCTTCTTTTAGCATATATCGCGACAAAATATCAACATCGAAAAGAGGTAGAATGGAAACTGAGAGGAGAACTGCTTGAGAAACGTATTGAATCTTATCACAAAGTAAGTACATTCGTATACGCACTATATAACCAACAAGACCCAACTGAAGAGGAACAAGAGTCTATATCATCATTATTAGAATATCCGCAGTTAGTTATTCCTTCAATTAAATATGCCGAGTTTTATTCATCCGAGAAGAGTTTTCGGGACTTTAGATTACAATTGGATAACTTGATTACTCAAGAGAAACTATTCCTTGATTATCCCGTGTTGCTTCATTTGGAGTGCATGCGGTTCTATTTTGACGAAGTTGCAGGAGCGTTAGACAACTTTATTTCCAAAGAGCGCAATCCGAAGAATAAATTTACGTCTGCTCAAATCGCCAAGCATATAGATATAGGAATGAAAGCCTTTGGAGTTGCTCTCAATAATGATATGTCCAAATGGTATGCATGGACAGACCAATTGATAGCGGAAAAAATGCGCAAACCTGAAATGATGCCCGGCAAGTATAGATTTGAACATTGGTGGGACGATTGGACAGATTCCATAATCGAATGGGCTCAAAAAAAGAAAAAGAGAAACCGATTCATAAAATTCTTTATTTGGCTTAAAATAGGACGATGGGACTTCTTTCAAAACGGAAGTATGATGTATTTAGTCTTTTTGGGAGCACATTATATGGATCTCAAGGTACCTATATGGGAAGAGACTCCGGAGAATGCACATAAGTTGATAACCGAATATTATCAGATAGGCTAGAATCATGATTAATAGTGATATCATACACATGACACCCGACTATATTTGGCAAGGATTATTTCATGTCCTTGTTTTGGGCGTGTCCACATTAGTGGTTGCTATTGTGACATCCTGGGTGTTCAAACGCAAAGATGAAGTAACTCGTGTTGAGGGAGTGTTGTTGGAAAAGAAGTTGGATTTGTATAGGCAGTTGTCTGATAAGTTATTAGCTTTCGAATCACTACATCAATTTAGCGAAGCGGAGATTGCAATGGCAAAGCATCTAATTGGAGAGAGTGGTCTTGAGATGCCTAAGTTTTATCATGCTCCGAGTTTTATGGTGGAAGGTGCTGATAAGATGTATGACCAACTCATGGAATTTGATAAGTTCGCGACGGAAAATAAGATGTATTATGATGATTATACGGCATGGCCAATCTTTGTGTTTTTAAATTACAAGAACTTATTTGTTCGTTTTCATGCTATGTTTAGGGATGAAATCTTTGGAATGGGGTATAAAATGACCGACAAGGTGAAAACTGTTGAGGGTGATATGTTCCGTGCTATCGGTTTGATTGTGTGTGCAGAGTGGGGAGAAAGAGTAGAGGATGTGTTACAATCATTACAAGAGAGTGTAAATAATCTATCGCTGAAGCATAGAAAGAAACCGCTGTACGATTACCAAACTATTCAAGATCCGAATGGTCCAATGATGCAATCATTTCAGAATTCGGAACTAATAAAGAATAATGACAAGATTACGCATTTAATTACTTCGTATGTTGCATTAGGGCTTGTCGCCGCAGGAATGAAAGAAAAAGATTTGAGAAAATTAAGAAAATGAATCATTTGTACATTATATCAGGAAAAGCAAATACCGGCAAAACGCATACATGCTGGTTACTTTATACGATGCTAAGTTGTTTAGGGGAGGTTAAGTTATTTGAGAACTTAGGTTTCCCCAATGCAGCAATACCATATAGTTTTGTATTAGGACATTTGCAGCGTAAGATGCTTCATCCACGAACTCGCTCATTCCGCGATTTTCGTGCTATCATTGAGTTGAAAGGCAAACGAATCGCATTGTTTAGTGCAGGAGATCAGTTGGAGAATAATCATAATGATATACTGAGCCTCCTTAAAAACGAACAATGGGCACATGATAATAGTGCCGATTATATCATATGCGCCGCGCGTGAAAGAAACTATGAGCACAGAGGTTGTTATTCACATTATAGTAACGGACAGATATATGAGTACCTCCTGAAGGAATTTTCGGAGTCAGAGCGAACGATATACCATAAAGAGTCATATACCAATGCTGATCTGCAAGTATCCCAAACAAAAGAGGTTGCGGGGAAGATATTATGGGATATAATTGATAGAATATATAATAGGTGAGATTAGTTAACGTTGTCGATATGAAAATGAACGAAAGACAGTTATGCAAATTTATCGAAGATTGGAAAGATGAGCGCTATCCACAATGGGTGGATTTTCGCAGGAGCGTACGTGAATGCCGGCGCACCGGAATATATCTCATAGAAGGAGGTAATCAACTTTTAGACATCATAGAGGATATTTTGGGGAATATCGAATATTATTTTGATGTATTACCTGGGCAACATATTATTCCCGCACGTATATCATCTCCTCATCAACTAATTCGTTGCTTGCATGGCTTGCGGGAGTATGCAAAGCAACAAATGGAATTTGTAAATAAAATTCCGGCAAAGTATCAAAGTCGTTACGAAGTGCGTGATGTATATGAAATGTTGGAGCATGTATATGAGATGGCTGATTATTGTATTCAATCATACAAAGTTGAGATTGTGGATGACACCTACATGAAGCCATATCTCGATATGAAAGCATGCTTAGATTCCGAAGATATGGACGGGTTTGAAAATATATTATTTTCAGTGTATAAACAAATACCTTATGAAATCCAATCCGAGAAATTAAGCGAAGCATATTTTCACTCCATCGCGCATGCTGTCATGTACCAATTAGGTTTTCATGCATATTCCGAGCAATCATTTTGCGATGGACGATTGGATATGAAGATAGAAATGGAGAAAAGAGTCTATATCTTTGAATTTAAATATTCGAAAGATGACATAGATATGTGCGATGAAGCAATCCAACAAATCAAGGATAAACAGTATGCTGATCCATATATACTTAAGAAAAAGAGGGTGATTGCAGTGGGTATAACATTCGGTCAGAAGAAACGTAACATTATCGGCTGCAATAAAGAATATTTATCAAATTAAAGTAGAACAGATGGCACTATCAATAATCGCAATTAACTATCATAATGCCAATGGCAAAGTATGTTTGATGTGTTGTGTGTAATGTACGGTGCAAGGTGTACAGTGTATAGTGTATGACGTGTAACCCGTTTTTGATTTACTGTATAATGTTACTCTTTGCATAATTATTTTCGTTATTTTCTCCGCAAAAGCGGTATAATCTATATAATTTTCTAAAAATATTTGGTTTATTTGCAGAAATTTTAGCGAAATGCAGTTTTATTCGCAAAAATTATAGTAAATAAGTAGATTTTATTTGTTTATTTGCAAAAAAATTAGTACCTTTGCAGCGAATTTCCCGAAAATAAGGAAAGATTAAACAAAAGTTTCCTGATATTCGGGGCAGAATTGTAGATTATGGCAAGAAAAGAGTTATTCAAATCGCTAATTGCATTGAGTCAGGCAGAGTTGCCGTTCGAACGGATAGAACGAGAGATGGATCTGCCGGTACAGCCGGAACTGATAATAACTGTTCCCGGTGTGCGGCGTGCCGGTAAGTCATCATTACTGATGTTAGCTGTGAATAAGCTATTGACTTCGGGCATCAAGCACGAACAGATACTCTGGGTGAACTTCGATGATGAGCGTTTGGACGGAATGTCAACAGAAGAATTAGACGAAGTACTACAAGCCTATCGGGAGATGTATCCGGAGATAGATTTGAAGGATGTGTATATGTTCTTCGATGAGATACAGAACATTATAGGTTGGGATCTGTTTGTGTTGCGTGTATTTAAGTCTTATTGCCAGCATGTATATGTGACGGGTAGCAACGCCAAACTACTATCTTCTGAAATATCCACTGCTCTGCGTGGATGGACACTCGATTATGAGGTGTTGCCGTTGAGTTTCAGGGAGTTTTGTCGTTTCAAAGGAATAGATGCACATAGTTATCTGGAGAGCGACAAGGCAAAGCGTTATGCCGCGATGGAGGAGTATATACATGGTGGCGGATTCCCAAAAGTAGTACTGGCGAGCGAGAAATCGCTGAAGTTGCGTTTGCTGCAAGGCTATTTCAATACCATGCTGTTTCGCGATTTAGCAGAGCGTCATGAGATAAAAAACATAGAAGCGCTGCGCTATTTTCTCAAGCGCGTGATGCAGAATCTAACGAAGACAACATCTATCAATGCCATCGTGAACGATATGCGTTCCAGAGGTGTGTCGGTAAGCAAGGATGATCTATATAGCTGGGCAGACTGGGCAGTGGAAGCATATCTATTTGTGCGCTATCCTAAATACAGCCGTTCGTTAGTGAAAGAGAACCAGTCGCTGCGTAAGTATTATGTGATAGACACTGGTATGCGTCAGGCTGTGCTGATGCCCCAATCGGAAGACAAGGGCAAGTTGCTGGAGAACATAGTGGCGTTGGAGTTATTCCGTCGGCGTGGGGCAGACAGGAAGATGTTTTATTGGCAGGAAGGACGCGAGTGTGACTTTGTGGTGCAGCGTGAAGACTATGTAGAAGAGTTGATACAAGTAACTTGGGACATGGCGGATGAGGATACGCGTAAACGTGAGATAGAGGGAATAAAAGAAGCTGCAAAAGGAACCAAGTGTGACAAACTCACCATCGTGACTCGCGAGCGGACAGAGACCATAGAGGAAGATGGTTACAGAATAGAGATTGTGGGAATAGAGGAGTGGCTATCACGTAAGTAATTTTTCTAGACATCATCGAATCAATCCCGAGTCATTCCCGAGAGAATATCGAATCATTCCCGAACGATAAATCACATGATGCAGACAATATTGCAGAAGGTGAACTGGATGGACATGGTATGTGCAAATTTTGCACACACCGCTCAACATGGTGCAATAGAAAGAAAATATGGTATAACTTAATCAAAATTAAATAAAAATTGAAATTTGTGGCATATACTCTTGTATATGTCATGTTTTTTTAGAAAATCAAATAGTATCTTCGGTCCTCCCAACGGGACCCACCGAAGTTACAGTGCAGCGATGCTGTAAATTCCAAGTTTTAACCAAAAATCATTAAAAATACAAGTATTTTATAGATTTTCTGCCCAAAACTTGTTTATTTGAATCTTTTTTCGTAACTTTGTGCGCTAAAATGAAAAATGGATAATGGAAGATAAATTCGCAATACAACTTTTCGAGGGCAATAAAGTGCGTGTCGTCTGGGATGAAGAACAAGAGAAATACTTTTTTTCTGTTGTGGATATCATCCAAGTATTAACCGACAGTGTTAATCCGACTGATTTCCTCAAGAAGATGAAGTCGCGCGATAAAGAACTTGCTGAAGGGTGGGGACAATTTGTCATCCCCCTTGCATATCGAACAGCAGGAGGCAAGCAAAAAATTAATTTCGCCGATCTGCAGGGGATCTTCCGTATTATTCAGTCTGTTCCGTCCAAGAAAGCAGAGCCTGTAAAACAATGGTTGGCGCAATTGGGTCAGCAGAGAATTGACCAGATGATAGATCCGGAACAAACGTTCCAAATGGCAGTGGAGGATTATCGCTGTCAAGGTTACTCGGATATTACATCATCGACACAAAAACAAAAGACAAAAAGGGTGAATTACCTTTTGATGACGAAAACAAATAACCGACTCATGACCGACCGATGAGCGGGAGAAGAATAATTGAATGGTGACGCAAACTATGTTTGCTAAATGGTGCAAATGGTGCGAATGGTGCAAATAGCGCTTCACCATTAAGCAATCCACCATTAGTGCGAAGCGCGCTCACCATTAATCAAGTAGCAATAAAGTCATGAAACTATCAATAATAACAATCAACTACAACAACGCTGAGGGCTTAAAGAAAACCCTTGCCTCCGTTGCATCACAGACCTATCGCGACATCGAGCACATCATCGTTGATGCTGCTTCTACCGATGGTTCGGTAGATGTTATCCGTGATTACGAATCTGCTAACCGTTCATCTGTTCATCCATTAACCATTGTATGGAGCAGCAAAAAAGATAAGGGTATTTATAATGGAATGAATATTGGTATACAGCGCGCAACAGGAGACTATATTCAGATATTGAACAGTGGCGACATCCTCGCTGCGCCGGACGTTACCGAGCGTATGATGGCTGCGCTCAAAGCGCAGAATGATGAGATGAGCAGCACAAGTGTGCTAAATGAGCCACTATCGCTTAATGATGGAGTTGCCATCTTATATGGCAACATGCTTAAATCGTACGACGGCAAGACGATTATCCATCGTGATACCTGCGGAGGCGATATGTACACACCTGAATCGTTCTTATATTTCTATAAAGGGACATTGAATCACGACTGCGCTTATATCCGTCATGACTTGTTCGAGAAATACGGGCTCTATAATGAGGATATGAAGATTTGCTCCGATTGGGAATGGTACGTGCGTGCTATAGTCATTGGTGGAGAGAAACCGGTATATACGAATATAGATGTGACTATCTTTGACATGAATGGAGTGAGTGAGTCGTATGGCAAGAACGCGGATATCATTAAGCGAGAACGTCGCGAGTATCTGGAGAAAATATTGCCACCGTCTGTCCTGTGGGATTATGATATGTATGCTTTTCCCATAACCCAGTACCAACGACTAAAAAAATACCACCTTTGGGGATTGGTTTACTTTATGGAAAGAGTATTATTTAAGTTAGAAAAGTGGAGCGTTCTAAAGTGATTTATGAATTATGATTTCAAGTTTATGATTTAGTATGAAACTTAGCATCATAGTACCGATATATAATGTGGCTCCGTATCTGCGCAAATGCGTAAATGTAAAAAATATAATGCAAAAATAGTAAAAAACATGTATATTGAATAAAATCTAATTCGATAATTTGCATGTATAAAATATTTTTAGTAATTTTGCGCAGTTTTTAACTAATCCGATTATTCAATATGGCTATTTCTGGAAATAATATGGATTATCATTCAATGAGCGATGATAGATTGGCACTTCTGTTGGGTGAGTTTATCAAGTATCATCGAATTGAAAAAAATCTGTCACAAGAAGAGTTAGGAACGGCGGCTGGTATAAGCAGACCAACCATATCGCTTATGGAGAGAGGAAAATCCATGAGTTTGAATAGTATCATACGCGTTTTGAGAGTTTTAGACTTGTTATACTTATTCGACGCAGTGCGGATTACGCAACAGATTAGTCCAATGGAACTTTTGAAAATCCAGGAAAAGCAGCGTAAACATTCGTCTAAAAAAAGGCCATGAGTTCAACAGCAAAGGTTAAAATATGGGATGCGACAGTTGGTGCTGTGACATGGCGTGATGAAGACGGCATGGCATATTTTGAGTATGACAAACGTTTTGAGAAAAACGGTTGGAATCTCTCTCCTCTAATGATGCCTTTAGATAGACCGCATAAAGTATATTCGTTTCTTTCTTTGCGGCGTAGAGATCCGAATGAATTGAATGCATTCAATGGTCTTCCCGGTTTGTTGGCAGACTCGCTTCCAGATAAGTATGGCAATGAACTGATTGATTCATGGTTAGCATCCCAAGGACGTCAGCCTAATAGCATGAACCCTGTTGAGAAATTGTGCTTTATCGGGTCTCGAGCTATGGGGGCTTTACAGTTTGAACCGGTGGTGGACATAGGGGATAAAGGCATCAAAAAAATCAGCATACGTTCGTTGGTGGATATCGCTTCGGAGATTCTGGCTAAAAGAAGATCTTTTGCAGCAAATATGAACTCAGCAGATTTGGCCGTTCGTAAAATACTTAGTATCGGGTCTTCTGTGGGAGGAGCACGTCCGAAGGCTGTGATTGCATATAATGAAGAGACAAGAGATGTGCGTTCCGGTCAGTGTGATGCAGATCCCGGATATGAACATTGGCTCATTAAACTGGATGGTGTGAGTGATGCACAGTTAGGTAGTTCAAAAGGATGGGGGCGTGTGGAGTATGCGTATTATCTAATGGCCAAAGAATGTGGCGTGGAGATGATGCCGTGTCAACTCTTTGAAGAGAACAAAAGAGCGCATTTTATGACCAAGCGATTTGATAGGCAAGGAACAGCAGAGCGATTGCATACACAAACCATGTGCGCTATCAATCACATGGATTTTAACCATAATATGAGTTATAGTTATGAGCAGTTGTTCCAAATAATGCGGCAGTTAAACCTTACATATCCTCAAATGGAGCAAATGTTCCGCCGTATGGTTTTTAACGCCTATGCCCGCAATTGTGATGATCATACGAAGAATCATTCGTTTATAATGGACAAAAAGGGCAAATGGACTTTGGCGCCTGCTTACGACATTTGTTTTGCTTACAATCCCGCTAATCAATGGGTAAGCAAGCATGCGTTGAGCATTAATTTTAAGAGGGAGCATTTCACGATGGATGATTTCATGTCTGTTGCACGGCTGATAAACTGTCGTAAACCGGAAACCATCATAGCCAAAGTGAAAGAGACAGTATCCCATTGGTCGGATTTTGCCGCTCAGGCTCATGTGGACGATGATTTATATAGAATGATACAGGAATCAATACTGGTTGACGTTGATGATTAAACTTTCCTTCATAGTACCAATCTATAATGTCGCTCCATATCTACGCAAATGCGTGGATAGTCTGCTCGCACAGGATTATGATAACTATGAGATCATTCTCGTGGATGATGGAAGTACTGACGATTCATGGTCAATTATCCAAGAATACATCACTCGGTTTAGAGGATTAGAGGATGAGAGGATTAGAGGAATTCATCAGGAGAATGGGGGATTGAGTGCAGCGCGGAATACAGGTATTGCTGCTGCACGCGGTGAATATCTCTGTTTCGTCGATAGCGATGACTATTGGGAGCCGAACGTGTTAGGTGGACTGATGGCGCAAGTGGAGCGCGACAATCTCGATGTGCTCCGCTTCAAATATCAGCACGTGAGATTAGTCGAGAGTCGAGAGTCAAGAGTCGAGAGTAAATATGAGATGTTTAATCCATATAAGCAGAGTCCGTATCGTGATGATAACTATTCAGAGGAGGTGACAGATGGAGTTTCGTTCCTCAATACCCGCATGGGTACAGCCTGCTATGCCGTGATGTTTATCATCAAACGAGACATGCTCTACAATGATGGAATGAGCTGCGACAAATCGCTAAATAATCCGCTATCGCTTAATGATGCATGCCTTTTCACTGAAGGAATCTATTTTGAGGATACAGATTGGACTCCGAGAATGCTGGTAAGAGCTCAGCGGGTGGCGAGCACGGACACGATAGTGTATAACTATCTCGTGCGACAGGGAAGTATTACGAAGGCTGTGGATCGAAACAAGAAAAAGAAAGTACTGGAGGATAAGATGCGACTGATAGGTGAGATGCAACGCCAAGCGGAAGAGTTGAGTCAACAAGGCAAAAATCATAGCTGGTATCAGCGAATGATAGCCGATACAGTTATAAGTGTCATCAATATTATCAGTACGACCTTCTATTCCGAGCGCCAGTCTTACCTCTCGCGATTGTGCGAACTGCGCGTCTTCCCAGTCTCCTCGCGTGGGTTAAAGGCGCGACTGATTAATTTTTCCCCGCGCTTAGCAGTCGAGATGATGCATATTAAACATGGATGATGCGCAGGTATGCGCGGCTTCTTTGTAAATCAAAAATGAAGAATAATTAGCAATACAATTGTTTGTAGTCAGTATTTGCGGATAGTGTTGAGGAATACAAGTATTGGAATATTGGAATAAACTGGTGCAAAGACTGAATGAGGAAGGAAATGAAACCGTTACAAATTGTTACTACTTGAAATAGCCTGCTGCTAACTACTGACCGATGAGCGGGAGAAGAATAATTGAATGGTAACGCAAACGAAGTCAGCTAAATGGTAGAATTGTAACGGTGGTAGGCAAGGCTCTAAAAAATAATAAAAACGCTAAGCAACTATGATACGGAATAGACATCAGGATGTGAAAATACCAGATGAGAACCCATTTGAGCATGATCAATTAGGTCGAGAGCAACATGTAGTGAATTTTGAACGTATTGTTTCACTCTATGCTGAGACAGGATGCGTGATGGCGCTGAATGGTCTGTGGGGAACAGGAAAGACGACATTCGTTGAGATGGCGTTGAAAGACATGAGAAACAAGGGGTACAAACCTCTCTATTTCAATGCTTGGACGAATGATTTCGTGAGTGATCCATTAGTGGCATTGCTCGCCGAGATGAAAGAGGTGCTGCCAGAATCGCAGAACTTGGATAAGGCCTTAGGTTTAGGTGGTAAGATACTTACTACCATTGGTGCATCCGTATTAAAAGGGGTAGTTAAGAGCAAAGTCGGAATAGATATTGATCAGGTGGCGGATGACGTGGCAGGTGTGATAAAAGACCAGATCGACGAGTATACGGAACAAAAGAAATCATTAGCGGATTTTAAAGACACATTGACTGAATATGTGGCGGATAACACGAAGGATGGAAAGCCTGTGGTTTTCTTTATTGACGAGTTAGACAGGTGCAATCCGCATTTTGCCGTACAGGTGTTAGAGCGCGTTAAGCATTTGTTTGATATTCCGAACATGATATTTGTACTGATTATCAACAAGGAGCAGTTAAAGCATGCTGTTTGCGGATATTACGGAAGTGAGAATATTAATGCGGAAAACTATTTGCGGAGAATTATTGACGTAGAATACCAGTTACCGGAAGTTGATAAAGAAAAATATTTCGATTTACTATACGAAGAATATGCGTATGGAGACATTCTTAATACGTCCTTTAGAGCCAGTGATAGGTTGAAACAAGATACGGCTTATTTCCAATCGCTGATCGGATATCTGATGCGATATACTGATTTTGACTTGCGCACGATGGATAAGTTCATTGCACAGACACGTTTAGTGATGCAAACATACGCCCCGAGAGAAAAATTTTATTCAGGGGTATTTATAATGTTAAGTTACTTGCGGATAGCTGACGCGGAGTTATATGAACAAATAAAAGAGCATCAATTTGGGGTAATAGAGTTAGTGGAGAAATTGGATAAGAGTTTAGGGGTGATTCTGCAGAGAATCAGCGATGCAAATGCATATCCCAAAAGTGATATCATGTCCGCATTGACACGCTTGATATATACCTATGATCCGGAGCAAATAGATGACAATTTCCATGATATGTTGCTTCAGGTAAAGATCATAAACATTGATGTTGATGAATTTATGAAACACATGGAGATTACAAAAAAAGATTGTCCTCTCGGTCATGATGAGATGAATGCGGTTTTTGAGCATCTGGGATTTGTAAAATATGTAAATTTGTAGAGACGCGACTTAACACTTTTAATGGACTGCAAAGTGAGATGACGGGCAAGATGGTAGGAATAGATAGTTCGATATAACCTCGGCGGGAGCCGGGGTTTTTGTGTAATCAGGTGGAATTAGGTTAATTTAGGTAAAATTGCAAAAAAAAAGCAGTACCTTTGTACGCTCGATGGTTTTGAGCCATCGGGCGTATTTTTTTGTTTAATTTTAACCTATTATTCTTATGACTTCATTATCTCCGGCCGAGAAGGCTGTTCTGCAAGCCTGGCACGACTATGTGCATGGCCATCAACCGAGTTTTAATCACAAAGACGAATCCGAAAACGACACCATAGACCGGGTTCGTCTTTTCTATTTAATGACCGAGATCCTGTATGAGTACTATCGCGAATCGAATGTCCGGTGGTTCTCCTATCAGGCACTCCGCATGATGCAGGTGGACAGCGGTACATTCAGCCGATGGCGAAAACAATGGGCCAAAACATGGCTGAATCTGCGGTTGAAGTGAGCGAAATCCCGCGTTTCTGCAAAATGCAGATTTAGTTAACGAAAATTGCCGTACTTTTGCAGCCGGATTCGGAAATGAGTCCGGTTGCATTGGTCTTTTATAAGTCAACAATTACCAACAATGACCAAAAATTATTTATAGAAGTAATCAAAAAAACTTAAAGAAAAATACAGATTCTACAGTTGCTCTATGCAACTTAGTGTAATCGCTCATCAGCCTACATAAAAACAAGCTTTCCCGATAGTCTGCTAATCGATTCCACTTATCAGTACCAATAATTGCCACTGATAGAATCTTCACAAAAAATCGCTGCGCTTCAAAAAATACCGAAAATGCTATGCAGCGTGTTAGTGAAAAGAAAACCGATAAAAGAAAGTAACCAAAGAAAAATTAAAAACAGGTGGTACATATAGGTGTTACAACAAATAATTGAAAATTGTAACACCTTATGTAACACCGTTAAAATTTAATCTATTATGGACCAATTTGATGCATTATGGACTATGCTCCGCCAACATGGCTCATCTGCCAAGAGGGAGCATGAATGTGTGCAGTTATGGCGCACCTATTCGCCTACGTTACAGCAACAGATTTTCAATGCTATCTGTTCTAAGCTTGAGCATAACAAGTTCGTACATTACGACCCTCTGCGTGCAATCCAAGAAAACGCCAGGGCTGTGCAGACACAGACGCTTTCGTACAAAGAGTATTATGCTCGATATGGTACGACGGAGGAACGAGACGGATGGAAAATGGAGAATCCGACAGGACAGAAGGTGATATATGTTAGGGATTAGGGTTTAGGGATTAGGGTTTAGGGTTTAGGGGAAGGGATGGTATAGTGACGTACAGGATGGTCGCGAAATGGTCGTGTAGTTGCAATGAATTTTATACGAATTATCACTAGTGTACCATTAAAAAAGAACAAAAACATAGATAAACCCTTTTAAAGGCTTTTGCGCTTCGCACTATGCGTACTTTGTTGCTAAAAACTCCTTGAGTGCAAGCACCCAGAAAGTTTTTAACACCAAATAACATCCTTACGGGATAAAGCATTTAAAAGACATAAACATCAAAAACAATAAATACTATTAGTAAAAAAATACAATATGAAAGTAGAATTGATTATACCTATAGAGACGTTGAGAGGGGCGCTAAGGAAGGACGGATACTACTTCCGGTTATACCGAGGTGTACAGATCGTTCAACGATGCCCCAATCGGTCAGGGCATACGAAAACAGCAGCAGAGGCGGCAAATCAACGTAAGTTTGCTGCGAAGTACGGGAGGCGGAAACCGGCATCCGATGCCGGACTAACTAACGAAGAAAAAGATCCAACTCACGAATGAGTAGGTTAAAAACGAAAAGTATAATGTTTAATCTTTAAAAAGAATGGCAAGAGTAACACCACCAATGGGGATCAGGAGTATCTCCGGAAAAGTAGGAAACGTATGTTTCAGGACAATGAAAGGAAGCGGGAAAGTGTATATGAGCGCACTGCCGAGTAAACGAACAACGAAATTGCAGGAGAGTGAGATAGAGGCTCGTGAACGGTTTGCAAAAAGAGCACGATTGGTAAAGGCGATGCGGCAGGAAGGGTCTAAATTGATGCCAAAGGAACTTTGGAAATTAGCAGAGCAAGCGGTATAGGCCTATGAGGGAAACGACAATCAAGCGACACTGCAAGATCCGAAAACGCTACAAGGAACTGTTAGGTACGGATTCGGTCATGAATATCTACTACAGCATAGGCGATGAATTTTGCATGAGTGTGGATAGGGTGCGGCAGATCATCGCTATGCGCAAGTAGAAAAAACGTAAAAAAATGAGGGGTTTTATGTGCGATTGGTGAAAATCACTAACACTTTCGTGCCAAAACCCCTTATCTTTGCATCGTTTTTCGAGAAGAGATAATCGAAAACGCGTTTTTACACAAGCGAATTAACCCACTCAACAATCATAAATCATCAATTTGACAACGTCAACAATGTATTTGAAATTTGTAAGACATAATCATCTCAGCGGTAATATTAGCCGCGGAAGCCTCTATAGCGTTCACTTCGAGCCCAACGAAAAGGGCGGGTATAATGAACACCGAACTCTCATCAGCGACGCGTATGAGGTTGATTCCGAGGTGAATTATCCGCCAGCGCTGATTTACGAAGCCGAGGTACGGCGCACGAATGGCCACATGCGTCTGTCCTTCGGCAGAGGCAACCGGCAATCTTTGCTGCACCTTATTGATCGCGATGCGCGCGAGCAGTTCTTTGCTGAACTTCTTGACGCCCTCCGCCATCACGAAGATGTGCGGATTGAAGTCGCGCAGGTTTAACCTTTAAATTAACTAAACGTTCACCCGTGATCTTTGAAAAGTAAATCGAAAATGCGCAGCCTACCGAGCTTGATAACTCTCGAGCCCGAGAACCTGAATGTCGGTCAGTAAGTAAACTTCCTTCCTCCATCCATGCTCTCTGTCTCAATCGACTACCTTGACAGTCGTCGACTGGCTGCTTACAAAAATATCCCTTTGGGATAGAAAATAATGAAAATCTATGCAGTGCACAGCAAATATTTTGGAATTTTTGATTTACAAAGTAGAACTTCCGGAAAACTAAATTAACAATCTAAACTTTAATAACAATGGCAGAAATCAAACCGATGGCTCTTATCGAGAGCATGAAGAAAAAAGTGTGCGAACACAGCGATGTTTACTTCCGTACCAACAAGCGCACCGGAAAAGTGACGACCGGCAAGTTATGCAACCCCTCCACGAAGGAGCCGAGTGCTGCGCAGATTGCGGCGAAAGCGCGTTTCACGAAGGTGCAAGCGGCTGTTCGCGAGATTTTGGCCGGCACAAGCGAGCAAAAGACCGCATTAGTAGCCGGATACAAGTCGCAGACCAAGTATGGTTCGCTATTCGGTTATGCGATGCACAAGCTCAACGACCAGTACGACGAAAACGGCGATAAAATAGGAGGTTAAAATGAGAAAGATTTTGATTGTAAGTATCATAGGTGTCCTAGGGGCGCTTGTGTTTGAAGCGTGCAATGTGACGCGAACGATCACCACCCGAAGCGAGGCATGGCAGAAAGGCGACACATCTGTCGTAATCCAGAGCAAGACGATCGAGACGTATGATGCGTCGAAGAAACTCTGATTTTGAAAGTAAACGAAAATGCGGCAGGACGGCTACTGATGTAGCCTAATGGGCACCGGCTTTTGCTCTCTTGCGAGCAAGCTCCCAGAGGACAAAAACCAATACCCATTCCGCCCGACTTCAATAAGTCGTCCGTCTGCCTTACAAAAATAATAAAAAATAAGAAAAATATTTTAAAGTTACTAGGGGACTAAGTACCAAGTACTATCCGCATTTTCGATTTAAAATTATTAACCATTAAACCAAATTTTAACTATGGCAAAAGTAAACTGGAGTGCCGGTATCGACAGCGTATCCGGAGCACTCGCAAAACCGAGCAAGAGCGGTCATCACTCTTGTGCCAAAATGCTCCTGGGCACGCACCGCGTTGCGGCTACCACGAGCAAAGATTGTAACCGCGTGTATATCCGCCGCAAGGTGGAGCGCTCGACGGAAGTGACAGTCAAGGAACTGAAGGCTCGTTCCCGTTTCGCAGAGGTAGGCAGAGCCGTTCGCCTGCGTGCCAAAGACCTCATGCAGATCAATGCCGACCAGGCGGCGTTCCTCGCGCAACGCGACACGGCAGGTGGTTGCCAGACCATGAAGGCCTACTTGTGGAAAGTATGCGGCGAAGCGTACGACGAGCAGCACGGAGCGTAATGCAGCGGAGCTGCAATGATGAATTGAGCGCGACTACGTCGCTCAATGATGAATTGATGGAAAGGGAGACCCTTCGGGGCCGCCCTTTCTCTTGTGTAATCAAAAATGCGCATTTACGTCCGCTAAGCCTACGGCCTACGCGACCAGGAGCGTAATCTTCCACAAGCGCTCGCAAGCAAGCTTGCAGCGCTCGTAAAAGCCTACACTCCCAACTCGCTGCTTAATAGCAGCACGTTGAATGCTTACAAAAATGCGGATTTGCAATCCTTACAAAAAATAACAAAAATAAAATGGGTATTTAAATGTTATTTTTCTATCAAATATAAACACCCAAAGGGCATTTTTCGGAGGTCTCTTTTTTTTGTAATTATACAAAAATATTTGCGTATATCAAAAAAAAGCAGTAATTTTGTAGCGGATTTTATGTGTGTGTATATGAAGAAAACAATATTACTGGTATTCGGAACACGGCCAGAGGCGATAAAGATGGCGCCGCTGGTAAAGAAGTTACAGAGCGAACCGGATCAATTCAAGACGGTAGTGTGCGTCACAGCGCAGCATCGGCAGATGTTGGATCAAGTGTTGCATATATTCGACATCATGCCGGATTATGATTTGGACATCATGAAACCCAACCAAGATCTGTATGATGTCACCTCTCGCGTGCTTCTCGGTATGCGCGATGTGTTGAAAGAGGTACAACCGGACGTGGTGCTGGTTCATGGCGATACGACGACGAGCACAGCTGCGGCTTTGGCAGCATTTTACCAGCAGATACCTGTCGGGCATGTGGAGGCCGGACTACGTACGCATAATATCTATAGTCCATGGCCGGAGGAGATGAACCGGCAGATGACAGGACGTATAGCAACCTACCATTTTGCACCGACGCCTCTTGCGAAACAGAACTTGTTGCACGAGAATGTAGCAGAGAACCAAATCATCGTTACCGGCAATACCGTCATCGATGCGCTGTATATGGTAGTCGATAAGATCAAGAATAATACAGGTCTACAATCAGAGCTTAACAATGTGTTGAAAGATGCCGGTTACGATACTGCACGTTTGGATGGCATTCGCCGTTTGGTGCTGATTACCGGGCATAGAAGGGAGAATTTCGGCGATGGATTCATATCAATGTGTACGGCTATCCGCGATTTAGCTACTAAGTATCCCGAGGTCGATTTCGTCTATCCAATGCACTTGAATCCGAATGTCCGCAAACCGATACACGAAGTTTTCGGAGACATTGATCCTGTACACCATACACCCTACACTAAACACAATCTATTTCTAATAGATCCATTAGAATACCTCAGTTTTGTTTATCTTATGGAGAAGAGCACGATCGTCCTTACTGACTCAGGCGGCATCCAAGAGGAAGCTCCCGGATTGGGCAAGCCGGTGCTCGTAATGCGCGATACAACCGAACGTCCAGAGGCGTTGGAATCAGGAACCGTCCATCTGGTAGGCACAAATTACGATAAGATAGTGGGAGAGGTTAGTACGTTGCTGGATGATGCGGCGGCATATCAGAAGATGAGCCAGGCAGTTAATCCATACGGAGACGGGAAGGCATGTGAGAGAATAGCCGCGTTCCACAAAAATATGTAAAAAATATGAGTCGAATTCCTAAAATTATTCATTATTGTTGGTTTGGTGGTAAAGAAATGCCGGAACTAGCTGTCAAATGCATCGAGAGTTGGAAGAAGTACTTGCCGGAGTACGAATTGCGGCTATGGAACGAAGAGACCTTTGATCTCGATATGTATCCGTATGCGCGGGAAGCGTATGATAACCGCAAGTTTGCGTTTGTGACGGATGTGGTTCGCCTCTGGGCATTGGAGAAGTTCGGAGGTGTCTATATGGATACGGACGTGGAGATACTGCGACCGTTAGGAGAATTGATGGATTTGCCGGCCTTTACAGGCTATGAAGCCAGTATGGCGAATGCACCGGTTACGGGTCTTATGGCATCCGCTCCGCATGGGCTGTGGGTGAAAGAGCAATTGGCGTACTATGAAGGCAAGCATTTCGTGAAGCCGGACGGGACTTTAGATATGACACCTAACACGAAGCCAATAGCCGATATTATGGTAGCAGGCGGATTTGTGATTAATGGAAGATATCAGGTGTATAAGAACGATATGCATGTGTTTCCTGTTGATTATTTCTGTCCGTTGACAAGTACAAGGGTGCTGAAGATAACGAAGAATACCTATTGTATTCACCATTTTGCCGGCAGTTGGGTAGAAAAGACGAGAGGGCAGATTATCAAAACCTGGATACGCGATCATATCTTAGGAAGGAAACTGACGGATAAGATAGTCCAAATTAAACGGAGGATAAAGAGTGAAAGAGTGAAAGAATGAAAGAGTGAAGGAGTGAAGGAGTGAAAGAGTGAAAGAGTGAAAGAATGAAAGAGTGAAGGAGTGAAAGAATGAAAGAGTTAAAGACGCGGGGCTAAAAGACCCGCGCACAGAACAAAGAGGGATATTAGTCAAAAATTATCAAAAATTGTCCAAGAATTATTAAAGTCAGAAGCAAATTGAAAGGCGAGAGGTGAGGCGGTTTTTGCGGATGATAGGAATGTGGGTGGCGGTGACAGTAGTGCTACTCGGCGGAGCGGAATGGATAGCAGAGTCCATTCCGAATTCGTATGTATATAAGCGCGAGTATATGGAGACGCACGGGGGTGAGATAAAGACCCTGATTTTGGGTTCATCCAATGCGTATGACGGACTCAATCCTTCGGAGTTGCCGGCGGCGTTTAATCTGGCGAACAGCAGTCAGACACTTGAGGATGATTATCGGTTGTTAGCGAAGTATATAGACGGCATGGATTCGCTGGAGACCGTGATACTCGGATTGGGGTATCATAGTTTGGGAGAGGCGCAGGAGACGCACAGGAGAACATACTACACGATCTATATGGATCTTTATCCGCGATGGCCAATCAGTAAGAACAGTTTTGAGGTGTTTAATCTTGAACTGCTGACGAAGAAGATCATCAAGTATGCGGCGTCGCGGGACGTGACGCGATGCGACAGTCTGGGGCAGCGGTTAGGGCATACCCGGGAGGCAGCGGAGAATGGAGATGAGTTTTGGAATAAGGATGTCGAATCGTTGATTGCCAACGATCGATGGGAGAGTAACAAAAACATACAAAACACGGCCTACGCCGATATAAACAAAGAAAACAAAAATGCGGAATCGACAGTCGCAGAGCGCGACTTACGCGTAACTACCAACCAACCTGCTCGTGAGCAAGCTCCCGGACCGGATGCTTGCGAGTTCCGCACCGCAGGTACTGGTATCCAGTCCCCGCAGGATTTCTTACAAAAATGCGTCGTACCTCCTTACGAAAATGACAAAAATAATGCCAATGCTATGTTAGAGAGAATGGCAGATCTCTGTCAAGCGCGGGGAGTGAAGATGGTGGTGGTGCAGATGCCGGTGATGAAGGCATATAAAGAGGCGCTGCCGAAGGAGCAGGTCGCGGTGCAGGATAGCGTATTGCGGGCGTTGGAAGGGAAGGCGGTTTGTATCGATGCTTCGGAATGGGAGATACCCGCGGACGGGTGGTATAACGCAACGCATCTGACAAGAGAGGCATCATCGGAATTTACCAAGAAGCTGAGAGAAGTTTTTTATAAGTGATAGCATTTCCGGTTAATTAATTTTAATTTCCCGGTGCCCAATATCCGCTAATCATTACATCCAACTCATAGTTGTCCGTCCGCCTTACAAAAACACGCTAACGCTCACAAAAATGTCCTCTTTTTTGCTATAGAACAATAAATTCTAATTTATTCAGCGAAAAATCAGCCTAAAATTTGCGTATATGCAATTTTTGTAGTACCTTTGCAGGCCGAATTATGTTTTAGAATAAAACATGGTGGAATGAGCGCGACTACGTCGCTCAATGATGGAATGATGGAATGATGGATTGATGAAATGATGGATTGATGCCTACGGCACGTGTAGTGCGGCAGAGCCGCGTCACCATTAATCAATTAGCAATATAATTAGTGAAGGATAACAATACAAATAGTATGATGCCCGGGCCGATGATGCCACAAGGACAGATGATGCAGGGGCCGATGATGGCGCCTCCTGCGCCACGCGGGTGGCGTGAACGCATGATGCATCGGTTCGGCATGGACATGGTTGTTCCACTCCGCAAGGGGGCGCGCACCATCCCCGGTTGGATGATGGGTAAGCCTCTTGTTTTCTTCTTTATATCAATGTTCGCATGCTGGCTTGCTTTCGGTCATGTGCCGGCATTTGATTTGGTGATGGCAGCGTGCATTTCCACGGTTCTGTTTTTCTATGGCGGCTTCACCATGGCTAAGGCATGGGAGAGAAAGAAAGAGACTGCGTTTCTGAAGAATGTGTTCGTGGTTGGACTGGTCGTTCGACTGATATGGATATTGTATCTTTATTTTGTGTTTAATCCGGAGCATTTTGGTAATACCTATGGAGATAGGGCGGATGTAGATTGGTATATTCCGTTTGGTAAGGATTTGTCGCAATGGTTGGCTGGAGATTCTAAATATTCGTTATCTGAGATAATAGACATTAATCAGTCTGCTATAGATGATGTAGGGTACCCAATGTGGTTAGGATTAATATACGCGATAGTTGGTGTAGAGAATGATATTTTTGTTCCATTTGTACTCAAATGTATTCTCGGGGCATACTGCGCAATCAGCATCTATCATGTAGCGAAGCGGCATTGGGGAGAGGGAGTGGCTCGTATGGCTGCTATTTTTGTTTGTCTCAATCCGAATATGATCTATTGGTGTGGAACGATGATGAAAGAAGCGGAGATGGTATTTGTTATTTGCGTAGGAATAGATAATTTTGATCGTGTCTTATACTCAGGGCAAAAGTATACATTTAAAGCGCTATTACCAGGTATGTTAGCCGGTCTCGTGTTGATGTTTATGCGTACGGCATTAGGTCTGGTGTTCTTTATGGCTGTATTTGCTCATATTATCATGTCATCTAAACGCGTAATGAGTGTTGGTAAAAAGATACTTGCCGGCGTGTTGGTTGGAATAGTACTGATGGTGGCAATGGGCGATAGAATTCGTACACAATCAGAGGAATTGTTAAAATCTGCCCAATCGAAAGAATATGAACAACAAAACTTAGAGTATCGCGCTAATCGTGAAGGCGGAAATGCATTTGCAAAATATGCAGGAGCTGCTGTATTCGCTCCATTGATTTTTACTATTCCTTTCCCGACATACAATGTGGCAAATGCGGAGCAAATTGTTCAAATCCAATTATCAGGAGGTAGTTATATCAAGAATATTCTGTCATTTTTCGTAATTATTGTATTAATGCTGCTAATGATTAGCGGAGAATGGAGGAGACATGTTTTTATATTGGCATATACCGTGGGGTACCATGTTGTTTTGGTATTGAGTAATTTCGCTCAATCCGGACGATTCCACATGCCGGTATGGCCGATGCTGATGTTATTTGCAGCGTATGGTATCCAGATTGCTAAAGGCAATAAGAAAATGCAGCGAGGTTTCACCATCGCGCTGGTGTTGGAGATTATTATATGTCTGGCGTGGAACTGGTTTAAACTCAAAGGAAGGGGTATGATTTAAGGGTATATTAAATATGCGTTGAAGATAGATGATAGCAAAGATAAATTGGTGATTTATGGATAGATATTTTCAGACAAGGAAAGAGTTTAAAGAATGTATGTACGCAGATGCATTCCGGTATGTTGGTGATCACGGAAGCGTAAGATTCGGTGAACTACTGCGTTACTATCTACGTCATCCAAATTACCGTTATGTATATTGGATGCGTGTAGCTCAATATACATTCGGACGAAATTGGTTGTTTTTGTTGCGCGCGTTGGCCTATATGCGTTTGCAGTTATTGCGGAATCAGACAGGTATTCAAATCACTCCTTCGACTAAAATCGGCAGAGGGTTTTATATCGGTCATTGGGGATCGATAGTTGTAAATGCAGCATCGTTAGGCGAAAATGTAAATATCATTCAAACCTGTACAATAGGTGTGGCGTATCGTGGAGATAGAGGTGGCATACCAACAATTGGCGATAACGTGTATATAGGTGCCGGAGCGCGCATCTTTGGCGGTATAACCATAGGAAACAACGCTGCGATAGGAGTTAATAGCGTGGTAACGCGAGATGTTCCCGATAATTCCGTCGCAGTTGGAGTTCCAGCCAAAGTTATCTCGATGACGGGATCGAAAGGATACATATATTCTTATATTGACAAAAATGGAGTAAAACATCCAAGATATGACGTATGAGAGTTCTTTTAGTTCATAGTGGAAATGCCGTTGGAGGAGATTCTTCCAAATATACGTTTGTTTTAGAGCAAGGGCGGGCATTAGCGGAACTTGGTTGTGAGGTGGAGTACTATGCCGTAGTGGGGAAAGGCGTGAGAGGGTACCTGCAAAATGTGAAGCCGCTGCGGGAGAAAGTGCGGGAGTGGAAACCCGATATAATCCATGCCCATTACGGTTTATGCGGAATGGTGGCTGTATTGGCAGCGCGGAAAAAAGTGCCGGTAGTGATTACCTGCCATAACGGAGAAACATTATCGCGTAGCGCGAACATCATCTCTTCGATAGCAGCGTGGTATGCGGATTATACGATATGTGTGGCACAACATATATACGACAAACTCTACTGGAAGCCAAAAGTTTATTGTATCCAACCGTGCGGCATAGACCTGAAAGATTTGCCTTTGATAGAGAAATCGGCAGCCATGAAGGAGATGGGGTTAGTTGCTGACAAGATCAATATCCTCTTCGGAGGCTCGTTCTCCAATGTTCGGAAGAATGCGCCTTTAGCTAATGCGGCTATTGCGTTGCTCAAACGAGACGATATAAATTTGATTGAGATGCGGGGATATAACCGCATCCAAGTCAATGAGTTGCTATGCGGTTGCGATATGTTGCTATTGCCGACCAAGAGTGAAGGCAGTCCGCAAGTGCTGAAGGAGGCGATGGCATGCAATTGCCCGATTGTGGCGACCGGCGTAGCTGATATCCCGTATTTGCTGCATGGCGTAACAAATAGTTATGTAACAAGTTTTGATCCGCAGGATGTGGCCGATAAGATTAAACGCGTCATCGCTTGCGGTGAACGTACGAATGGACGAGAACGAATACAGACGCTGCGTTTAGACAATCCATTAGTTGCTGAAACCTTGCTAAGAATATACAAATCAATATTGAAATCATAAAATAGTTCGGTATGAACAATAATATAGACGTAATTGCATTTTATTTACCGCAGTATTATCCGATACCGGAAAATAATGAGTGGTATGGTACCGGTTTTACGGAATGGACAAACGTAGGTAAATCCAAACCGCTCTTCCGCGGACATTATCAACCGAAAGTTCCGGCTGATTTGGGGTATTATGATTTACGATTGACTGAGGTGCGTAAGCAACAATCTAAGTTGGCACGTGAAGCAGGTATTGCTGCGTTCTGCTATTACCATTATTGGTTCGGAAAAGGCAAGATGCTGCTGCATGAACCGATAGAATGGATGCTCAAATCCGGTCAACCAGACCTGCCGTTCTGCCTGTGCTGGGCCAATCATAAATGGTATAACAAGACGTGGAACTCCGCGAAATCGGTATTGGATAAGAAAGAACTGATTGGTATTGACTATGGTGACGAAGCCGATTGGAAGTTGCATTTCGAGTGTCTGCTACCAGCTTTCAAGAGCGAGCGGTACTATAAGATAGACGGACGATTGGTATTTGTGCTCTATCGTGTACAAGATATTCCGAATGTAGCGGATTTCAAACGCGTGTGGAATGAGCAAGCTGTTGCGCATGGTCTGCCGGAATTTTATTTTGTGAACTATATCGATGATGTGGCGAAACTGAATGAACCAATACAAAACAGTTGTGAGAAAAAAATCGTGATGATGAAAGCGAATATCGATTCGGTTGGAGGCAGTGCTTTTGTCCGGAAGTTATCGCGGTTCACGAAGATGTTAGTATCGCAATTATTACATATTCCTACTGGAGTGTATCAATATAATAAAATACGCAAGAAGCTCAGCGGACCGATTTTTGCGCAAGAAGATGTAATACCTGTGTTATTGCCGAATTGGGATAATACACCTCGCCGCGCAAACGGTGCGATGGTATTGGATAATGCCTCTCCGGACCAGTTCTATCTCCATTGCAAGGAGACTTTTGCCTATATACACAGCAAGAAGAACAAAGTAGTGTTCCTCAAGTCTTGGAACGAATGGGGAGAAGGAAACTATATGGAGCCGTGTTTAAAATATGGGCATGGTTATATAAAGGCGCTGAGACGGGCGCTTGATGAAGAAGAATGAAAGAGTTAAAGAATGAAAGAATGAAAGAATGAAAGAATTAAGGAATTAGAGAATATGAAAATTATAGTATATTTGGGACATCCGGCACATTTTCATTTGTACAAGAACGTCATTCAGAATCTGAAGAATGACGGGCATACAGTGGAGGTGCTGATTAAGAAAAAAGAGAATCTGGAGCAGTTGCTGCAGAACTCGGGTATTCCGTATCATAACATCCTGCGAGAGGGACGAAAGGATACGAAAGTAGGAATGGCGTTCGGTGCCATCAAACGCATCTGGCGCGAGTTGGTATTCTGCATCAAAGAAAAGCCGGATCTGCTGACTGGAACCAGTGTGGAGAACTCATACGTAGGTCCGCTGCTGCGGATACCGGTGGTGTACTGCGGAGAAGATGATGCGGATGTGATTCCGTTGCAGGCGAAGATATGTTACCCCGGCGCAAGTGTGGTGCTGACCCCTGACAGTTGCGATGATGGTCAGTGGAACGGCAAGACGACGAAGTATCCGTCTTACCATGAGTTGGCATATCTGCATCCGAACCATTTCAAGGCTTCGAAGCAGATTGTGAAGGAGCAGGGTATCAACCCGGACAAACCATACGCCATCATGCGGTTCGTGAAGCTCAAAGCGAACCATGACGACAACATCAAGGGAATCAATAAAGAGGTGGCTTTGCGGTTGATCGAGCTGATGAAACCGCATTTGGAGATCTATATCACAAGTGAGCGACCGTTAGAGCCGGAGTTGGAACCGTACCGTATCCGGATCAATCCGATATACATGCATGACGTGATGGCGTTCGCGAGTCTGTATATCGGCGACAGCCAGACGATGGCGGCTGAGGCCGGAGTATTAGGCGTGCCGTTCGTGCGGTTCAATGACTTCGTGGGAAGGATAGGGTATCTGCGAGAGCTCGAGGATGATTATCATCTTGGCATCGGCATACATGCGTCGCCCTTAAATGAAGAGGAAAACAAAAACAATAAAAACACGGCCTACGCCGACATAAACATAGATAAGAAAAATACGCATTCTACGCCCGCTATGTCCGATGGTCCACGCGGCCTGGAGCGTAACCACCCACAAGCGCTCACAAGCGAGCTTGCAGCGCCTGTAGATGCTAACACTCCTAACCTGCTGCCTGATGAGCAGCACGTTGAATGCTTACAAAAATGCGATGTTCCTTCTTTCGAAAATGACAAAAATAATAGCACCGCTACATGTGGAAATATTCCGTTAAGCGGTACGGAGGCGTTATATGAGGCGGTGGAGAAGTTGATGGCATTGACGGAAGAGGAACGGAAGCGCATATATGGCGAGCGGGTGAAGAAGATGTTGGAGGAGAAGATTGATTATGCGAAATTCCTGACGTGGTTTATCGAGAACTATCCCGCCAGCGCAGAGACTACACGCAAAGCAGACAAAGCATTTTGGAAACAATTTAAGTAAAAGAAAAATGCGGCAGTACGGCATAAATTGCCTGAATGCGACCAACTAATCATCCGCTGATAGTAAACTCTCAGACGTATGCTTACTTGTTCGCCTTCCAGTCCGATATAAATATCGTACTACTGCCTTACAAAAATATCCATTATATGGATTGAAAAATACCAAAAATAGCCATGCCGGGCGAGGCACAGCAGGGTACATACAAAAATATCCATAGCATGGATTGAAAAATACCAAAAATAGCTTTAAAATAGCGAAGATACTATTCACAATGGCGGAGAAGACGCAGATGCATATTGTAGAGGAGTCGAAGCGGCGGGAGTTGATACAGGCTTGTTACGGGATAATCGGGTGTATGCAAGAGGTACATAACCAATTAGGCCCTGGACTGCCGGAGTATTTATACCAAGAAGCGTTAACGACGGAATTGGTAGCTAACGGTTATACGGTCCATAAGGAATTCGAGTACCATCCATTGTACAAGGGCAAAGAGATGAAAGCGTACCTGAAGATGGATATGGTAGTCGAAAGTGCGATAGGGAAGGTGATTATCGAATGTAAAGCACTAACCCAACTGACCGAAAAGGAGCACTATCAGGTATTTGGTTATTTGCGCGGTACCGGTTGGCCGGTAGCTATATTGGTGAACTTTGGCACGAGCCCGAAAGCGCAGATTGAACGATACCACTATAATGCGGGAACGATAGAGGTATTTTAAACAATTTAAGTAAAAGAAAATGCGGCAGTACGACATAAATTGCCTGAATGCAACCAACTAATCATCCGCTGATAGTAAACTCTCAGACGTATGCTTACTTGCTCGCCTTCCAGTCCGATATAAATATCGTACTACTGCCTTACAAAAATAGCCATTAGATGGATTGAAAAAATACCCAAAATAGTCATGCAGGGCGAGGCGGGTACAGGCTGCGTATTTTTGATTATTTAGAAAATAATAACACACATGAAGATAACGATTATTGCAGGGGCGAGACCCAATTTCATGAAAATAGCGCCTATTATTAAGGCGATTAAAGGGTGGAATGAGTTAACGAGTGAACGTTTAACGAATGAACGAAGTCTCATTCAGTACAGATTGGTGCATACGGGTCAGCATTATGACAAGAACATGAGCGACACGTTCTTCGAGGAGTTGGGGATTCCGGCTCCGGATGTGAATCTGGGTTGCGGCGGTGGCAGTCAAGCCGAGCAGACGGCGGCTATCATGGTGGCATTCGAGAAAGAGTTGACGGCCCATCCTGCAGATATAGTGATGGTAGTAGGCGACGTGACCAGTACCATGGCTTGCTCTATCGTAGCAAAAAAACTGAACACGAAGGTATGCCACGTAGAGGCCGGAATCCGCAGTTGGGATCTGACAATGCCGGAAGAGATCAACCGCATGGTTACAGATGCTTTGGCCGATTATATGTTCACTACATCAGAAGTCGCGAACCGCAATCTCATACGCATGGGAGCAGTATTAGAAAGTAAACCAAAAATACGGGATCTCCAGTCGTTAAACAACGACCTACACTGCCTTGCCCCGCAGTCTGCTCGTAAACAAGCTTCCGGACAGACTACTGTTCAAATCAGTGCTGTAGAACCAGAGTTTCTGCAGGATCCCTCACAAAAATACGCTTCGCTCACAAAAAATACCAAAAATATTTCGCAACGTGTGTGGTTTGTCGGTAACGTGATGATCGATACGCTGCTGGCGAACAGGAGCCGTTTCCGGAAACCGGAGGTATGGGATGAGTTGGGACTGAAAGAGAAGGAGTTTATCGTGATGACGATGCATCGTCCGGCGAATGTAGATGAAGAGAACCATCTGCGCGAGACGATGGAGCAGATAGTAAGTAACGTTCATGGATTGCCGGTGATATTCCCGATACATCCACGAACAGCGAAATTGCTGTTCGGGTTAGAGGGTGAAAGGGTTAGAGGTTTAGAGGGAATGCCGAATCTGCATATCGTGGAACCGATGGGATATTTAGAGTTTAACTATCTGGTAGAGCGCGCGAAGGCGGTGGTGACTGACAGCGGTGGTATCACCGAAGAGACGACGGTGATGGGTGTTCCGTGCCTCACGCTGCGCGATAATACCGAGCGTCCGGAGACCTGTACGATAGGTACGAACGAATTGATCGGGACGAATCCCGCAGCTATCAAGCCGGCACTGGACAAACTCTTCGCCGGCGAATGGAAGAAAGGCGGTATCCCGGAGTTATGGGACGGGCACGCAGCGGAAAGAATAATAGGTATTCTTTCAAGAGTGAATGAATGAATGAAAGAATGAAAGAATGAAAGAATGAAAGAATGAAAGAATGATGCAGATAGCTGATAGAGTACAACGGATAGCGGCATCGCAGAGTCTGGCGATGGCAGCGAGGGCGAAAGCCATGAAAGCGGCAGGGATTGACGTGATCAGTATGTCGTTAGGTGAACCTGACATGGATACACCCGAACATATCCGTCGTGCGGCACAGGAAGCGATAGACAACCATTGGTCTCATTACGGGCCTGTGGCGGGAATACCGAGCCTGCGCGAAGCGATTGCTGTCGCGCAGAATGCGCAAGAAGAGAGGCTTAGCGGATCAGCGATTAGAGGATTAGGGGTAAGGTTTGAGGCGGAGGATGTGATTGTGAGTGTCGGAGCGAAGATGGCGATTTATAATGCCATTCAGACGATGATCAACCCCGGCGACGAAGTGGTAATCCCGATGCCGAGTTGGGTGAGTTATACCGAGATGGTGAAGGTAGCCGGCGGAGAAGTAGTGGCAGTGCAGACGAAATACGAGAATCGGTATTGCATGACGGCAGAGGAGTTGCGTGCGGCGCTGACGGAAAAGACGCGGATGCTCATTCTTTGCAGCCCAAACAATCCGACCGGAAGCGTATATAGTTATGAAGAACTGAAAGCGATAGTAGCCGTCTTGCGGGAGTATCCGCAGGTGGTGGTGCTGAGCGACGAGATTTACAATGCGCTGGTTTATTCAGATGAGGAAAACAAAAACAATAAAAACACGGCCTACGCCGACATAAACATAGAAAAAGAGGAAAACAAAAATATAGTATGCTCGATGGCATTCTTTGCGGAAATAGCGGAACGGTTGATTATCGTGAACGGAGTGAGTAAGGCGTATGCGATGACGGGCTGGCGGATAGGATGGTTGATGAGTAAGGACAAAGCGTTCATCGAGGCGTGTACGCGGCTGCAAGGACAGCAAGTGACGTGCGCGACGATGGTGGCACAGAAGGCCGCACAAGCTGCTTTGACGGGATCTCGAGAGTGCGTAGAACAGATGCGGCAGGTGTTTGCAGAGCGGAGAGAGTTGATATGCCGGCTGGCGGCCGAGATACCGGGATTCCGGTTCGAGAAACCGCAAGGTGCGTTCTACCTGTTTCCAAATATCTCAACATTATTTGGAAAATTTGAGATTGGAGATTTGAGATTGGAGATTGATAATGCAGATGATCTGGTTGAGTACCTGCTGGAAGAAGCGTACGTGGCGGTGGTGAGCGGTTCGGCATTCGGATGTCCGGAATGTATCAGACTATCCTACGCGATCAGTACGGAGGAGATCGCCGAGGCGATGCGGCGCATCCAAGTCGCAATCACAAGGATAGTAAATAAGCAAAAATAATTTGAGCTGAAGACCATCCTGACATATGAAGAAATAAATCAGGAACAGTGGAAGGAACTGATAAGAAACAGCGCGACGGGAACATGGTTTCAGACGCCGGATGCGTATGCATTCTTCGCCAGTATGCCGGAATTGTTTGAGCCGTTTGCAGTGGCGGTTGAACGGATTAGCGGGTTAGCGGGCGTGTGTGTCGGGTATGTGACGAAGGAGAAGAGTGCGGTAAAGCAATACTTTACCCGGAGAGCGATCATCATCGGCGGACCGTGTCTCGCAGACGATGCGACAGACGCTGAAGTCATAGCGCTGATGACTGCGGTAAAAAGCACTCTCCTTTTAATGAGGGATGGGGCAGACTCCACTCCCATCTATATCGAGACGCGTAATTTGAACGACTATAGCAGATGGAAAGAGTCATTTGAGAAGGCACAATTTGCGTATTGCCCGCACCTGAACTTCCATGTGGATCCGAGGGAGAATAACCTGAGCGGGAACAGACGCCGGCAAGTCCGCAAAAGTGACGCTACAATAGAGGTGATCAAAAATGAAAGCATAAAAGAAGCGCCAAGCGAGAGTTCTATACGGGAGTGGTATGAGATATTGAGAAACTTGTATCGGACGAAGGTTAAGACCCCGTTATGGCCGGTAGAGTTTTTCATAGAGGCGTATCGGCAAGGAGTAGGGATATTTATCCTGGTAAAGCATAACAACCGCGTGATTGGCGGATCAATGCTTGTAAAAGGGGAAGAAGGAACAACCTATGAATGGTTTGCGTGCGGGATGAACAGCGCGTATAAGAAGCAGCATCCGTCCGTGATGGCGACTTGGGCAGGGATACAATGGACAAAAGAGCAAGGATGCACACGTTACGATATGATGGGAGCCGGAAAGCCTGATGAAGAATACGGAGTACGGGATTACAAGGCTGAGTTCTGCGGCAAGATGGTGGAGCACGGAAGGTTTGTATGCGTTCAGCGTCCATTGTTATACCGGATAGGAACCATCTTCGTCAAGACGATAAAGAAATTGAAGAGATAATTAAAGTATAATAAACGATATGAATAAACCATTGAATTTTGCATTGATTGGCGCGGCGGGATATATTGCACCTCGTCACATCAAAGCTATCCAAGACACAGGAAACAACCTTCTTGTGGCCTATGATAAATTCGATAGTGTAGGTCGTTTGGACAGTTCGTTCCCGGACTGCTCCTTTTTCACGGAGAATGAGCAGTTCGACCGTTTTTGTTCGAAACAGATGCGGACAGACAACCCCTTGAGTTGGGTATCTATCTGTACTCCGAACTATACGCACGATGCGTTTATCCGTTATGGTCTGCGTTTGGGATGCGATGTGATTTGCGAGAAACCATTAGTGCTCAATCCGTATAACATCGACAACCTCCTGGAGTTGGAGAACGAGACAGGTCACAAAGCCTATACGATGCTGCAGCTGCGTCTGCATGAGAAGATCCGTGCGCTGAAAGAGAAAGTGGAGAAAGGGCCGAAAGATAAGATATACGATGTGGATCTGACTTATATCACCAGCCGCGGCAAATGGTATTACTCGAGTTGGAAGGGAGATGTTCACAAATCCGGAGGTATCGCCACGAATATCGGTGTGCATTTCTACGATATGCTGCAGTGGGTGTTTGGTCCGGTGAAGAAAAATATCGTGCATGTCATGTCGTTCGACCGCGTAGCCGGGTATCTCGAGCTTGCGCAGGCTCGCGTGCGCTATTTCCTTAGTATAAATGCGGATTGTCTGCCGGCAGGGGTTGAACGCACATTCCGTACGTTGCGTGTGGATGGAGAGGAGTTTGAGTTCAGTCAAGGTTTTACCGAACTGCATACCGAAGCGTACAGACATATATTGGCAGGAGACGGTTTCCGCATAGCCGAGTCCCGCCCGAGCATTGAGACTGTGGCCCAGATCCGGCATGCAGAACCGATCGGTTTGGTAGGCGACTACCATCCATTGGCTAAATTACCATTAAGCGCACATCCTTTTGGCTGGGATGAAAGGAGGTAAGTATGTTACGCGAAGGATGGAAAAGAAGGATATCGCTTGATTTTCTGGTATGGGTGATTGCCGCGGCGCTATGCATGTTATGGCGTTGGGTGGCGGATAAGAGCGAGATTGTTCATTACTGGGCTCTGTTCGGCATATTGGCGGTGTTATGGGTGGTGCTTGGTTTCGCCGTCCAGTTGTACCGGTCGTATAAAGAGACCTGGCTATGGCAGTCGGTGATGTCGCTGGTTGCCGATGCCGGTATATTGATAGGTTTATGTTGGTGGGTACTACCGAAAACACCCTATCAGTTATCGCCACGCGTTGCTATGTGGACAATACTGATCGTGTTGGTATTCGAATTAGTCATTGTTATCACAGAGCATTACTGGAAGTACGCAACCAATATGTTGGTGCCGGCGATGCAGATTGAGCAACGCAAGAATGCTCAAGTACAACGTCAGGACGAGAAACGCAGTAAGAGTTCGATAGAGGCTATCCATCAGTCGGTGCTGAGTGTGACCACGGAGGCGGATTACTATTTGCTGCGCAAGAAAGCAAGGCTGGATTCGCGATTGACAAAAGTGGTGTGTGACCGCAACAGATTTGCTTTCTTGCAACTGCAAGATTATCAATATGATACGATTGTTGATTTGACTTTGTTGAATGACGCCAAGGGTATCAATCGCCGGTTCTGTATCGTGAACCAGAAACTGCCGGACGGAGGACGGTATGTATGCTGTTACCGGCCGCAGGAGTATATCAAGCAGAAGATATTGAAACGCTATCCATGGGGCTTAAATTGGATTGTGTATTGTTTCTATTTCTGGAATAAGCGCGTGCTTCCGCGTCTGATGTTAACCAGCCGTCTGTATTACGATCTGACAAAAGGCCGTAAGCGAATGCTGAGCAAGACGGAGGTGTTAGGCCGTTTGTACTACTGCGGATTTGAGGTGGACGAGATTGTGCCGATGGGGCACATCGAATATGTGTTTGCACACCGTCACTCGCAGCCTTACCCGCAAGAACAGATCAAGGTGTACGGTCCGCTGATCAAACTTCCGCGCGTATGCAAGAACAAGGAGATCAGGTTCTTCTATAAGATGCGCACCATGCATCCGTACGCAGAGTATATCCAGAAATATGTATATGACACCTATGGCACGAAAGACGGCGACAAGGCAGCCAATGATTTCCGTATCACGACCTGGGGACACATCTTCCGCAGTCTATGGATAGACGAACTGCCGATGATCATCAATCTGCTGCGCGGCGACATGAAGTTGGTGGGTGTACGACCGCTGAGCAAGACGAAGTTCGACACTTATCCGGAATGGTTGCAAGACCTGCGGACACAAGTAAAACCGGGACTGATTCCGCCTTTCTATGCCGATATGCCGCAGACACAAGAAGAGATGTTCGAAAGTGAAGCGCGATACACTCGGGCATACTTGGAACATCCGATCCGAACCGACTGGCGGTATTTCTGGAAGGCCTTTTACCAGATTGTATTCAATCACGCGAGGAGCAAGTAGGTTTAGAGTTGAAAGATGAAAGATTTTTTTGCCATAGTCAGAGCGGCGTTGTGGGATGAGCCGATGCCGGAGGTGGAGATGAGTGATGAACTGATCCGTCTCCTTATGCAGCATGGTCTTGGTCCTTTGGTTTTTCCGAGATTGCCGATGACGCCGGTGATGAAAATGGTTTGCGTGCAGAATATGCAGACCCAAGCGAAGATGCAAATCGTTTTAGAGCGGGCATGGAAGGCATTGGAGAAAGCCGGCATCAAGGCGGTGCTGATGAAAGGAGCGGGCCTGGCGGCATATTATCCTGATCCGTCTATGCGGCAATGGGGGGACATCGATTTATTTGTCGGCAAGGAACAGTACCACCCGGCGTGCGCAGTGATGCGCGAAACTTTTCCTGATGCACTGAAGTTCGACGAAGAACTGGACCATTACAAGCATTATAACCTGATTGCGGACGGTGTGTCAATAGAGACGCACCGTGTGAGCGTTGGATTGACCCATCCGAGAGACGTGAGACGCTACGCGGAGATGGAGCGATACGGCATGGAGCATGCCTTCGAACTGAAGGTTGGAGATATGAGACTGGAGATCTTTGAACCGACGTTCAATGCACTGATGGTTTTTTTGCATTCATGGGAGCACATGATCAGCAGCGGAGCGAATATAAGGCAGTTATGCGACTTGGCGTTGTTGTTGCATCATGAACAAGAGCGCATCGATTGGAAACGTCTGGAGCACTGGCTGAAAGCACTGAACGCATGGGATGTGTGGCAGGTGTATATGATTGTGCTGAAGCACAACCTCGGGTTAGAGGTTAGCGGATTAGAGGTTAGCGGGTTAGAGGTTAGGGGCAAGCGACTGATGGAAGCCATACTGTATGGAGAGACTTTTGAAGGAACGAGCGAGATGAGTGCGACGAGGCAATCGAAGAAGTACCACAACCGGTTTGTTCGTAAATGGCATACGATGCAGGTGAGGATGGATAGTGCGGAGTGGGTGTCGCAGTTTAGTCCCGCCTACGCACGGCATATGAAAGAAGCAGTCTGGTTGGGCGGCCTCTCGCGGCTCTTTGCCAAAGACAGACACTGGGAGTGATAAAGTTGAAAGATGAAAGTTGAAAGTTGAAAGGACTGAAATACATAGTAATAGCATTAAACACCTTGTTTTTTGCGGTGATGGCTTGGTTGTTACCGTTGGGATTCGAAGAGAATGACGACGTGATGATGGCCATGATCGCCAATGGCAGTTATTCGGGGGTGCCGGACTATCATCTGGTATATATCAATGTGCTGTACGGCTTTGTGTTAGCCGGATTGTACAGTATGACAAAAGCCGTCGAATGGTACACGCTGTCGTTCGCGGTGCTGCACGTCCTTTCGATGTCGGTGCTTGGTTACTGCTTGCTGACTACCCCTAACCGTGCACGATGGGAACGAATCGTATGGCTGGTCATCCTGTATGCGCTCTGGGCGCGTATCATCGTTGCATTGCAATTCACAACGACAGCCGGCTTGGTGTGTCTCGCGGGGTGCGTGCTGTTGATGCGGGAAAGCAGGAAAGCGCGGTGGAGCGGAGTAGTATTAGTGATCATCGCCGCCTTGATACGTTTTATGGCTGCGGGGCTGGTGGGATTGCTGATGGCGCCGATCATCGTCTATACCTATCGTCTTGAATGGCGCAAATATATTGCGGTAGTGTTGATGCTGACGACGGTTGCAGGGTGCCGCATTGCGAACCAGAAGATTTATGACCGTGATCCGGAGTGGAAATATTACCGGGCCTATAACCAACTGCGGGCTCAACTGAACGACAACCCCAATGCGTATAAGTTGCGTCCGAACCAATTGCCGGAGAATATCAACTGGATTGACTACCAGTTACTCCTGCGTTTCACGCCCGATGCGGAACAGATTGACCTTCCTGCGATGAGGCAACTGAGCGCAATAGTTGGTAAAGTGCCGGTGCGCGACCAATGGAATAACCTGCACCGTTTGAACAAGTATGCTGTAGAAGTGGTGATCTTGATAGCGCTGTTGATTCTGATGATTTTGACGACCGGTAACCGCACGAAGTATATCTTTTTGATAACATACACCGCCTTCGTGGCAGCACTGGTCATACACGTAAGCCTGGACGGATTCCTGAAAAACCGTGTCTTCCTGTGTATGTTGATGCCGTTGCTCGTGACGGATTTCATGCTGCTGCCGAAGACGACGGGTAAGAAACGGCGATGGGGAATAGGAATAGCGATGACGGTGCTGAGCGGATGGTATATCTATCAGATCTATGCGGAATGCACCACGGCGAGTTATAACCGCTACGTATGGGAACGGCTGCAACGCCCATTGATTGATTATGTGCCGGACGATGCACAGGTGACGACTATCGGCACGACGATGATGATGGAGGCAATGAATCCATGGCATATTTGGCCGTATGAATGCGGCAAATACACCTTGGGGTGGATGACCTGGTGTCCGCTCAACCAACCCGTAGGACACAGTTATCGCGCATTGCTGCGGGACGATATGTACATCTTTACGGACGTGCAAGGATACAAGCAGGAACGCACAGCCGTTCCGCGTATATGCGAACAGATAGAGAAACATTACGGCGTGCCCACGAAAGTAGTGCCTGTGTGCCATAATGGGAAATATGCGCTTGTGCGCATGAGGATTAGGGATTTGTGATTTATGATTTATGATTTAAGATTTAGGATTTAGGATTTGTGATTTATGAAGACGATAGCGATAATTGGAGCGAGTTATTTGCAGCGCCCATTAGTAGAACGGGCTAAAGAGATGGGATTGCGCACGATCTGTTTCGCATGGGAAGAAGGCGCCGTGTGCAAGGATCTGTGCGACGTGTTTTATCCTGTCTCGGTGCTGGAGAAAGAAGAAATACTCTGTATATGTCGCGAGGAGAAGATTGATGGTGTATGCACTATCGCCAGCGATGCTGCAGCGCCGACGGTAGCCTATGTGGCGGAACAGATGGGGCTGACAGGAAACAGTTATGAAGCCGCCGTGCGCGCGAACAATAAATATATGATGCGCGAGGCACTGATGGCAGCAGGCGTGGATTGTCCGCGATTTATGCACGTTATAGAGGAGCCTTTCCCTAACCCTTCCCCGAAGGGACGTGATTTAGCGTTGCCGCTCATCGTCAAGCCGAGTGACCGGTCAGGCAGTCTTGCTGTGACGAAAGTGGAGACGCCTGAAGCGCTGCAGCCGGCGATAGAGAAAGCGATAAAGGCTTCGTTTGCGCACGAGGCGATGGTGGAGGAATATATCGACGGTCGTGAGATAAGTGTGGAGATGATCAGCTGCAGAGGCATCCATTACGCATTGCAGATCACCGACAAGGTGACGACCGGAGCACCGCATTTTGTGGAGTTGGAGCATCACCAGCCTTCTGACTTGCCGGCAGCGATGCAGACGCATATCTTTGATATCACTCGCCTGGCGTTGGATGCACTGGGACTGACCAATGGCGCGAGTCATTCAGAGTATAAGATTACGAACGAAGGACGCATTGTCGTGATGGAGATAGGCGGCCGTATGGGCGGAGATTTTATCGGCAGCGACCTCGTGCGGCTGAGTACAGGATATGATTTCGTAGAAGGAGTGATCCGTGTGGCATTGGGGGAGATTATCCACCCGGAGCCCAAACAGATCGGTCGCAGTAGCGTGATCTTCGATGCTCCGGAGAACGTAAGTTGTAGCGGTGAGCGGACAGGGTATAGAATTTACCAAAATGGTAAATTAGTCGAAAGTTTATAGTTTAGAGACATGTATAAGCAGAGTTTGTCGGTGGTTGTGCCGATTTATAATGACGAAGAAGTGATCAGCGAACTGTTACGGCGGCTGACAGCGGTGTTGGAAAATATCGTGAATGACTATGAGATCATCCTTGTGGATGACGGCAGTCGTGACCGGTCGTGGGAGATCATGCAGGCGGAGCGAGCAGAACGGGAACACCTGCGTATTGCCCGGCTGAGTCGTAACTTCGGTCAGCAGAATGCGATCGCGGCGGGTTTGTCGCTTACTGCGAAGGACCTGATCGTGCTGATGGACAGTGACTTACAGGACAGGCCGGAAGATATACCGGTGCTGATTGATGCCTTGTTGGCAGCACCCGAAGCGACGATGGCGATCGCCCAGTGGGAGGAACGCAAAGACAGCCGCATGAAGATTGCCTTCTCGCGTCTCTTCCAGCATGTCAGCAACCGCATTACGGACATCCACACCATGCCGCGACTCGGCATCTTCCGCGTGATGAAGAAGAGTGTGGTGGAGGAGTTGCGCCGCTTCCCGGAGAAGACCGCCACGGCGGTGAGCCTGTTGTATTATATCGGCAACAAATATGTAGCGGTGCCGCTGAAACGCGATGCGCGCTTTGCCGGAAAGAGCGGGTATAACCTGTCGAAAATGCTTGCGCTGACTTTCGCCCGCATCTTTTCGTTCTCCATGTTCCCTATCCGCATGGTTACCTATCTTGGGGCGCTGTTATGCGTCGGCAGTATGATTGCGGCGCTGGCACTGATTATCTATAAACTGATGGGTAATGTGTTAGCCGGATGGACCAGTATGATGGTACTCATGCTCTTCCTCTTCGGTCTGAATTTCGCGTTTCTGGGTGTACTGGGCGAGTATATCGGTCGTATCTTCCTGGAGACCAAGCAGCGTCCGAACTTTATCATCGAGCAGGTATTATGAGAAAAGTAGCGATATTAGGCGGTCAGGGCAATGCGGCGGTGGTAGCTGCAGCCATCGAGCATGCACGGCGCATGGGGGCCACGGATCTCGAAGTGGCGGGTTTCTTGAACGACCGCGTGCCGGTGGGGGAGAAGATAGACCTGTTTCCAGTCATTGGTAAGGTAAGTGACGCACAGCGGCTGTTAGCCGAAGGCTATTGGTTCATCAACACCATCTTCCGTATCGACGGAAACAGGGAGCGCATCGCCATGTTCGAGCAGTTGGGTATTCCCGATGACCGCTTGGCGACTTTTGTGCATCCGATGGCATATGTCGCGCCGAGCGTCGAGTTGGGTCCGGGATGTGTTGTGCTGCCGCAGGTAGCGATGTCGCCGGGCAGCCGGCTCGGCAAAGGATGTATGATGATGGTGGGAGCTACGATGGGCCATGACAACGAAGTCGGCGACTTCTGTCATATCGCCGCGCAAGCATGCGTCGGCAGTTATCTGAAGATAGGCAAAGGGGTACATATCGGACTCAATGCCACGGTGCGCGAGAACCTGGCGATAGGCGATTACGCTACCTTGGGGATGGGTGCCGTGCTGACGAAGAATATCGGTGAAGAAGAAATTTGGGTCGGCAATCCGGCGAGGTTTTTGAGAATGGCTGACTGAAAGACTGAATGGTTAGAGCGAAGGACATAGTAGCGTTGGTGGGCATCAACATGCTGTATGCTTGCGTGGGTATATGCACGAAGATGGCATCGATGCAGCCGACGGGTTCATGGCTGTACCTGTTATGGTTCGGCGGCGCCGTGGCGATCATCGGCATCTATGCGCTGTTATGGCAGCAAGTCTTGCGACGTATCGAACTGAGCACGGCGTATATGTTCAAAGGCACGACGCTGATCTTCACCATGCTCATCGCCGCTTTGCTTTTCGGCGAAGTCATCACAATTCCGAACATCATCGGTTCGGTCATCATCATTACAGGAATCGTTTTATTGGCGCGCTCATGATATATGCTTTGATTGCCATAGGATCCGTCTTCACCGCCGCTTGCGCACAGATGATGCTCAAGCAGGGTGCCCGTCGCGGTTATTCCCCATGGTGGCGGCAGTACATGAACGGATGGGTGATAAGCGGCTATGCAATCATGTTCGCCACGATGGTTGTGAATATCTGGTGCATGCATTACGGGCTGCAACTCAAGGAGATCAGCATCATCGAGTCCATGAGTTATCTGTTTGTGCCGGTCCTCAGTCGGGCGTTGTTCAAAGAACCCATCTCATGGCGCAAAGGACTCGCCATCGGAGTGATTATAATAGGAGTAATTGTATTTTTCTTATGAAGATAAATTTCAATCAACCGCACTTGACGGGCAAGGAGGCCCATTACATGTACGAGGCGGTGTTCGCCGGTAAGTTAAGCGGCAACGGTAAGTTCACAAAAGCCTGCCAGGCTTGGTTCGAGCAGCGCTACGGCTTTCGCAAATGTCTGCTGACGAGTTCCGGCACGGATGCTTTGGAGATGTGCGCCATGTTGTGTGGCCTGAAACCCGGCGACGAAGTGATTGTGCCGAGTTATACCTTCGTCTCGACAGCGTTGGCGTTTCTGCGCGAGGGGGCCAAGGTGGTCTTTGCGGACAGTATGAAGCGTAACCCGAACCTGGATGCAGAGAGTCTGGAAGCGCTCATCACGCCGCGCACGAGAGTCATTGTGCCGGTGCATTATGCCGGCGTGGCTTGCGACATGGATGCCATCATGGCGGTGGCGGAGAAGCATAACCTGCTGGTAGTGGAGGATGCCGCGCAAGCAATAGATAGCTATTACATCAGCCATCAGTCATCAGTTGTCAGCCGTCAGCCTCTCGGAGGCATCGGTCACTTGGCCGCTTTCTCTTTCCATGAGACGAAGAATATCACGGCGGGTGGCGAAGGCGGCTTGTTGGTGGTGAATGACGAGCGGTTCGTGCGTCGCGCGGAGATTATTTGGGAGAAAGGAACCAACCGCGCCGAGTTTTTCCGCGGCGAAGTGAATAAATACGGATGGGTGGACATGGGAAGTTCGTTCCTGCCGAGCGAAGTGAATGCGGCGTTCCTTTGGGCGCAGTTGGAGAATATCGACGACATCCAAAAGAAACGCAAGCAGCTGTGGGAGACTTACTATCAACGTCTTCAATCTCTATCAGAGCAGGGTAGGTTTACGCTGCCGGATATTCCGGATTATGCGACCAATAATGCCCACATGTTCTATCTCGTGTTGCCGAGTCTGGAGGCGCGTACGGGGTTGTTGGCCTATCTGAAGGAGCATGAGGTATTTGCAGTCTTCCATTATCTGAGTCTGCATAGCAGCCATTATTATCACGATAAGCATGACGGACGGGCATTGCCGGAATGTGACCGCTATGCCGATTGTCTGGTGCGTTTGCCCCTGTTCTACGACCTGGGCACGGAGGATGTGAATCATATATGCGATTTGATCGAAGCATATTATCGTTAACGCTGTTGGTGGTGGCGCTGGCATGGACCCTGTGGTTCGTTTTTGCCGGTTTCGGAAACCATCAGGACCCGCTCTACTGGCTGTATAAATACCAGCATCTGGAGGGCGGATGGATGGCGGTGGGCACGCTGCTCACCGGCGGCGCTGTCGTGCGCATCTTCGGGGCGGAACTGCTGCCGCTACGTCTCTTCGGATGGTTATGTACGGTGAGTGCAATTGCATTGCCTTACTGTTGTCTGCTGGATAAGGAGCAGCGGAAAAAGAACCTCCATTGGCTGGCGCTCACTTTCCTGCTGACGGGCTACGGCACGTTTCAGGAGTTCAGTCCCGGCACACTGACGGTACTGTTACTTTCCGCCATCTGGGTCACAGCAAGTAAATCAGAAACCGGAAATCTGAAATCAGAAATCTTTACGGCTATTCTCGCCGGAATAGCTGTAAGTGTCCGTTTCCCGAACATACTGGTGTTGCTTGTCCTGATTCCGTTGTGGAAGAAGCGCAGTCTGTGGTGCCTGCCTGTTGCCGCTGTTGCAGCCGCGATGGTGTACGGCATAGGTGCTCTTTTGGTCACGCCGGCGCCAATCGATGCCGCCATGACCAGTCATGACTTATGGCCGATGGTCACCAAGCTATGGACGAATGCCGGCATGTTAGTCGGTTTTCTCCTTCTCGGCATCGGAGTGCTCGCTATCGGCAAGAATTTCCAATCTCCATTAACCGGTTTGATAATCGGTCTCGCGCTCGTATTATATATCGCGTATGCGACCCAACCCGCGCAGTGGTATAATGTCGAGATGACCTACTTGCTTTCTGCATTGTGTATTGTGATCGCGGTGGCGGCAAGCAAATCAGAAATCATAAATCATAAATTTGAAATCTTAATTGGAGCGGCGATTTTAATAGTCGCGACCTTGGGCACCGACACGGCTTGGCTCAAACTCTTTCCGGCGGTGCTGTGCTTATTGCCGGTAGCCGCCGCGCAGCATGCAACTCCCATGCGCCGTTATTTATGGTGGGTGTTGTTACCTGTGACGATGATGGTGATGGTTCGGCATAGTACGAACAGTATCGGCAAGAACGACCTCACGCAGGCGACAACCATCAGTGCGATCTCTCCCTATCGAGGTATTGCAGTCACAGATGCACAGGAAGCGCGTATCCGGCAGTACAAAACAGATTACGAGCAACTCCAATCACAAATCCTAAATCCTAAATCTGAAACCAAAAATATCTTGGCCCTCGGCCAGGAGAACCATCTGATGCGGGCTGTGACGGGGTGTCAGGCGGCGCGCTACAATGAGTTCTGGTCGAATATTTACGATTCGGTTTATACCGCCAAATATCGTCCGATCATCGAAGAGGAGCAACCTGTTGTCTTCTGCTCTTTCTCGCCGCAGTTCAAGACCAAACCCGAGTACAAAGACCGTCAGAGCACCATGGAGCGCATGTTGCGCGAAATGGGATATACCGAAATAGCGCGGACCACCTTCCGCTACACCATCTATATCCCCAGAAAGAGTGAAAGAGTGAAAGAATGAAAGAGTGAAAGAATGAAAGAGTGAAAGAATGAAAGAATGAAAGAGTGAAAGAATGAAAGAGTGAAAGAATGAAAGAGTGAATATGATCAAGAAATTCAATGATATTATCGCCGACTTGAAGGCGGACAAGTACGCGCCGGTGTATGTGCTGTGCGGTGACGAACCTTATTATACCGATCAGGTGTGTGACTACATCGCGGAACATGCACTCGATGCGATGGCGCGGGAGTTTGACCAACAGATCGTTTATGGCCGTGACCTGCAGAATGCCGACATAGCGTCGGTTATCAGTGCAGCGCGCGGCTATGCGATGATGGGGGGACGCAAGGTGGTTATCGTGCGAGAAGCGCAGACGGTGAAGAAATGGGAGGCGTTGGAGGCGTACCTCAATAACATCATGTTGCAGACGGTACTCGTGATCTGCTTTAACGGAAAGCCCGACAAACGGCAGGGGATATGGAAGACGGCGGCGGAGCATCCGCATGTAGTGTGGTTGCAATCTGACAAGTTGCGCGACTATGAAGTGGAGCGGTGGATCAGTGCCTACATCGCGGATTTTAATGCATCATTAAGCGGCAACGCCGCGGATCATCCCGACAGTCCGCCATTAACAATCGACCCGCGTGTGGCACCGCTTCTGGCGGATCACCTGGGGACGGACCTCTCCGCGATTGTCGGTGCCATTCAGAAACTGCTTGACGGGCGTCCCGAAGGAGTCAACACCATCGACGCGGCGCTCGTGGAACGCAATATCGGTATCTCGAAGGATTATAACATCATCGAATTGCAGTCGGCGCTTATCCGAGGAGATATAGCGAGAGCACACCGTATCACGCAGTATTTCGCTTCCAGCAAAGACCATGTGATGGTACGCGAACTGGCGCCGTTGCATACCTTCTTCTCCAACCTGCTGATGTATCATTATATGCCCGACAAGAGTCAGGCGAACGTGGCGAAAGAGTTAGGCATCAACCCCTTCTTCGTGCGCGACTATGCCGCCGCGGCAAAACGCTATCCTGCTGGGAAGACATTCCTCATTATCGGATATCTGCGCGAGATGGACGCACGCTACAAAGGAATCAACAACCCCTCGGCGAAAGATGCCGATTTATGGAAAGAACTGATCTATAAGATCATGCATTGATTAATTACGCTCGTCCCGATAGGGAGGAGTAGGGACAGGAGTCTTGCGTTCGGGTTCCCAGTGAACAGGGTAACCGTGCTGTGTCACACGCAGAATGCTATCCAGCTGGTGCCGTGTCAGCGCCGGCTTTTTGTTTCGTCTGGGTGGGATAGAGTACATGGCAGGACGTAGGTTCATCACTTCCTCATGCGCCGCCTCAAAGGCGGTACGTTCTTCGTCTAATTTCGCCAGTACTTTCGGGTAGATCTTATCGAAGAGTTGGGGATGGGCGGTGTACCAAACCAGCGATGAGTCGAACTGAGCCTGCGTCACGCCGTGTTTCTCTAACACTTCGGCGTAGTAGATCTCGGTTACGTCATCATGCCCGAACTGCAAGCCTGTTACCTGCAGCAGCGCATCGGTCTTATGCAGATCGACCATGATGTCCCTCATCTCCCACGAATGTAAGATCCCTTTCGGCCGGCAGCCGGATAGAGTAAAGAGCAAGAAATAAAGAATAAGGATTAATATGTATTGGTTGAACTTCATTTTTGTCCGGACTCTTGATTCTTGACTCCTGAATCCTTATTCAACTCCTTCATATAGAAGAGCAGGATCGCTATTACGGCGCAGGTGATGCAGCTGTCGGCGAAGTTAAACACGGGACGGAAGAAGACCACCTCGCCGGCGCTGTTATGAATCAGCGGAAAGTAGAACATATCCACCACGCGGCCGTAGAACCAGCCTGCGTAACCGAACAGCTTGCCGTAGAACACGCAGTCGATGATGTTTCCTAATGCTCCGGCGATGATGAAAGCGATGGTGGCGAGGAAACCGGTTTTCGTCTCGGGTTTATGGATCAGTACGTGTGCGTACCAGCCCAGCAGACCTACTGCTAACAGGCGGAAAAGGGTCAATGCCAACTTGCTGAACCATTCGATGCCGAACGCCATTCCGTTGTTCTCGACATAGCATATCCAGAACCATGAGAATACCTCGCGGCTCTCGCCTAATGCAAAATGCGTGGCGATATAGAGTTTGATAGCCTGATCGATGACCAGCGATAGCAGCACTATTGCTGTCACCATCAGCGTCCTTTTGGTTACACTATACTCCATATAGTTATTAGAAATTAGAAATCAGAAATCAGAAATCAGTTTTTTCCGAATGCTGCTTTGACTTGGTCAAGGCGGTCGAGTTTCTCCCATGTGAACAGTTCCACTTCGCGGGTATATTCATGGTCGTCGGCATCCAGGAAGGTCTTTGTTACAACCTCGTTCTTGCGTCCCATGTGCCCGTAGCGCGCAGTCTCTTCGTACATCGGTTGCGTCAGTTTGAGGTCGCGTGTGATTGAGGCAGGACGCAGGTCAAACAGCTCGCTCACTTTCTGAGCAATCTCCGCATCGCTCATTGCCACTTGGGCTGTTCCGAAAGTGTTGACGTACAGCGAGACGGGTTCGGCTACGCCGATGGCATAACTCACCTGTACCAATGCCTCGTGTGCTACTCCTGCTGCTACGAGGTGTTTGGCGATCCACCGTGCCGCGTAGGCTGCCGAACGATCCACTTTCGACGGGTCCTTGCCGCTGAAGGCACCGCCGCCGTGGGCGCCGCGACCGCCGTACGTATCTACGATGATCTTGCGGCCCGTCAGACCCGTGTCGCCGTGAGGACCGCCGATGACGAAGTTTCCCGTCGGGTTGACTAACAACTTCGCTTTCGGATCTTCAAGAAACTGCTCCAGCAGATGACCGTAGCGCGAGTCGCGCGTCGCTACGCGGGGAAGGAGAATCTCGATAATATCTTTTTTGATTCGTTCACTCGTTAACTCTTTCGCTCCTTCACTCGTTGCCACCTCCGGATCATGCTGCGTCGAGAGCACAATCGTGTCGATACGTACCGGGCGCTGCCCGCATGGCTTTCCGTCTCGGTCACTGACCGCGTCGTACTCGATCGTCACTTGAGACTTGCTGTCAGGACGGAGGTATTGCATCTGTTTGCCTTCCTTCCGGATACGCGCGAGGGTATAAACTAAGGTGTGCGCCAAGTCCAGCGTCAGCGGCATGAAATTGTCCGTCTCGTCCGTCGCGTAACCGAACATCATTCCCTGGTCACCGGCGCCTTGCTCTTCCGCTACATCGCGGCTCACGCCCATGTTGATATCAGGGCTCTGGGCATGAAGAGCCGTCAGGATACCGCAACTCTCCGCCTCAAATTTGTATTCCGACTTCGTGTAACCAATCTCCGCTATCGTCTTGCGGGCTATCTTCTGCAGATCCACCCATCCTTTGCAACTCACCTCGCCCGCAATCACAACCTGACCCGTCGTACACATCGTCTCACAGGCTACGTGAGCATGGGGATCTTGAGCTAACATATTATCCAATATGGCGTCTGATATCTGATCCGCCACTTTGTCCGGGTGTCCTTCTGACACCGACTCTGATGTAAATAAATAATGCATAGTATTGTATATAAAAAAATCCACAAGCGACTGTTTGGTCTTGTGGCACAAGTTTTAGCATTGTTTTAACGAGGTTGCAAGCAGTCAAATCCATCCTCTGTTTCAAATCCGCTGCAAAGGTACTGCTTTTTTCCGATATACGCAAATTTATATGATTTTTTTTTACTTTTTATTTGCATATTAGAAAAAATCTTCGGGGACCCTTTTATATGCGGAGTACCGCTTTTTTATGCTCGCCTGGTTTATCTGGGATAGCGTAAGCGGTCTATAAAAAAAGCGGGCGCGACGCACCGCTCTACCAAATGGTACATCGTAAATGACCAAATGGTAAATGAATTGATCTTTGACATAGTGGATTACCGAAACAGGAGACGCAAGTCCGTTTGCAGGAAATCTGCCAGAGGCATTCCCTCGTTTCCTACGACAAAGGCTTGCAGCGGCTTGTATTTGCTGCTGAAGAGATGCAGTCCGGCGTTGGTGCGGGCGTTGGTGCTTTTCACCTCTATCGCCACCACGGACAGACCGCGCTGGAGGATAAAATCCACCTCGGCGTTATTCTCCCGCCAGTAGTAAACCTGCATGCGGTGTTTCTCCGCCTGGGATAGCAGATAACTGCCTACTGCCGATTCCACTTGCCGTCCCCACAGGGCGGCATCGGTCCGGACGGAAGCAAAAGTGGTCTGGTTATAGACATTCATCAGCGCGTTGTCAAACACCTGCAGTTTCGGTGTGCTGCTGTACTTGCGTGCTTTGTCGCGTGCGTATTTCTGCAACCCCGATACCAGATTGGCTTCCGCGAGCAGTTGCAGATAGTTGGCGAGCGTGGTGGCATTGCCTGCTTCCTGCAGGTTGCCTAACATCTTCCTGAATGACAACTCTTCACCGGAGTAGGCGCAGCACATCGTGAACAACTGGCGCAGCAAAGCGGGTTTGTAGATATTACTTGTTTGCAGAACGTCTTTGTTGATAGAGGCCTCTAAAATGGCATTCTCGACATACGCCCGCCATCGGTCTTCGTCAGCAATCATCTCTGCCGCACCGGGGTAGCCGCCATAATAGATATAGGTGTCGAGATCCCAACCGAACGCCTCGTGCATCTCGGAGTAGGTCCAGTGCGTCATGCGGATGAGTTCAAACCGTCCGGCTAAGGACTCTGTCAGTCCGTTCATGATCATCAGACGGGACGAACCCAGAAGCACCAGTTTGATGGGCATACGGTTGAATGTATCCAGATCCCATTCCTTCTTGACGCGTTCGGACCAGTTGGGGATTTTCTGTACTTCGTCAATGACCAGAATCAGTTGCTCCGGTTGGCGGGATTGTACCATCAACCGCGCAGACTGCCACTTCTCCGCCAGCCATTCGTCAGAGGCGTAGATATTATCCGCCGAAAAGAACAGATGAGGAATGTCCAGTTGCTCCATAGCTTGGGTCACCATCGTTGTTTTGCCTACCTGACGGGGACCAACGATCACTTGAATGAACTTTCTCGGCTCTTTCAACCTTGCTGTAAGTTCCTTAATTTCAGACCTTTGTATCATATTGAATAAAAATGTTCAAAAGTAAAGTAAAAAATGTTCAGTTGTTGTAACATTTTGCATTTCCGGCTGCAAAAGTAGTAAAAATAAATGATATATGCAAGTATTTTAGTGAAAAATGTTCCCTGAGCGCAAAATTTGGTAATCCAATGTCAATAATAGCCTATGGGTATAGCAATGGTATAGTAACCCTATAGGATTAACAAGGAAAAAAAAAAAACAAACAAACAAACAAACAAACAAACAAACAAACAAACAAACAAACAAACAACAACAAACTAACAATACAAACAATCTTTAAAACTGAAGAGGCAACCGGATAAAACCGCCCCCAAACCCTACCTAAACCGGCAAAATGCCGTGCAAAATTTATTTTTCTTCCAAAAACCTTGCGTATTTCATAAAATCTTCGTACCTTTGCGGCGCGAAGGTTTGAACCTGAGTTATGCTAATTAAATTATAATACAATATGAGAAACAATTTACTTTTTCGCCATTGGGCAGGGATAATATGCTTGATGTGCGCAGTGATCTTTAATGTGCAGTATGTAGCGGCGACCAACGTCAGCGGTACAACCTATGCCAGCAACCTTGTTGCCAATGACAACATCGTCCTGACAGGCAATACGGTGCTGTTCATGAATACGGACTTGACGCTCACAGGCATCAGCGGTGACTACACCTTGGAAATCCAAGGCAGCAACACGCTGACGGTGAACAACCCCAATGGGAATGCTATTTCCGTGTCGTCGCTGAATACCATATCCGCGTCATTGGATATTACCGGCAGCAAGGACGGTTTGAACGTGGATCAGGACATTACTATTTCCGGAGGTTCACTTGTTGTCCATGCCGGAGTGGATGGAGTCTATTCGCGCAATGGTAGTATCACGATGAATGGCACATTCAACCTTACCAGTACGAATGGTCGTGCTATATATGCAAGAATCGGCAATGTTGCTATAACGGGTGATATAACTGCCTCAACATCATCTTCGCGAATGTCTGCCATTGAGGCAGGCTTGGCTGACAATAGCGGTTTTGCTCCCGGCAATATTACCATTACAGGCAGCACAGTCAATGTGAGTGCAGTGAATGTTGCGATACACGCATATGCCGGTTCTGTGAGCGTAACGGGCGATGCGACGGTTACTTCTTCCAATGAAGCCGCTATTCAGACCACATCTATAGCAGGGTTTGGAGAGACATTCAAGAGTGATGTTACGTTAGACGGCACATTCCATTTAGAAGGAGCCCCCCTTGCAGTAGTTTCCGGAGGCAAACTAACTCTGAAGACAGGCGGAAGCATTACATCAGTCGGTACATTATATGCATTAGAGGCAATGACATTAAACGGAGATGTTGATGTGGACGGAAGAAATGCACAAGCCATTTGCTGTCGGTGGGGTGATATATCCATAACTGGTAACCTTATTGCCAAATCCGCGTCGACTAGTGAACCTTGTGTCCAAGCCGGATTTGCAGACAATACAGGATTTGCTTCGGGTGGTGTTATCATCTTCGGAGGAACCGTAAATATTGACGCCGTAGCAGATGCCATTAAAACTCATGCTGACGGAGGAATCAATATATCCGGCAATGTTACCGTTAAATCCAAGAAGGGTGCAGCCTTGTTTGCGATGGCAATCGATCTAACTAATTTTAATGATAAATTTTACTCTGGCGATATTACACTGGCTGGAACAATTAATTTGAGTGGCGGCAAATACGGAATAGTGTCAGGAGGTGGCGACATCACATTACAAAGCGGAAACCTGACCTCTGTGGGTGCTTTATACGCTTTGAGTGACATTACCATTAACGGAGATTTGAATGCCAAGACAACACGCCCTGACGTGCCCTGCATTCAAGCCGGCAACGCTGATAATACAGGTTTTTATGAAGGAAATGTTACTATTACCGGTAATAATATAATTGTCAGTAGCGTCACAGATGCTATAAAGTCTCATGCTCGCGGAAATATCAGTATTTCCGGTAACGCGAATGTCTATTCACTGAAGGGTGCGGCTATATATGCATTTGCAATAGATTTCTTTGGCGAATTATATGCTGGCAATGTTACACTGGATGGAACCATCAAATTGAACGGTGGACAATACGGAATAGTGTCCGGAGGTGGCGATATTACATTACAAAGCGGTAGCCTGACCTCTGTAGGTGCTTTGTACGCCATGAGTGACATTACCATCAACGGAGATTTGAATGTTAAAACGGAACTTGCAGACAGGCCCTGCATCCAAGCAGGAAGCACTACTAATACAGGTTTTGTCATCGGTAATATCACCATCAACGGAGAAACTATTCTGGTCAATTCAGAGCATGACGCAATCAAAGCAATTGGCGGTAATATACGACTCACAGGAAATGCAACAGTTGCTTCCTCTAATGGTGCTGCCGTTTTTGCTTTTGGAATAGAGGCATTTGGTGAATCGTATAAAGGTGATGTTATCTTTGAAACCGGTGAATATAATATTTCCGGTAAGGAATATTCTATTGTATCACACGGTGCCATCACCCTTTCCTCTGCATTAAAGATTGTTTCACCGACAAACGGAACTATTAGTGGATACACAATAGTAGATTCAAATAGCGAGACGGCTAAGTTTGTTCATATTTCCGCTCCCGCTATCTCGGGTTCGGTAGCATTGACTTCTGAGCCGGCCCCGGGTGACTACGTCAGCTTCACGCTCACCGGCGATGTGGCAATGACGGTTATTAGTCAAGTATGGCAGATAAGCGATGACGGTTCCGTATGGAGCGACATCGAGGAAGACGAACCGGCTGGTGCTCCTGCGCACGACGGCGTGCATCAGCAGCGCCGTGCTGTAACCACTCTAACATACACTCCGAAAGAATCTGAGATGGGCAAGTATCTCCGCGTCAAAGTGGCAGCGGCTGGCCATACCGGCTATATCTACCGGTTGTTCCAACGCTGACTAACATCAACGACAAGGTGTACTTGTCCAATGCCAAGACGACGCAGGAGTATATCATCTTCAACTACTCCAAAGAAGCCTCGTCTCTTACCGCAAGCGATTGGAACAATGCCGTTACACCGGAAAGCGAAGTAGGTTTCTTTGAGTTGGGAGGTTCATCTAATGCGAATAACACCGTCTTTACCCGTGTCAAAGAGACCCCCTCGACATTGGTCGGTGAGCAGATAGCGGAAGCAAGAATATATATAGGCACATCGGTTTACATGACAGATGTAGAATTGTCTGTGAGCAAAACGGTAGGCTATTTCCAGAACTTTAACAACGAACTGAATTGCAAAAAGGGTGATGTTATCCGCTGTGACGCATCGCCTGTACCATCTAATGCCACCAACTGGTATGGTGTATCGGGCAGCAACTGGACTGTAGATTTCCACAATACCGGTTCTCAATACGGCACATTCTACGAGGATGCAGAGTGTACGAGACCCATCAGTTCTTCTACTAACTATAAAACAGTATATCTGAAGACACTTCAAGAAAAGAACTATCTGGATGTTCGCATTTTGGTATATAACAGTGCTATCGGTTACAAGACACGATATGTGCAGTTCAATGTTACTCCAGACGGCTATTTCCCGCTGTTAGACTATATCAACGGTTGCAGCCGTACCATTGCTGCCGGTGAGAAGATAACAGGTATTGAAGTCAGCCGCCGCCCGTTCTCCGGTTCGGTGTACGGTCTGACTACCGAAGTGAGCGGCGAGGGCACAGCCCCGATAGTGTCGTTCTCGCTCTACGAGACGATGACCATCAATGCCATAAACGCTACGCCGGGTGTATATGTCTATACTCCGTTGCAAAACGGCCATCCGCTGAATAACAACACGACCTTTACCATCACCGTCACCGATGGCAAATATGCTGTTGATTCCCTGATCTTGCGAGAGAATGCGATTACCGCCGACCCCAATGAGGAGCTCGAACTGGTAGCACAACTGATGCCGTCTAACTCCGAAGCGGCAATAACATGGACCAGTTCCAACCCAAGTGTAGCCACCGTAACAAACGGTATCGTGACGATAGCCGCTAACGCGCCGATAGGTGCGAAAGCTACCATCACCGCTACCGCTAATGGCAAATCGGATGAGTGTCAGATAACCGTCAGCGGCGAGGAGTATGACTTATATGTTGCCTCTACGCGTGTTACCAGCCGCAACCGTGACGACATCCTCGGCGACGGCAAATTTGCGTTCGACGGTATGAATACGCTGGCGATAAAGGGTAACTATACAATCAGCAACTCGGCCAATCTGGTGCGCAACACTGGCATTGACGGTCTCATCATAGATGTAGCACAGGCTTGCACGATATCACAGGGTTCGGAATCATACAGCACCTTGTTCGACCTTAGAAAGAACACCACTATTCGTGGCGAACAGATGACAGTCAACGGCAACGGAGTGGCATTTGGTACACAA